>JBJXFD010000599.1:0-15189 GCA_046153985.1 Saprospiraceae bacterium
GCAGATTAACGAAGTTGCTGTATCTTCGACCTGAAAAACATGAATACGTTTTTCAAGAAACTAATCATAGGGATGACTTTTGGGCCCTTTGCACATTTCTAATGTCGCAAGGGCTTTTTTTTTGCCCTGATTTTCCTGCGCAAAATCAACGTTTCTAACTTAAATCTTTCCGTTTATCATGTCAAAGTACCTGCTTCCGATTCTCCTCGGTATCGCGTGTAGCGTCACCATTATTACACCTTCATTTGCTCAAAAACTTCCTGCTGAAAAACCAGTCGGGCTTGCCGAACTCCCCCCATGGGCTCAATTGATGTACAGCGAGCACCCCAATGTTTGGGAAGTTGACCGCGCTTATGCGGCCTGGTTTCGGGAAAATCCTTTTGTCAAAACCGCACACACCCAATATTACAAAAAGTGGAGAAAGTTAATTGAAAGCCGCACCGGTGCAGATGGGTTTGTATTGGAACGAAGCCTTGAGGAGGTGCGTCGGGAACAACGAACCTACCTTGATTTACTCGAACAACAAAGCCACCTGTCGCGCAATACGCCAGAATGGACCTGCCTCGGGCCTTTTGATACGTACAGCGAAGAAACGCCCAGTCTTCGGGTCTCCTGGCAAGCCAATGTTTATACCATTGACCAATCCCAATCCAATCCGGAAATCGTTTATTGCGGCACTGAAAATGGCGGAGTCTTCAGAAGCAACGACAAAGGGCTGAATTGGGAACCGGCCTCCTTCACCTCACTAATCGGTACGGTGCGGAGTGTCAAAGTTCACCCGACAAACCCGGAAACGGTTTACGCAGGTGACGGGCGGTTTCTGTACAAAACGGTTGACGGCGGATTGAACTGGAGTATGATTTATGAACAAAACAACCTGAATGTCAACGACATTGCCATCAATCCGTCCAATCCGGATCTCTTGCTGGTAGCTGCCGATGCGGGCTTGTTTCGTTCTGAAAATGCCGGACAAACGTGGTCTGTTTTGTACACGGCCAAATGCTGGGATTTGGAAATCAAACCCAATGACCCCACGGTGGTTTATTTGTTGAAAAACAATTCAGCTCAAAAGCGCTGTGAATTTTTTAAATCATCCGACTCTGGTGCGAGTTTCTACATCCGCGAATCGGGGTGGTACACCTCAAACAATACCGACCGACGCGATGATGGCGCCCGCATGACCGTAACACCCGCAGATGCGAACGCGATTTACGTAGTGCTCGCAGGAGACTCCAAACCGGGCGACAACGGCTTTATCGGCGTCTTCAGGAGTATGGATGCCGGCGAAACCTGGAACTTGCCGAATCCCCCGGTCGGCGGACCTTATACAACCAGCCACCCCAATCTGATGACCCTCAATAACACCAACACTTTATACCAGGGCTATTATAACCTTGGAATCGCCGCTGCGCATACCAACGCAAATCAGGTGCTGATCGGCGGCCTCAATCTCTGGCGTACTACAGACGGCGCGCAAACTTTCACGCCATTGGGCGGCTATCAGGGGAATGTAGGCTGGATTCACCCCGATCAGCAGGAAATTGAAATCAGCGGCAACGATATGTGGGTTGCCAACGACGGTGGCATCAACTATTCCACCAACCTGTTTAACACGCATGAATCCCGCAAAAACGGCTTGATCGCCTCTGAATTTTGGGGCTTTGGCAGCGGCTGGAACGACGACCTCCTGGTAGGCGGGCGGTACCACAATGGAAATACAGCCCATCGAAATGGCTTCGAGCAAGGGCAATTCCTCCGGCTGGGCGGAGCAGAAGCGCCAACGGGGTATGTGAATCCCGGCGGGAAAAACATCGCCTATTTTTCCGACATAGATTCCCGTATTGTACCAAATTCCTTCACGGAACAGGTGCGCAGGCTCCCGCAATTGGCGCTTTATCCCAACGAGAGTTACTTCGCCGCGCATTCGGGCGAATTGGAATTCCATCCTTATTGCTACAACGTCATTTATGTTGGCCGGGAAAACAAGCTCTGGCGTTCGGACAATGGGGGACAGGCGTTTTCATTGGTCAGGGCATTTGGCGAAGACCCGGATTTGCCACTTCTGCATTTTGAAATATCAAGGAGCAACCCCGATGTCATTTATGTTTACCAACGCACTTCTTTCTACGGCGCCACCTTATGGAAAACAAGCGATGGCGGAGCAACCTGGGTATCGAAAACATTCCCTGCGGCCAATTCCCAACGCGCCGGAACCATGACGTTAAGCGCCGAAGACGAAAATACGCTCTGGGTGGCTTTTGGCCATCAAAACAACGACGGCGCCAAAATTTACAAAACCACCAATGGCGGCGATTCCTGGGAAAACTGGACCATGCCTTCCCTGAACGGACAAAGCATCCAGGCTATCCTGCACCAGGCTGGCACGGACGGAGGGGTTTACATTGGAACCAACTACGCAGTTTTTTACCGCGATAATACTATGAACGACTGGGTTTTGTACAATACGAACTTGCCAACGCGCACCGATGCGAATCTTTTCCGGCCGTTCTACAAAGAAAATAAACTTCGTTTAGCCACTTACAGCAATGGCCTTTGGGAATGCGATTTTTCTGGGCCTTCAGCACCTTTGGCGCAACCCACAGTGGACAAACTTTTCAGTTCCTGTACCCGCGACACCTTTTATTTTGACGATTATTCCATTCTTCAGCACGCCGGAGCAACCTGGAGCTGGAGTTTCCCTGGAGCAGCCTATGTGAGTTCGACCACCGAAAGAGCGCCCAAAGTGGTCTACAACCAACCCGGCGTTTACGATGTCGCCCTTCAAATTACGGATGGTACGGGGCAGGTCTCTTCAAAATCCATCCCGCAGATGATTACGGTTTCTAATGCCTGCGCACCCGATGGTATTCCGGGATACGCACTTTCGTGCAATGCAACCGGAGATTACGCCCAAACATTTGATTTTGAACAATCTACAAACCAATTAACCATTTCCGCCTGGATTAAACCGGACGGCATCCAACCCGATTACAGTGGCATTGTAATGAACGATGCCATTGCCGGATTCAATTTCAAAAGTGGCAACAACATGCTGGGTTACCACTGGCCAAACGGCGGACAATGGTGGTGGAACAGCAACCTGTTGGTCAGCCCGGGTGAATGGTCGCATGTGGCTATGGTCATTACGCCGGGAAGTGTTACGTTGTACCTGAATGGGGTAGGGGCGACCCAAAATATCAGCCTGCCGCCAGCGCTCCTTTCCACCTTTAAATTCGGAAGTTACAACGCCTGGGAAAGTCGCAATTTCAAAGGTTTGATGGACGAAGTGACCATTTGGAACCGCTCATTGACACAAGAAGAAATCAGGGAATTGCGCCACCTGACTAAAATTCCGGCGGACGACCCGTCATTAGTTGCGTATTACCAATTCAATGAACCTTCCGGCCAGGCACTTGACCGGTCCGGCGTACGTCATGCTGAATTGACCGGCGGCGCAACCCGGGTCACTTCCACCGCGCCTTTGGGCCAGGGCGTGAGCAAGCGCTTAGATTTGAACACAGTCGGCGATTTTGAATTTGAAGGGACGGGATTCGGTATATCCTTTCAAAACGACCTGCCATCGGGTGAGGTAGTCGCCACCCGCATCAATTTAGCGCCCGATGTATTCCCGGACACCGGCGTCTTCAGTCGAAGCTACTGGGTATTGAATAATTACGGCGCCAACCCTTTGTTTTCAGAACCTTCGAGCATCCGGTTTGATCAAATTGGCACGGTGAGCCAGGGCGATGAAACCGATCCTTCGCGCCTGAAGCTTTTTATCCGAATTGAAAACGGAGAAGGGGATACCTGGCTGGAACAGGCTGCAGCAACTTCTGCCGCTGCCGGAGCCGATGGGGCAGCCACCTTCGGGGAAGGGAATGCCGTTGAGTTTTTGGGACAGTACCTGATTGGTATAGACACTAACCAAATTGTGTCAGTTTCCGAAAATGAAGAGCTGTTGCCGGAACCGGTTTTGTTGTTTCCAAACGTTTTAAGCCCCGGTTCAACGCTGAACATCCGAACACAAATTCCCGGAAATTATACCTTTCACCTGCTCGATGCATCCGGTCGCTCAATCTTCAGGCAAAAAAACCTCGTCGGAAGCGTCCGAATCAACCTTCCTTCTAACCTTCAATCGGGCGTTTATGCCTACCGGATGGAGTGGCCAGCACACTTATTTGGAGGTAAATTGATCGTAATCGAAAAATAATCATCTTTTTTCGGTGCTTTATTCACCAAAAAGGAAGCGTTATTATTCACTTTGAAGACACTATTTTAAATTCAATTCATTGAAAGTCAGAGCTAATGAAAACAAAAACGGCATTGTGAAAATTTCACAATGCCGTTTTTTTGTCTTTGTTTCAGGCGAGGAATTGTTGAATATTTGTATCATCAAAGAGCAACTAATTAAAAGCAGTTGCAAAATGTCGAAAAAAAGTTTCGGCAACTATCTATTGAGGATATGTTCATGGGATTATAATTTGTTAGTAGTGGGTCGCCCGAAACTTTTGGGCGACTTACTATCTTTTAAAACAAAATGATCTCTACAAAGATAAAGCAACAAACAAAAAAGGCCAGCTCTGCAAAGCTGGCCCCGATCACGTTCATGGGATTAATGAAAGCACTAAAGTCTGTTGCAAAGTTACGAAATAATCGTTTTCATGCAAGTGTGGAAGCGATTATTTCTTGACCCTTCCTGGGTCACATTGATTTGGATATGTTCATGGGATTATAATTATTGTACCAGGTCGCGTCTTTTCAGGCGCGACTTTTTTTTGCCTTATTCTTTTCTATAAACTATAAATCACATATAATAAGCATGATACAATACCTGATCCATGCACTTGACCATGTAGACGCAGGAGCGTTTGAACGCCGTATGGCCGCGCGACCAGCCCATTTTGAAGGCGCAAAAAAGTTAAAAACAAATGGAAATTTTATTATTGGAAGCGCGATTTTAGACCAGGAAGGCAAGATGATCGGCTCCAACATGATCGTTCAGTTTGAAACAGAAGAAGCTTTCCAGGAATACTTCAAGTCGGAGCCTTATGTATCAGAAGGCGTTTGGGGTGATATCAAAGTCTACAAAACTAAGGTAGCTCAGGTGCCGTAAGTGTCTGTCTTTATAGTCCGATAGCTGCGTTATGCGAAGGCCCAAAATTGGTCATTTACGCGAGTAAACTTCCACTTTTGGGCCTTCGCACGCCTTGCTCTCGAACTCTAAAGAGCAGACACTCGACTAAATGAAATGGACAACCACTATTTAATCTTCGTTTTCCAACAAATCAGGGCGCCGCTCCATCGTGCGCCGCAAAGCCTGCTCATAACGCCATTCCTCAATGGCACTAAAATTACCAGACGTCAGTACTCCCGGCGCCTGCCATCCTCTGAATTCTGCCGGACGCGTATACACAGGAGGCGCCAGCAAATTATCCTGAAAAGAATCGAATAGGGCAGAGGTTTCGTCGCCAAGAACCCCCGGCAACAATCTTCCAATCGCATCCACGAGCACGGCAGCGGGCAACTCTCCTCCGGAAAGCACGTAATCGCCAATCGAAATTTCCATCGTTATAAAATGTTCGCGGATGCGTTCATCCACACCTTTATAATGCCCGCAGAGAATCAGCAGGTTTTTTTTCATAGACAACCGATTGCAGATGGGTTGATTCAGGCGTTCGCCATCGGGGGTCATGAAAATGATCTCATCGTATTGGCGCTGGTTTGTAAAATGTTCGATGGCATTCACCACAGGTTCCAGCATCATCACCATGCCTGCACCCCCGCCAAACTGGTAGTCGTCGAGCTGTTTGTGCTTCCCCAACCCAAACTCGCGCAGACTATGTACATGCACTTCAAAAAGTCCTTTTTCCTGCGCACGTTTCAGGATAGAATGCTGGAAAGGACCCTCCAACAACTCGGGCATCACACTTAAGATATCAATTCGCATAGCCTGTATTGCTTTTTAGTGGTACGATTTGGGGTCGTAAAACGAATCTTCAAGTAAGAGTTTATTGGTCCTACGACTTCAGGTCGTAGGACCAATATCCAAGCAAGGTCCAAAAATAGGAGAAATCATTTGTTAAAAATGCCTTAAAGCTGATCCTTCTTTTCGGAAATTGAGCAGGAATGCCTAATTTGGATCCAGAAATCACAAAATCGTTCCTACTTAGGTAAGGGAACGATGAATGGACAAGGGTTAGTGAGGTAACAATCATTGGTTTTTGTCCATCACACACAAATCACCGGGCCACATAGGCCATAAATTCATCCGACTGATGAAACAAACCATTTCCAGCGCGCAGCCGTGGATTATTTCCGCGTTGTGCATGCTGCTCGGTCTTAGTATCGGGCAAATCCAGCGCCAGCACAGGCGTATCCACGACCTGGAACACGCCCACTTCTCAACCGCCATTTTGGCGCCGCCGCCACCACCGCACCACCACGACATTGCCAAAGAATTATTCCGCGAACGCGAAAAAATGCTCTTAGAAAAAGACAAGATGCTCGATGAATTGCATCGCGAAATCGAACGCGTCCGCGAAGAAGCACAAGAATAGCCGGAGTTCCTTACCTTTGGCGCGACCAATCAAAATTGCATGAAGCGAATGGTATTGAAGCCAGGTAAGGATGCACCTTTGCGCCGTTTTCATCCCTGGGTGTTTTCCGGGGCTGTAGCGTCTAAAGAAGAGAGTATCGTTGACGGCGATACAATAGAAGTGTATAGCAGAGAGGGAAACTACTTAGCAACCGGGCATTACCAGGACAGTAATATTTGTGTGCGGCTTTTTTCATTCCAGCAAACGGAAGCTGATCTGCCCTTTTGGGTGGAAAAACTGCGCAATGCCCACCGATACAGGGAGGTCACCGGGATAATCGGAGCCGCTTCAACGAATTGCTACCGCCTCGTACATGCGGAAGGCGATGGTTTGCCCGGACTCATCATTGACGTTTACGGAAAAACTGCTGTGATCCAGTGTCATTCCATTGGCATGCACCGGGCCAGCGCCCTCATTGCGCAAGCGTTGCAAACGGTGTACGGCGATCGTATTGAAGCCATTTACGATAAAAGTACGGAGACGTTGCCCGATCAATACGCACAGGGCCTGGAAAACGCCTATTTATTCGGAGAAAAAGGAGAGCAGGTCGTTGAAGAAAATGGACATTCTTTCCAGGTAGACTGGGAAACCGGCCAAAAAACCGGCTTTTTCCTCGACCAGCGCGATAACCGCCGTTTAGTAGCGACCTATGCCCCCGGGAAAATAATGCTGAACGCCTTCTGTTACAGCGGCGGCTTCAGTGTTTATGCCCTGAAAGCAGGTGTAGCTCGGGTGGATTCTGTAGATTCTTCTAAAAAAGCAATGGAATTAACCGACCGGAATGTGGCGCTGAATGGATTTTCCGGGGGCGTTCACCAAAGCGTCACCGACGATGTAATGCATTTACTGAGGCAACCGGGAGACGGGTACGACATCGTGATCATTGACCCCCCTGCTTTTGCAAAAAATATATCCAAACGCCACCAGGCGGTACAAGGATATAAGCGGTTGAACGCCTTAGCTTTGCAAAAAGTAAAGCCAGGCGGTATCCTTTTTACTTTCTCCTGCTCTCAGGTGGTAGATAAACCGTTGTTTTACAATACAATCGTTGCTGCGGCGCTTGAAGCAGGTCGTCAGGTGAGGCTCATGCACGACCTCGGGCAACCGGCAGATCACCCGGTGAGTTTGTACCACCCGGAAAGTTCTTATTTGAAGGGGCTTGCTCTTTATGTTGAATAATATTCAAAATAATTGATGAATGATTGCTGCTGTTAATATTACGGTGATAGATCGGGAAGGGGAGGAGCACATCCTGGAAGCTCCAACGGACATCAGTATGAACCTGATGGAGCTTTGCAAAGCTTATGAGTTGCCCGTCCAAGGTACTTGTGGCGGTATGGCGCTGTGTTCTACCTGCCATGTTTATGTGTTGAGCGACACTGAGTTGCCAGAGATTCAACTCGCTGAAGAAGAAATGCTCGATCAGGCGTTTTTTGTGGAAAAAAATTCCAGGCTGGGTTGTCAGATTAAACTTTCTGATGCATTGGAAGGCTTGGTGGTGAAATTGGCGCCGGAAGCGGCGGAGTAGGATAAAGAGACCACATATGTTTTTTTTACCACATAGCTCACATAGTTGTTTTCACATAGTTCACATAGGCGTTCTACCTAGCGTGCTCCCGATGCTCGGGACAAGTTATGCGAAAAATCTTTGCGTTCCCCCGTTTTTTACGGGGCAGGCTTTGCGGTAAGAAAAATCATTGCGTTATTCAAAACGCCGGATATCCACCTGTGGGTCAATTTCCAATTTGCCAAGCAGGTAGTCCGCCATGTGCTGCGCCCAATACGGCCCTAGCGAAGTGCCTTTGGTGCCTAAGCCATTGAACAGGTGCAACTGCCTGAAATCCGGATGGGTGCCCAACAAAGGCCGTCGGTCTTTTACGGTGGGACGAACCGCCGCTTTGTGAGCTAATACCTCAAAAGGCAGTTGCAGGCAGACAGCCAAGTGGTTTTGCAAAAACTCCTTCCCGGCTTCGGTCGGTTGTTCATTGTCGAAACGTGGTTCGTAGGTAGCGCCGATCCAATATTGGCCTCCAGACATCGGCACAATAAAAACCTGATCTTTGAACATCTTTTCAAAATGGGCTCCGGGAATCTGGATTTCCAAGACTTGCCCTTTGTCCCCGCGCATGGGTTGGTCGCTGAAAAATGGGTTGTCTTTCATGCCGTAACCTTCGCAAAAAACAATGCCTTTTGCTTTGAAACCCTTATACACCAAGCCGTCTTCTGAAAACACAATTTCCTGATAATCAAAGACCTCTTCTGAAAATTCGTCCTTTGCTTTCAGCGCAATACGATAGGCTGCAATCAGTTCGGGGAGATCCACTTGTGCGCTGCCTTTCGTTTCACCAAAGGCATAGGGCACGTGGAGGTGGCGACCGTAGTTTTCCGGATCTGCTTTTTCGGCTAAGTAGGGCATATAACCTGGTTCCGTTGCCCGCGCAAGCCAGTCGTTTTCTTCTTTAGGGTTTGCCAAAGCCCGCAAAATATTTTTTTCGTGGTAAATGGAAATATTGAGCTGGTTTTCAAGGGCTTGATAGGTTGCTTTTGCAAAAGGCAGCAAAGTTTCTATCATCCATGATTTTACAAATCTGCGGCCTGTCACCGGATTAATGATACCTGCTGCTATCTGTGAAGCGGCATTCCCGTTGGGCTGATCAACGACTAAGATGCGCTGCCCAGCCGCTTTCAGGAAATGCGCCAGTAAGGTACCGGCCAAACCCTGGCCAACGACGATAAAATCTTTGTCTTCCACGAATTACAGGGATTGAAGTTCTTGTTGAACAGATTTAGGTAAGCTACTGACAACCAGATCGTAAGAATGGTCTGTCAGTTCTTTTAAAAACGCGGCACTGAGACCGTTTTCAAAAAATACCGTATTCCAGTGTTTTTTGCTCATGTGGTAGCCTGGCACGATGTCTTCGTATTCCTCGCGGAGTTCCAGGGCGCGGTCGGGGTCGCATTTCAGGTTCACCCGAAAGGTGTCGCTGTCCAAACCCGTGATGGCGAAAATTTTCCCCATGACCTTAAAAACCAAAGTTTCCGGGCCAAAAGGAAAGGTTTCTTCAACGCCTTTTTTGGCAAGGCAATAAGCGCGGAATGTTTCGATGTCCATGACATAATTAACTTGTAATCAAATGCTTATATTTTAAAAAAGCAAAGCTTGTCCCGTGAAACGGGAGTGCAAAAGGCAAATCTGGGCTGATCTGTAACGACAAAGATCACAAATTGCAGTAGGATAGGGGAGAGGCGCCCCTTTTTTTAGTTAAAAAAATCTTGCGTGGCGCGTATTTCTATCCCTATCTTTGCGCAGCTTCGAGATTACACTCTAAGTGACACCCTCACTCATCAACAGGTCCTGTAGTTCAAGGGATAGAATAGAAGTTTCCTAAACTTTTGATCCAGGTTCGAGTCCTGGCAGGACCACACAAATCACTTTTCAAGGAAATGTTTTCCTGCAAGGACGAGAAGTTTAATTTTCGGGAAATCATAGAAGGTGGTTACAAATACATCGACAAGACGGCGTATGTGCATCAGGGCAAACCCGTGGTAGGCGTTGGCGTTAATTTTTCCAGCCAGAGTAAAAATATTGAGGCGTGGTCTGTGGAAGAAATGGCTTAAACAGTATAATGTTGTTTTTTTTGTTTATTTTATTCCTATAATTTATATTATGTTAAATAGGTTAAAGCAAAAGTAAGAAAAGCCAACCAGGCTTTACCCGATCGGCTTTTCTTTGGCTGTAAGGGCAAGGGCAAATGATTATTTGCCCTTACTGTGTCACATACAGCACTTCCTTAACTGCTTTGATGATTTTAGCAGGATTCGGCAACCAGGCTTCTACGTATGCAGCTGCATATGGCAATGACGTATCAGCTGAGTTTACACGTGTGACCGGCGCATCTAAGTAGTCAAATGCGTATTTCTGTACTTCGTACGCTATTTCCGCAGCAACGCCTGCAAACGGCCACGATTCGTCAATAACGACCAATCGGTTTGTTTTTTTCACAGAGTTCACAATGGTATGGTGATCCAGCGGCCGAATGGTACGCAGGTCAATGACTTCTGCGGAAATCCCTTCTTTCTCCAGCTCCTCCGCTGCTTTGAGCGTTGGCAGCATCATTTTGTTGAAAGACACCAGCGTGACATCCGTGCCTTCGCGCCGTACAGCTGCCTTGCCAATTGGCACAAGGTACTCACCATCAGGCACTTCGCCTTCAAAGCCGTATAAAACCTCCGATTCCATCATACAAATCGGGTCGTCGTCGCGGATGGCAGATTTCAGCAAGCCTTTCGCGTCGGCAGGATCAATGCAGGAAATGACTTTGAGTCCAGGCGTGTTTGCCATCCAGGCTTCAAACATTTGAGAATGCTGCTGGGCCAACTGCCCTGCCGAACCGGACGGTCCTCTGAATACAATCGGACACCTGTACTGGCCGGCAGACTGCGATAAAGTCTTGGCTGCGTTGTTCACGATCTGATCAAATGCCAAAACCGCAAAGTTCCAGGTCATGAATTCAATGATTGGGCGAAGTCCGTTCATCGCTGCGCCAACTCCGATCCCGGCGAATCCCAGTTCGGCAATCGGCGTATCAATGACACGCCGGGCGCCAAATTCCTCCAACATTCCTTTACTGACTTTGTAGGCGCCATTGTATTCAGCGACCTCCTCTCCCATCAGGAATACCCGGTCATCGCGTCTCATCTCTTCCGACATCGCTTCGCGCAAGGCGTCGCGTAGAGTTATTTTTCTGCTCATGCTTCGTTTAAGTTCTATTGATGATGTGCAAAATTAGCAACAGTTTAGATTTTTTATACTTAAAGGATAACTTGAGGTGTGTTTCTTTAACAAACCACTCCCCTACTCTACTCAAAATTGTCACTTTTTTGACACGATACAAAAATTGAGTTTATCTTTGCACCAAATTTTGTTTGCCGGTATAATAAGCTGATCTTAAAAAGCGTTCAACCGGTGTTTGTATCATTTAATAAATAGAATCTTTAATTAAACTCCCATGAAAAGAGTAAAATCTTTTGCCATTCTTGCTGTTACAGTGCTCGCTTTCAGTGCTTTAACCTCCTGCAACCGCGGATACGGCTGCCCAAGTAACTTTTCTGTGAACGAAACAGCAGTCAAAGTTGTTCAGCAATCTGTTCAGATTGTATTAGGAAAATAACTGTAATGATCAACTGGTTGGTTTTGGATCGGGAAGAGCAGCTCGATGAGATTGCTGCGCTCTCAAATGATATTCCTTGTGTGATTTTTAAGCACAGTACCCGCTGTAACATCAGCGCTGCGGCTAAATATCGCCTTGAGGAGCAATGGGATTTCTCCCTTGAGGAGGTACGGCCTTATTATCTTGATTTGCTGGCGCATCGCAATGTTTCAGATCAAATTGCAACGCGATTTGAGGTCTACCACGAGTCTCCCCAACTGTTACTCATCAAAAATGGGGAGTGTATTTGTGAATCCTCCCATTTAGACATTAATGCCGTAGAAATAAGGGAATGTTTGCCTGAACTGGTTTAAGACGCACATGGTTATGGAAAACGCCCTCATTGAAACACAGGATGGCTCCCACTCTTTGTTATCGGGTGTTTTCGGCGTAAGCTATCATTCCCGCTATGGCGCTATTCAGGAGTCTTCACACGTTTTTATTCAAGCCGGTTTACATTGGAAAGCACTGCAATCAAAGCAGCTTAGAATTCTGGAGATTGGGTTCGGCACTGGCCTGAATGCCTATCTCACCCTGCTGGAAACTCAGCGCCTTGACTTAAAAGTCCATTACGAATCCATTGAAGCTTTTCCTATTTCGATCGAACAGGCTGCTGCGCTCAATTATCCTCAAATCCTTGAGCCAGAGCCCCCTACCCTTTTCATGAAATTGCATGCCGCGCCGTTTGGAAGTGCTTCTCATGTAACAACATATTTTCATTTACTGAAACGCCAAATTTCATTCCACGACATTCAATACTCCGGGGAATTTGATCTGGTTTATTACGATGCTTTTGCCCCAGACGCACAACCCGAGCTTTGGGAAGAGCCCATGTTGAAAAAAATCTACGAAGCGCTGAAGCCGGGTGGGATTATGGTCACTTACTGTGCCAAAGGATACGTCAAACGGAACTTAAAAGCAGTAGGTTTCCAGGTAGACGCATTACCTGGACCGCCTGGTAAAAGAGAAATGACTCGGTGTTTAAAGTCCTGATAATCTATTATTTAGATTTTACAAGATTCAATTTTCCGTCTTCTCCATACAGTTCTTTCGACTTCTTGTTGTAGGCCAGCGCAGCTTCTTCGGCTGTAGAAAACATGCCAATGTGTACCGATTTCCGGTTGATTGAAATGACAGCGCGATAGCGGTTGTTTTCTTTGTAAACCCCCGTGTATCCTGCTTTGCTGCTTGTTTTTCGCTTTCTGCTGGCCACCGAACGAGAGCGATACAAAAGGTTCTCCAGCCTGCAATCAAGTTTATTGCCATTCGCAGCACCCACCAATCTTCTTTCCTTGGTTTTGGTGTCGGACAGGAATTTTTCGGCAATCATTTTGTGCAGGTAGATCGTCTCTGTTTTGTATCCGCCGCCGCCGGCTTTTTTCCATGTTTTCTGAAACACGGCGCACCCGCTGGAATGGCGGCGAAGGTTGTTGATGAAATCTACTTTTACCAAGTAAGGGTCTGAGGTCAGGTATTCATAGACTTTATCGTCTATGATCACCTCCTCATCGGCGTTTTTTAGTTTGACCTTGTAAAGCACGCTTTTCAGTTTTGTTTTGTTATTGGAATGTATGTGCGAAGGGAACACAACAGGTCCGACGGCGAATTTAGACAAACAAGTGGCATTTCCAAAGCATCCGCTCCAATTCTTTTATCATTTAATACGGCAAAAGCGGCATTATTCCCAAATAATGATTGGCGAATCAATTAAAACGGCGAAAATGAATTGTTGAAGAGAGGAAATTACTGCTTCCCGGTATCCTGTTTGAGTTTCCTCCAAAACTCTGCAAAAGAGTCAAATTCAATCCGGTAGCTGAGGCCGCTTCCAATTTGGAGGCGCTTTCCGGCAAGGTCAGGCTGGAGCCGTTGGTAAATACGGAGTTTCAATGTTTTGTCGTCGTTCAATACGTATTCAATCACCAGGTCGTTGCCCAGAAAGGCCCCTCCCGGGTTATCCGGGGTAATGCGGATGTTGTTGCCAAAATCTACATTGCCGCCAAGGTGAACGGAAAGCCGGTCGTTCAGAAAATTTTGGGTAATGCTCACCTGGAATTCTCTTCCACTGTTCACATTGGTGCCCTGACTCAGGTCGAGCGACTGGTATTGGTTGTAGGCAATATCAAAATTGATGCCTGAAACGACCTTGCTGTCGCCGATGACCTCCGAAAACAACTCGGTAAGCAGCCTGGAAAGTTGATTAGACAACAATTCGCTCATGGTGCGGTACAGAATTTCACTCCCTTGGAGTGCAATGTCCGTTGGTAAAAACTGGCCGGCGACGATGAGACCAAACACTTGCCGGTTGAGTTCGTTTTGATCCTGTTTCAGCGTCCTGAGTTTGTTTTCAGCATAAGTCTGTAGCTGGCCAGTAAGCGCCGGAAAACTGATGTCGAAGCTAATTAAAGGATTGAGCAATTCCCCTTCGAGCATCAGCGTCAGTGCAACCTGGGTCGCATTGCCCGCCTCCCGCTTTAAATCATCTGGCGCATTAAGCAGGTATTCTTGAATCAGGTTCGAGACCGAGGCGCGCAAATCTTTGTATTCTGCCTCCAGCTTGATCCGTGCCCCGAACGGTTCCCCGCTCCAGACGATGGAGCCGCCCGGCTTGATTCGGAAGTCCTTGTTCACAACATTGTACAACGTAAACAAGTAGCTGCCACGCTCGATGATGTAATCGCCGTACATCTGGAACCCGCCTTCCCGGGGCACTACGATCCTTAGATTTCCCCGCCCGGCGCCCCTGATGATGTCGCCGGTTTGTTCATCGAAGACCAATTCAATCTGGGCTGCGTCCGTAACCTTGAGTTCCATTTCAAGGTTGAGGGCTGATGATTTGTTTGAAGGCAGCCCTTTGATCGCCAGGTTTTTCGAGGCGGCCATGGCCTTCTTTTTCGCTTCCAGCTCTGTGCGTTCCTGTTGTTTGTCCACAAAGCGGATCATATTCAATTCAGAGGCGCTGCTTTCATCCGAAATTGGAATCACGATATGCGTACTGTCTCCTACGGTAGCGTTGACGTAGATGTCCGTTTTTTTGAATGAGCCGGAAAATCTGATTTTGCCACTGCCCACAGCCTGCCCATAAAACAAGTCGTTGTCACCTTTTTGGGTATCTAAGCAAAGGAAACGTTTAGTATCTACTGTAGCGGATACCCCCAGCTCTTTGAGGTGGTTGTGGGTTAACCCGCCGGTAATTTTTGCGGTATTGTTGAATTTGTCGAACAATACGGTTCCCGTTGCATCAAAAAGATAGTTGCTGACGGTGATGAAACTTTGTTCAAACCGGTAGCGCGTTTTCAGGTAATTAATCGTAATTGCTCCGTTTTTGGCCGTAATCCGCCCGGATATATTCGGGCGATCCGGCATTCCGTAGATTCTAAGATCGG
>JBJXFD010000238.1:0-34966 GCA_046153985.1 Saprospiraceae bacterium
TTTTGTAAAATGAAACCACACTGGCGCCGTAATCGCTGTTTTCCAGCAAGGATTCCAAATTGAGCAATTTATTGCGGATGTCGTTTTGTTCCGTCACGCTGCCACCGCCGCCAAGGTGAATGACCTGCTTGCGCCAGAGGCGATCCTCCGCAGGCGTTTGGCCCAAGGGCGCCTCGTGGGCGCGCACTTTGTTCAGGTAGAGTCGCACTTCAGCAGCGGTTTCCACCGGAATGCGCCCGACAGGAACCACCGGAACCACGGTGTAATTGCTGGCGACAAGGAGGTGGTCTGAGCCGGGGAGACCAAATGTCGGCACCAAAAAACTGCTATTATTGGGATGCGCCAGGCCGCTTGCAGTACGCAATTCATTGTATTGCCGGCTTTTGCCGATCAGGAATATGTAGCGCGGGTCGCTCCACCGCTTTTTAGAAAAGTGTGCAAAATTGCGGATGGATAAAGGGTGGCGCTGAACGCCGTAGGCAAACTGGTCGTAAAGTTGTGCAACTTCCGCCACTACGGTTCGGTAGCCGCCGCCTTCTTGCGAATTTCGGTATTCGGCGTATTCTGCTACAGGGTCGCCCTGCCCATCGTTGAACAGGCGGGCGTTGGAGACGATGATGAACTGCGCGTCGGCAGCGGAATAATCGGTAAACGTCACCGGACGCAGGGCGGTTACGGTTCGGTATCCGGAAGCAGCGTTGATCAAAACTAAGCTGCGGGCGCCCGAAGCCGGGGGCAGTTTGAATTTAATGATGCCGTTTTCCGCATTGCCGACAAGGCGCAGTCGGTTGCTTACGTCATACAGCACCGGATCTGCCGTGCCGAAGTTGAAGTTTTCGATTTCTACATATTGTTCGGCGCCATTGCCTTGAATTTCAAAAACAAAAGCGGTCTTGTTGTCGAAGTTGAAAGCGCGGGGATAGCGCAGGCTAATGACCGAATAAGCATAAAGATCGGAAGTGGAAGCCGCTCCGGTGATGACGATTTGTTCCGTGGCTGCTAAATTTGCCGCAGGTTTTGTAAACACGGGAGCGATTACACGGAAGCCGTTGAATGCATTGGTGAAAACCTCCGCGCCGTTGACCGTGATTTTGAGGTTGTGGGCGCTGTTGTGGGCGAACAGACGGAGGTCATAACGGGCGTCCACCCCGGCATTCGGGTCGTTGAATTTGGGTTGGATAGAAAGGGTATGCACATTGGCAAAAGCGGAACCGTAGCCTTCGCCTGCAAGAAAAGCCGATTCGGCAACATCATTAAAATCTTGTTTCCGGAGCCCCGCCGCACTGACTAATTTTTCTTCGTGCCAAAACCAGGCTTCTTTGGCGGGCAGGTTGCTTAGGTCGTTGGGCGTATTCTGGTAGCGCAGAGGCCCTTGTGGGGCAGCAATGTCCCAGGTCAGGAAATAAAAAGCGGTGTCAGTGATGAGGCTAAATTCGGGGTTGAACAATTCCGTATCCGGATTTTTATAGAGGTGCCGATCGAGTTCGGCGCGGTTTTTTTTGCCAAAAAATTCAACATAATCACCCGTAGCAAGCGTGCCGGAGGGGTTGCTGAGGTAAAGCGGAACTTCGCGCCCCATTGCATACAAGCGGAAGGTTGCATCCGCAGGACTGCCCTGCGCGGCCAGCGTTTCATAAGGAATGCGCAACACGCCGTCTTCCGCCGTGGCAATTTTGAAATAGGGCCGGTCGTAGCGGATCCACTCGTTGCCGTAGAGCGTATCCGTGCCGTTCCACATTTGCGCCTTAGCGGCAAAGCAAGACAGGGCTAAGAGCAGCGCTGTGTATAAGTATCTCATTTTCATAGGGCGCCTGTGTTTTTCTCAGGTTGCAAAGTTAACGGAATTTTGGATTGGGAGTGTAAAGGGAACCGGGGATACAGTCTCCTTAGAGACAAGAAAGCGTTAGGGATTGTTGCGATTGATCAGGTTGACAACAACGTTGGTCATGATCTCTTTCTCTTCTGCTTTGCTTTCTGCAATCATCAGGGTCAGTGCGACCAAAGCGTTATCCGCGATTCGTTTCTGACCTTGCTTATTATACAGGAGTCTGTTGCCTTCCATAAACCACACGAAAACAAACGCTGCAATTCGTTTATTCCCATCGGAAAACGAATGGTTTTTTACAATAAAATAAAGCAGATGGGCTGCTTTTTCTTCAATGCTCGGGTAAAGGTCTGCTCCATCGAACGTATGATAAATTGCAGCAAGCGAACTTCTGAAAGAGTCATCTTTTTCGTGTCCGAACAAGGAACTTCCTCCAAATTTTTCTTTCAACTGGCCTATGGCTTTTATGGCTTCCGGATAAGTAATTCTGAACTTTTCTTTGGTGCTGATTTGCCTGATGGCAAGCGCCTGATGGTCGTACTGATCCAGTATATCCAGAGCGTAAACATAATCAGTCATGACCCTAAGCAATCCGGTTGCTTCATCGGGACTGAGCAGCGTTTGGTTAGTTACCTGTTCCAATAGTTCAAGGGCTTTTTTTAGATCCGAGAGCTTCTCGTGCGCTGCTTCAAGCTTCCTTTTATTGACAGCATAACCTTCCAACAAATAGTCTTTTAGTATTTTATTGGCCCAGATACGAAATTGGGTACCTCTCGGAGATTTTACCCGATAGCCAACCGAGATGATTACATCAAGATCGTAATACTCCACTTGATAAATTTTACCATCCTCTGCAGTTGTCGCAAATTTTGCGACAACTGAATTTCTATCCAATTCTCCTTCCCTGAATATATTGTTAATGTGCTTTGAAATAGTTTTATAGTCCCTCCCAAATAGTACTCCCATTTGCTTTTGAGTAAGCCAAACAGTTTCCGCTTCCAGCTTAACCTCTATAAAAAGTTGACCATCAACATCCTGAAAAATTGCGATTGGCTGCTTTTCATTCATACCACTTTAGTTTCTATTTCAAACAATATAAACGCTGAAATTACTTCCTAAAGTAATGAATTTCCATGAATTTCAGCCTTAAATTTGCCTTCCTGCCATTACTACATCCAAACACTTGAATCGTATGTCGCTCAAAACCTTTTCCCTGCTTTTTTTCCTGTTGCTTGCTGCAATGCCGATGCTCATGATCGCCCAAAAAGAAGACCGCCCCAAACCAATCGTTGAACCCGACCCTGAGTTGTCCGTCACTAAGCACCAGTTGCGCCTGCAAAACGGCCAGGTCCTCAATTATACGGCAACAACAGGTTACCTGGTTTTGAGAAAAGAAACAGGCGAATCCCGCGCGAAAATCTTTTTCATCGCCTATACCAAAGATGGGGAAGCCACCCCGGCAACGCGCCCCGTCACCTACACGTTCAACGGCGGCCCCGGCTCTTCCTCCGTTTGGCTGCACATGGGCGCCCTCGGGCCACGCAGGATTTTGATGACAGAAAAAGGAGACGCCACCACGCCGCCCTACCGCTATGTGCCCAATGAACACAGTTGGCTGGAATGGACCGACCTGGTGTTTATAGACCCCGTGGAAACCGGTTATAGCCGACCGGCAGAAGGCGTGGACAAAAAAGAGTTTTTGGGTTATGAAGAAGACCTGCAATCGGTGGGCGACTTCATCCGGCTCTACACTTCCCGATATGCGCGCTGGAATTCCCCCAAATATTTAGCCGGTGAAAGCTACGGCACCACCCGGGCCACCGGTTTATCGGGCTATCTTCAGGATCGCTATGGACTCTACCTGAATGGGCTGGTACTGATTTCTCAAATTTCAAATTTTCAGACGGCGCGCTTCGAGCGGGGCAACGACCTGCCCTACCCGCTTTTCCTGCCGACGTATGCCGCCACGGCCTGGTACCACGGCAAAGTCAAAAGTTTTGCGGCGCTTCCCGACCTGCTGAAAGAAGTTGAGACCTTCGCGCTGAACGACTACACCTTAGCTCTGATGCAGGGCGAGCGCCTGAGCGCCGGCGAAAAAGAGCGCATTGCTGCGAAATTGGCAACTTATACCGGGCTGTCGAAAGCCTATGTCCTGCAAAGCAACCTGCGCATTCAAATTCAGCGCTTCACCAAAGAACTGCGCCGGGAAGAAGGCCTGACTGTGGGGCGTTTAGACAGCCGCTTCACGGCGAGCGACTACGACGATGCGGGCGAAACCTATGAGTTTGACCCCAGCTACAACGGCGCCATTTACGGGCCTTACAGCATGGCGGTCAATGACTACCTGAAGCGCGAACTGAAGTACGACAGCGACCTGCCTTACGAAATCCGGACCGGCAGGGTTCAGCCCTGGAATGACAACAATGTACAAAACCGCTACCTGAACACCTCCGAGACTATGCGCACAGCCATCCACAAAAACCCGCACCTGAAAGTGCTCATCTGCAATGGCTACTACGACCTGGCGACGCCCTATTTTGCCACGCAATACACGCTCGACCATTTGTTTATAGATGAAGCGCTGCGAAAAAACATTCAGATGAAGTACTACGAAGCGGGGCACATGATGTATATTCATAAGCCGTCCTTAGATCAGTTTACAGCAGATGTGAGGGGTTTTTATAAGCCATGATGCTTTGAAAAAGCAACGAATTGGTTGACAATATTGATTTAATTTTTGTAACTTTGTCAACCAAACACAGCATCATGCCAGACGCCAATCTCACTTTCGCCGATCGCCTGCTGACCATTCGCCGGCAGCGGGGTTATTCGCTCCAGGTTTTGGCCAACCGCATGGGGAATTACATTACCCGCCAGGCGCTTCACCGCTACGAACTGGGGCAAACCCGACCTGACAGCGATTCTTTGCGCCGCTTGTGTGAAGCGTTGCAGGTACGACCCGATTTCTTTTTTCGGGAAAGGCAGGTTGTATTGGGTAACATCAATTTCCGGAAAATTGAATTGCTGCATCAAAAAGAACAGGATCGAATCCGGGAAACTGCACTTGATTTTCTGGAACGCTATCTGGAATTGGAAAACCTTGCAGGCATAGAGGGGGATTTTGTGAACCCTTTGCCCAGACAGCCGATCAGTTCCGTTGCAGCAGTAGAACAGGCAGCCGCGTTGCTTCGGGAAGCTTGGAATATGGGCGATGCGCCAATCAGCAACGTCATCGAAACGCTGGAGGATTTAAACGTTAAATTGCTGGAAATTGAAGCGGACGACGGTTTTTCCGGGCTCTCTGCCTGGGTAGGTCAAACGCCGGTCATTGTGCTTAACCAAACGCATTCCAATGACCGCAAGCGTTTTACGGCTTTGCATGAACTCGCTCATCTTTTGCTCGAATTCGATGTTCAACTTCCCGAAAAAGAACAAGAACAGCTTTGCAATGCTTTTGCCGCTGCCCTGCTCATTCCTGCCGGACGCTTGCGGAAAGAGTTGGGCGAAAATCGCCGCCTTATTTTTTTGCATGAATTCGGCTTGTTGAAACGACAGTATGGCGTTTCTATACAAGCATTGGCCATTCGGGCAAAAACTTTGGGGATCATCAGCGAACATCAATTGACCAATTTTCGACAGGAAATGAAAGCTGCCGATATACTAAAAAAAGAACCTGAACAATATGATTTCCACGGAGAGGAAAAGTCGAACCGTTTTTTGCAACTCCTTTTAAGAGCTGTTGCGGAAGAAGCAATCAGCCTTTCAAAAGCGGCAGCACTGAACAATCAAAAATTAGCTGAATTCCGTCAGCTATTTAACCCGGTCAAAGCATGAGTCGGGTTGCCATTTCAGACGCCAATATTTTTATTGACCTCTTAGCGTTTGACTTGATCTCTTTTTTGTTTGCCATTGACTTTGAGGTTATTACAACGCAGGAAGTCTTCGATGAACTTATCGTTGAACAACAGGTCGCGTTAATGCCTTACGTTTCCGCCGAACGCTTGACGATCATGAACCTGAACGCACCCCATTTTACCGAAATATCGCTGCTCCAAACCAGTAAACGTTTGTCATTTGCCGATCACACGGTCCTTTACTGGGCAGAAAAACTCCCGGCGATGGTTTTGACCGGCGACAAGTTACTCCGCAAAGCCTGCGAACGTCAAAAGCTGGAAGTGCATGGTATTCTCTGGTTGTTCGACCGTTTTCTTGATGCTGGATTATTCGACAAGTACACTGCGCGAAACTTGCTGACAGAACTCATGCAATTCAATCCCTGGCTCCCAAAAGAAGCCTGCATAAAAAAATTAAAGGAGTGGGAATAAAAGTTGCGTGCACCTCCAAAACCCGCAAGAATGCGCTGCCGTTTTCATAGTTTAAAATATTTTTAATGTCCGATACGTCGCATTCCTGTTTATTTGCATTGTAATCCTGCTAAAATCCCTTACCTTTGAATACTTCATTTGGCTGTTTTGACCGGGATGAAAAAATTGCTCTTCTCCATCATCTGCGTATGTTACTGGATTGCTCCGGCACTGGCTCAAAATCCGCTGGATCAAAAGGTCAATCTTGTGCTCAAAAATGCGACCCTGGAAGAGGCGCTGTATCAGCTCTCGGGCCAGGCTGGTGTTAACTTGTCTTTCAGCAACGACATCCTTCCCAAAAAGAACATGACCATGCGCCTGCGCCGCTACCGGCTCAGTGAAGCGCTGAATCTTTTACTGCGCGATACGCCCTTGCGCTACCGGGTTATCAATTCCAGCATCGTCGCCTTATACAAAGTGGATCCGCCGAAAACACCCGTCATCATGCGGTTTACGCTAAGCGGTTTCCTGGAGGATGAGCAGAGCGGCGAACCACTCATTGGCGGCAACGTCTATGTGGTGGGGAGTAACAGCGGCGCCACGACCAACGAATACGGCTTTTTCAGCCTAACCCTGCCCGCCGGTGAAACCGAAATTCTTTTTTCCTACACCGGCTATGAATCGCAGGCCCAGCGCATTGCGCTGCTATCGAATCAACAGGTCAATATTGCACTGAAAGGTTTGGTTGCGCTGCCCGAAGTGGTGGTTGTCGCCAACGATTCCTCTGAAAAGGCCCGGCGCCTAGCGTGGAGCGACGAAATTCTGAGCATTGCCGAGGTGCAAACCTTGCCGGCTTTAGGTGGCGAATCGGACCTGATCCGCACCACCCACCTGCTGCCCGGCGTGCAAACCGGAACTGACGGGGTCGGCGGCATCCATGTGCGCGGGGGCAACCCTGGTCAAAACCTCGTTTTGATTGATGGGGTTCCGGTCTACAATATCTCGCACGCGGCAGGCGTGTTTTCCATCTTCAACACCAACGCCGTGCGCAGCGCCCGCTTTGTGAAAGGCGGTTTTCCTGCCCGATACGGTGGCATGTTGTCTTCTGTTTTGGATGTGCGCACCAAGGAGGGCAATAAGAAACAATTCGCCGGCAGCGCCGAATTAGGCGCGCTGAGTGGCCGGCTCTCCCTTGAAGGGCCGATCCAGAAAGACAAAAGTTCGTTTTTTGTCTCCGGGCGCTGGTCTTTTTTAGATTGGTACATCCGGCCCATCACCGAACAGCAAAAGCGCGCGCGCCGTGAAGAAGGCTCCAATGGATACAATTTTTATGACCTGAACGCCAAACTGAATTTTACGCTCTCGGACGAAGACCGCGTTTACCTGAGCTATTATCAGGGCAGCGATGAATACGACAATTTTGGACGCCGCTCCGACCGACTGACCCTGCTTTCAGAAGATGGCGAAGCTGTGGATTACCTGTACGATCAGTCATATTCCGAAGGTTTGGACTGGGGGAATAAAGTTGCAGCCTTGCGCTGGAACCACGTTTTCAGCAGTCGGCTTTTCGCCAATACGACCCTCACATACACCAACCTGAGCGTTGGCGTGAATTATGCTGCTTCTGACTCACTCCGAACTGTTGCTAACAATCAAACCAGGAACCGCTCTTTCGATTTTGGAAGATACCGCTCCGGCATTGAAGACGTCGGCGCTAAAATTGACTTCGACCTCATCCCCTCTACGCGGCATTATTTCCGCTTCGGCATGGGGCTTACGCGGCATCAGTTCCGCCCCGGCGTTTTGTTCTATAACGATTCATCAACCGGGATTCCCGATGATTCTGAAACAATCGGCAACGCGCCCATTGACGCCATCGAATACGCTTTTTATGTGGAAGACGAGTACAACATCAGCGACCGCTTTATGCTGAACGCCGGACTCCGCTTCACCGGGTTTAGCGTACGGAGCCGCAATTACCATTCGGCAGAACCCCGGTTGTCGGCCTATTGGCAAGCTTTGCCCTCGCTGAATTTCAAATCTTCTTTCAGTTTTTCCAAACAGTATTTGCACCTGCTTTCCAATTCTGACATTGGTTTGCCCACCGACCTCTGGGCGCCGGCTACTGCGCGGGTAAAACCCCAAAGCGCCTGGCAAACGGAACTGGGGTTTGATTACGTACCAACCGACAATTTCAGTCTGAGCGTGGAAGGCTACTATAAAAAAATGGAAAACCTGCTCAGTTTTTCTGAAGGCGCCTTATTCCTGAACGATTGGGAGCGCAATGTGACTGTTGGAGAAGGGCAGTCTTATGGCTTGGAAACCATGCTCAACTGGCGGTACGGCAAAACCAAAGGCTGGATTGCGTATAGTTTGTCCTGGACAGACCGGCAGTTTGAAAAAGTCAACCTCGGGCGCACCTACCCGTTCAAATTCGACCGGCGGCACGACCTGAAAATTGCGTTGACACACCGCCTGAAATCCTGGTGCGAATTGTCGGCCAATTGGGTCTTCAGCTCCGGTTTCGCCTTTAGTTTGCCGTTATTGCAATACCGGATTGAAATCCCGGGCGTGATTTACCCGCCGGGGGTGGATGTGCTCGACTATGATTCAAAAAACCAATACCGCATGCCGTATTACCACCGCTTAGATGTCGGGGTGAATTTTTATTATCGCACGGGCAAGCTGGAACATACTGCCAATGTTGGTGTATACAACGCTTATGATCGGCGAAATCCGCTTTATTACAACCTCAGAACCAAATACATCAATGTAAACAACGAACTTCGCCCCGTGAAAGAGTTTGTGCAGGTGTGGCTGATTCCGATTTTGCCCTCGGTTAACTATTCGATCAAATTTTAACCCGATGCTACGAAATCTACTTTTCGCAACTTTTTGTTATTGCGCATTGGTGGCCGCAACCTGCGAACGTCCGGTTGAGTTGCCGTTTGACTTCCCGGATCCGCGGCTGGTGGTGGTTTGTAATTTTACGGGAGATGCGTTTTTTATCGTGCAGGTTTCCAAAAGCCGTTCCGCACTTGACCAGTCTCCGGAAGAATACATCGCCAACGCAAAAGTGGATATTTATCAGGGCGGTACTTTCATTGAAACGCTCGAATTAGTGCCAAGAGGAGGAGGAATCCGTGCGCCCTATTACATTACCCGTGAATTGAAACCAAAGCAGGGCGTCATTTATACCATCCGGGTGGAAGCCCCCGGGTTCGAAACCGTTATGGCACAGAGCAGCATACCGGAAGCGACCGAAATTATATCTTTTAACCTTTCGGATGTTATGGTGAGGCAAACCGATAACGGCGATTTGCGCTATGATTATAATGCGGAAATAAGCTTTGCGGATTTGCCAGAAGAAGTGAACTATTATCACCTCAACCTATACCAGCAATTTATTGGATATGAACTGGTTGAAGGCGATACCAACCTGGTTGATTCTTCCATTCAGGTCGTCGTTTTCAGCAATTCCATCAACAATAATTTTGTACTGGCTTATTTTGAAGGCGGCATTTTATTTGAAGACAAAGCTTTTCTATCCAACCGCATCACGATCCCCGTTGCGGTTCAAATTGACCCGGCATCCTTCCTCATTGGCAAGGTCTACGCCGAGTTGCGCACCGTTTCGGAAGAATACTACAAATTCCACCAAACCCTGAACCAGCAGCAGAGCAACCCCGGTGGCGCGTTCACCGAACCGGTGATTGTTTACAACAACATCGAAAATGGCCACGGCATTTTTGCGGGGTATAATGCTTCCACGGATTCAGTTTTTGTACGCCGCTAACTTGTGTCTGTCTTTATAGTCCGATAGCTGCGTTATACGAAGGCCCAAAATTGGTCATCCCGTCCGGCGGGCGGGACTCCCACTTTTGGGCCTTCGCATGCCTTGCTCTCGAACTCTAAAGAACAGACACTCCACTAAAATGGATGGACACTAATTAACTACCACATTAAAAGTCGCCTCCACATCCGTATCCCCAGTATCACAAGGCGTGGCGGCATTTTTATCCGGCTGGTGCTTCAGGCGCACAGTCAGTTTGCCACTGCCTGTAGTCGTCGTCATGAGGCGATTCGCCAGGCCAAGCGGTTTCCCATTATCGTCCGTATCCTCAACAGTGGGCAGGGGCACTCCGCCTTCCACGCTAAAGCAAATCAAGTGCTCCGCGCTTTCCTCCGCAACTTCAAGGGTAATGTCTTCCACATCTGCCGGGTTGGATTCATCCAAAAATTTGACATCCAAATCATAAGTAGTGGCCGCAGCCAGCGTGATGTTCTGTACCACCGGATCTGCCCCGCCATCGCCGTCTGTATCTTTAAAAGAAAAAGACGTGCTGGCTCCGCCGGGCACTGTAAACGTTAGAATCACCGAAGTAATCAGTTCCTCTTCGTTTGGATTGCTGTCGTCGTCATCGCGGTTGCAGGCGCTGGAAAGCAAAATTGTCGTTGCAAACAAAGACAGCACAAACATCATTGGAAGCGAAAAAAACTTATACTGAATCATGATAAAGTTGTTTTAATTGATTTAGAAAATGATTTTAGCGCGCAGCAGGATATTCCGCCCCACCTCGTCGGTGAAATACCGGAAGCGGTTCTGGTAATCGCGGTAGCGCGCGTTGAAAATGTTGAAAACTGAAAATCCGATTTCCACTGGTTTTTTGCCCCAATGGAGCGTCATGCCGGCTTCCGCATCGAAGCGGGTATATCCTGGTGGTGGGGGCGCCAGATCGCCTTGCGGCACCCGGGTTTGGCGCAGCACATTGGTCATACCAAATCTGGCAAAAGGCCGCTCATTGCCCTCATCCGCAGCCTTGCCAAAGGTGTATTTGAATCCATGTGTAAGGCGATCCGCCGGCATAAAAATCAGGTAATCCCCGGCGTCGCGGTTCAAGGCACGCAAAATGGCGCCTTGTGATTCCAGCGCCAATTGCGGCAGCAAAAACACGGAAGCATTCCAGTCGAAACCAGTCAGCGCGGCATCGGCCTGGCGGTAGTGAAACGCCGGAAAAGCGCCGCGAATGGTCAACTTGGGCACGTTCTGCGGTTCGAGGTAGATAAAATCAGAAATCCGGTTGTGGTAGAACGAAAGCGTGGCGTCAAATTTTTTCGGCTTGGTCCAGTTCGCGCTAAGCGAAAAATTGAGGGCGCGTTCTGCCTGGAGGTTTGGATCGCCGAGTTCGTAAGCCGCTGCACCGTGGTGTACGCCATCGCTGTACAATTCGTTCGGATGCGGCGCCCGCCAGGCTGTCCCGGCGTTGAAGCGCAATTCCACTGCTGCTAAGTGGTAAATGATGCCTGCCGTTCCCGAAACATTGCTGAACTGAAGCTCCTGGCCAATCGTATCCGTTCCCTGCGTACCAATGGACAACTGCTTGGCGTCGTATCGAACGCCCGCTTCTACTTCCCACGGAGAGGGGTATTTCCTCCAGCGCTCTAACCAGTAAACCCCGACACTTTGCGTGGCGTAGTTGGGAATGAGGGCGCCAAAATCTGTCGTATTGCGTTGGTGCAGGCCCTGGGCTCCGATACTGCCTTTCGTGTTCGGCAGCCAGCGGTGTTCCCAGTTCAGGTCAAGTGTGTAGGTCGTAATTTCAAATTCAAACTGAGGTCGCGTCAATTCATCCGGCAGGTTGCCGAAAGGCCGGTGGGCGTCGAATTCCTGACGGCGGTTAAACTGGCGCGCTGCTTCGATCTGAAGCTTGCTTGTTTCACCGGTTTCCACCGAAAACTGCCATTTGAACAGCTCGTGCAATACCTGCTGCTTCGGCCGGCCTATTTCGTAAGAAAAAGCACCGTTGCTGAGCGGCCGCCCTCGTTCTATAGCTAAGTTCAGGTCGGTAAGGTTGCCGATGTGTGCGTCGCGCAGGATTCCGAGTTGGGTAGAAAAAACCGAAAAGTAAAGCGCAGTGCTAAATTTTTCCTTTTTCAACCCCAGCGCCCAAGAGTAATTCAATTCTTCCAAGCCTGTGTTTCGCTGGAAATAATCAGGCGTTTGTACATTGCCGCCACGTTTGAAAGTCCCCTGCAAGCGACCTGACAACGGCAATTTTCCACCCAGCGCGCCTTCCACCGAAGCCGAAACCACACCGGTGCGGCCATTGCTGAAAGCGCCCAACGACAACTGCCCGCCAATGCCCGGTTTTTCCCGCAGCGGCTCCGATTCCACCAGCACCACTCCTCCAATCGCATCGGCGCCATAACGCACGCCCGCAGCGCCTTTGATGACCGAAACCTTAGAAGCGATGAAAGGGTCAATCTCCGGCGCATGTTCGTCGCCCCATTGCTGGGCTTCTAAGCGTACGCCGTTGTTGAGGATGACAATGCGATTGCCGTTAAGGCCCTGAATGACCGGTTTGGAGATGGAATGTCCCGTGTTCAGCGTCGTGACTCCCGGCAGGCGTTTGAGCGCTTCGCCGAGCCCCAGCGTTTTGCCCGTTTCGAGCGACACACCCTGCAATTCCTGGCGGGGTTGCGTACTGGCAGGGGCGACGGCTTTTCCGGTGACTTCTATGTGGCCGAGTTCGACCGCAGTTTCCGTCAGGAAAAAATCCCGACTGACATTTTGTTCGATGTAAACTTGATGTTCGGCGTGATCGCAGCCCACCATGGAGCAAAGCACCGTGTAATTACCTGAACACAGGCCGGAAATGGAAAACCGCCCGCTTTCGTCAGCCACCGCGCCTTTGTTGATTTCTGTAATGGAAATCGTGGCAAAAGGAAGGGGTTGACGGGTTTGGGCATCCAGAATCCGCCCGCTCAGTTGCAAGGTACAGGGTTGGGCATTAGCCCAGATACCGACTAAGCCCTGCGACAGGATGACCATCGCGGAAATAATTTGCCGAAAATGCATAACGCGCTAATTAATAAAGCGTTGAACTGGATTGACGATGTGTTCTGCAAAGCAGAAAACGAGGAGCAAACTCAGCAATAAAATACGACCGGAAATAATCTGATTAACAGGAAAAAACAGCAGGCGGGCCGCGCGGGCGGGTCGTTTTGGGGATCGTAGGTGAGTACGTTTGGGAGTATCCTGCTTCAGCGTCCGTTGCGAATAAATCCACGATGGGGAAGGCAGGCGAAACGGCATCGTTGAAAAACTGGGCGTAAACTACCCCGCAAAAAGAACAATTTTCAGGCGTATAATGCTCGGGGTCGTGGATGTGGACGCCCGTAGCATCGCAGTGGTGGATGTGATGATCGTGGTGCCTGTGGGCAAAAAGGTAATGCACATCCTTTGCCAGCAAGGGCAAAAGAAACACAGCCAGTAGAAACAGGCTGCTTTTCCAGGGAGGATATGCAGGTTTCCTTTTCACTAATTTTAGAAACATTATCTAATGCAACGTTGTTTCATTTAGCAAAAGTAATTACTTTCGCAGGATCAAACCAAATATTTCTATGACAACTTCCGCTTTGGACATTTTGGCACAGCACAACCTTCGAAAAACTACGGTGAGAGCGCAAGTGCTCGACATCTTCCTCGATTCGCGGGAAGCTTTGTCACACAACGACATCGAGGCGCATTTCAATCAGGTTGACCGGATCACTTTGTACCGAACGCTGAAGACATTTGAAGAAAAAGGCGTCATCCACAAAGCGATTGACGGCGGCGAAAAACTGAAATACGCCCTGTGTTCAGGACACTGTTCGGAGCACGCACACGACGACCATCATGCCCATTTCCACTGCGACCAATGTGGAAAAACTGTTTGTGTCGAATCTATGCACATGCCCGCCGTGCAAGCGCCTGCCGGGTACCAGCTGTCGGGTGCGTACTTAGTGCTGAAAGGTACGTGTGCAACCTGTAGTTAGTGTCTGTCTGTTTTTGCACCTTTTGGGGAAACAAGGCGGCCTAAAGCCCGCGGAACATAGCACGGCGCCCTTCGCGTTCCTTAAAAAATGCCCGAGTTCACGTTAGTTTAAGGATTTGAAATACATTACTAAATCTATGTCTTGGTTATGAAATACCAAATTGTAATTTTTGTTGCCGCATTGCTTTGCTCCTGTCAATCCCCACAGTCTGCGGGCAACAATGAAAACGCAGAAAAAATCCACCTTGAAATCATCGCGATCGAAGCGACATTGGCCGGGAAAGTGGATTCCCTGATCCAGCTCAGAAACCAGTTTGCCATTCAGGGCAGGGCCCTGACACCGGAAGAAATCGCCTTCAACAACCAGGTTACCGGTATAGAAGCCAGCATCACCTACTTTCGTGACAATTTGCCGGAACCGCCGGGTCTCGAACACGACCACTCCGGCCACGACCACCATCACCACCACGGCCCGACCCTGAACGTCACGCCCGAACAAATGCTGGCCATACAAAAAGAATTTCGCGACAGCATCCTGTCTATTCAGCAGCGGGTAAGCGGCCTTCTCCAAAAATAATTCCTCATTTTTTTTTCGCAGGTGTTTGAGAAACCAAAAGAAATCTCTACATTTGCAACAATGTTGCATTTATGAAATCAAGATTCGTTAGTCTTAATGCCGATTTTGCAGGGTTCATGGCTTCCATGATTTGCGCGGTTCACTGCGCTGCGCTGCCCTTTGTGTTAACCATTGGCGCACTGACCAACTTAGCCTGGCTCGAACACGGGTTGTTTGAAGTCATTTTTATCACCCTGAGCATCATTATTGCTTCATGGTCTTTGGTGCGCAGTTATTTCCAACGCCACCACTCGTTGCGCGCTATTTTTATAGCTGCTGCGGGTTTTTCGGTCATCATTGCCAGCCGTTTTGTAGAAGGCGACTGGGAGCACTGGCTGACGATGATCGGTGGTATCTTGATTGCCACTGCGCATATTGTCAACTGGCGCATGCTCGTAGAATGCAAGGTTTGCCACAGCACCTCTTGCGAACATACTATCGAAGACGAGTCCATTGCCCTTACTTCGATACTCCAACCGGATTCTGAAAAAGTCACTGCCTAAGCCATGCAGTTTACATCCAAACTTCCCAATGTCGGCACCACCATTTTCACCGTGATGTCGGCGCTGGCACAGGAGCACAAGGCCATCAATTTAGCCCAGGGGTTCCCGGATTTTGCCACTTCTGACCGGTTAACCGACCTGGTTTATCAGTACATGCGCAGCGGCCACAACCAATACGCGCCCATGCCGGGTTTGCCTGCCCTGCGTACGCGCATTGCTGAAAAAATTGCCCTGCTTTATGGCGTGACCGTTGACCCCGGATCAGAAATCACCATCACTGCTGGCGCTACGCAAGCGCTTTTCACCGCCATCGCTGCTTTTATCAGTCCGGGCGATGAGGTCATTCTGCTGGAACCGGCCTACGATTCCTACCGGCCTTCGGTGGAAGTGTGCGGCGGGAAAGCGGTCATTTGCGAATTGTCGTTTCCGGATTACCGGGTAGACTGGTCTGCTTTGGAACAACTGATCAGCCCCAAAACCCGGATGATCATCATCAATACGCCGCACAATCCCGCCGGGTCGCTGCTCGGGGACACCGACATACAGAAACTGGCGCAGCTCACCGCCGGTACCGACATCCTGGTGCTGAGCGATGAGGTCTACGAACACTTAGTTTTCGATGGCTTGCAGCACGAAAGCGTCCTGCGCTACCCGGAGCTGCGGGAGCGGAGTCTGGCGGTCTATTCTTTTGGCAAAACCTTCCACAATACCGGCTGGAAAATCGGCTATTGTGTGGCGCCGCCCGCTTTGACCGCCGAGTTCAGGAAAGTACACCAGTTCAACGTTTTTTCGGTCAATACCCCGATCCAGTACGCATTGGCCGACTTCCTTGCCGATCCTTCGGAATACCTTGGCCTGTCTTCTTTTTATCAGCAAAAGCGCGACTTTTTTTTGGAAGTCACCGCCGGCAGCCGCCTGCGTCCGTTGCCTTGTCGCGGTTCTTATTTCCAGGTTTTCGATTACAGCGCCATCAGCGACGAACCGGATGAGGCGTTTGCCCGCCGCCTGACCATTGAACACGGGGTAGCGGCCATTCCAGTGTCGGTTTTTTACAGCAGCAAAAGGGACGACCGGGTGATCCGGCTTTGTTTTGCGAAAAAAGAGGAGACGCTGGAACAGGCAGGTAAGAAGTTGAGGTTGGTGTAGAGGTCGGGCAGAGCCCGACAAATAGTAGACGCGAGGCGGAACTTCGACTTCGCTCAGTTACCGCGCCAAGGCCAGCGAAGTAATTAGTAGACGCGAGGCCGGAACTTCGACTTGCTTCGACTTACTTCGACTTCGCTCAGTACAAATCGCTCAGCCACCAGCTCAGTTACCGCGCCATCGGAGTGTCTGACAACCGACCTTATTGGCTTACTTTCAATTATGACCCGCATTTTTTAACACAATCCAAGTATCTTTTTTAGATTTGTTTCGTTGACAGATAACTATGGGACGCTTTCTATGCTTCGGGGTAATTGTTTTGTGCATCTGTTCGTGCGAACGGGAGACTGTTCGTATGAGTGGATACGACGTTCAGGGCATAGATGTCTCTCACTATCAGTCTATTGTCAATTGGGACACCGTTGCGGCACAAGACATCACGTTTGCTTTTGTGAAAGCGACCGAAGGCTTTTCCTACCGCGATTCCATGTTTTGTCTGAACTGGTCAGAAATGCAGCGCGTGGGCATCAAACGTGGTGCTTATCACTTTTTTCGACCTTCTGTGCCCGCCGAATTGCAGGCGCGCAATTTCATGCAATCGGTAGAAATAGGACTCGGCGATCTGCCGCCCGTGCTCGATGTGGAGGTGTTGGAAGCAGGCGTTTCTAAAGTAGAGCTTTTATCTTCCATGCGGCACTGGCTCTATTTGGTTGAGATTAAATACAACATCAAACCCATTATTTATACCAACCTTGTTTTCTACAACAAATATTTAGCCGGCCATTTTAAGGACTATCCGCTCTGGATTGCACGCTATGGCCGCCGCCAACCCACTTTAGCCTGCGGGCGCGACTGGTCGTTCTGGCAATACGGCAGCGCCGGCCAACTCCGTGGTGTGCAGGGGAAGGTAGATTTTAATGTCTTCAATGGGGATCTGATTCAGTTAGAGGGGATGTGCATTAATACCGGCGTGGTGGTGAGTGAGGCTCCGACGAGATGATCTTGGCTATTCCTCCTTCGCCGGGTTGGAAGCCGATGACTAAAGCTGAGCTAATAAATGAAATAAAAGAAGCTGACGCCGAGTTCGAACGAGGCGAGTACATTAGTGTGGAAGACCTTGAAAAAGAAATGGAACAATGGTAGGAAAATTGTTCCGTGTAATCATCAAAAAAACAAACATGCTAACCGCCATCCACCCCAAGCTCCCCATGCGGGATAAAGCCATCACCAGGGATTTTTATTTAAACAAATTAGGGTTTCAGGAATTTGGCAGCGCCGACTACGATGGCTACCTGATGGTGGAAAAAGACCATATTCAAATTCACTTTTTTGAGTTTAAAGAACTTGACCCAAAAGAAAATTACGGGCAGGTTTACATCCGAACAGATCATATCGAGGAATGGTATCAGTTGGCAATGGACAAAAAATTGAACATTCCCCAAGCCGGGCATTTGCACCTCAAACCCTGGCAGCAAAAGGAATTTTCTTTGCTTGATCCGGATAATAATTTATTGACTTTTGGGCAGGAAATGTTGTGAAATAACCACTAGTAATACTTTTCAGGCGTTGGTTGATCCAGTTTCCCGAATAGCCCAATCGCAAATATTGTTCTAACGCACGGTCAATGCTTAATTCCGAACAAGCTCTTAGAATCGAATTTTGGGTCCAAAACCATTGATATGTATGTTTTGATGGTCAAGCCTGAATTTGTTGCCGTGCAAATCCATGTACTTTAAATTCTTTAAGCCTTGTACCTCAATTGGTACTTTTTTGAACCTGTTATTGTTCAAATACAGTTGTTCCAGGTTATTAAAGTACAACAAGCTTTTAGGGATACTTTTTAAATTATCTTTTTCAAGGTGTAATATTCTGAGATTAGGTAAATCTTTGAGCACCAGCAGACTTTTGTCAAGTTCAATATTCTTTTCATCATTGAGGTAAATTTCTTCCAGATTTTCTAATTTTGATAATGATTGCGGTAAAAGCTTAAAATCGTTGCCACTCAAATCAAGGACTTTCAGTTTTTTTAAATAGCTAAGTCCGGCAGGTATGGTTTTTAAATGGTCATTTTTTAAATTTAAGTATTCCAGGTTTTCAAACTTGGCCCAAGTACTATCAGAAGGCAGTTTTAAATTTTGATTACTTAGGTTTAATCTGTAGACTTTCTCTGGTTCTTTTAGTGCTTCTTCTAAATTTGAATACTCCTTTTTTATCATAGAGGAATCTGGAGGAACCTGAGCATTCATTTTTGATGCTGTTAAGAGAACAAATGCGAAAATTACTACATTTGTTCCATGCGATTTTTTCATGTGTTTGTGATTTTAAGAAAGCTTAAATTAAATGAGGGCGTATCATAAGTCCGTATTTTCGACACATTCCAAAGAAACTATCTTTAAAAAAGATTGATCATTTGCGTGTTATAGATGTGACAAATTTTGAAAATTTGTCACATCTGCACTTGTGATACACCCTCGTGGTTTTTGGCCTCTTTGCGCTTTTTTACCAAACCCACATAATGATTCATCAAAATGCTTATTCCTGGCCTTCAAATCTCTGCCTTTGGCGTCAATTCTGCCTGAAGATGCCTCACCATAGGGATAAATTTCGGGCGTAACAGCGTTGCATGAGGCAGGAAGTGCCGGGAGGATTCCTGAGGTCCTTCATTTTCGCAGCAAAACCAGGAAAGAAAAAATGGCTGCCGTACATCTAGAACGTATAATAGATTACGACAGCCCGGTACTTACTGTAGAATCCTAAATTTTGGTTAGGACCTCCTGTAACTGGTTTTGAAAAAAGGACTAAAATGCTTGATTACATGGCGGATTTAATGAGGGTTGGGCCAAACCCCAACCCCATAAAGTTTATTTCGCGGGCGGTGTGAATGGCAGCGACGATTTATGGACAATTATTCTCAATTTACCGTCCTTGCCTTTTTTAAAGACCCAGGTTTTATCTACCATCACTTCCTTGCCGTCTTTGCCAGTCACCCAAACATTTCCCATGGTAATGGCAACCGAACCATATATTTGGATGCCTTCGTTTTTATTGCCTGCATTGTCATAACGAGCTTTTACCCACGGTGTGAGCGCAAACCCTTTGTCATCAGGATAGTCAGGGTCGCCTCCGACAAAGTAGGCCAATGCCCCCTTTTTGTCGTTTCTAAAGGTTTGTTCGCCAAAGGCTAGTGTTGGTTTGAAAAAGACTTTTCCATTGTCGTAATTGTAGGCATCGGAGAGGACTTGCGTTGCAAAAGCTTTATAATCGCCACCCTCTTCTTTCAATTTCCCGATTTTTACCAAGGCATCGCACCAAGCCTGTTGTGCTGCGTTTACTTCATCATAAGTGATAATGGTTTGTGCACCTTCTTCTACATACACCAACCCTAAATCATCAATTACTTTTTGCACACTTTCGCTTGTTTGCGACATCACTTTGTTTACCTCCTCTTTTGCTTGCTTAGTTGCTTGATCGCAGGAAGTTGCCAAGCCTGCTAATAAAAGCAATACAAAAAGCATTTTATTGTTCATTCTTTTATTCTCTTTTTGTTTGCCTACTTTTTAAAACGGTGTTCGGCTTGTCCGCTTGTTTTGATTGCGGTTTATCACTTGTTCCCTTCACTGCCGAATACGTTCATGAGCGGTGATTTCCCGTCGGTAATGATGGTCTTCGTGTTCGGGGAGGTAGAAAGCATTTGGAATGCTTCTATTTGTTTTAATTTCAGCACGTTGGGCGTCAGGCTCTGGTTGACGAGGTCGTTGGCTCTTTTCATCCCTTCGGCTTCTAATTCGTTACTTTTCGCCTTTGCCTCTGATTGGATGATGGCAGCGTTCTTTTTGCCTTCTGCCTGTATCCGTGCGATTTCCTTGGCGCCTTCCGCATCAATGATCTGCCGTTGTGCCTCCTGCCGCTGGCGATCTAAGACAAACTGCATCCGAAGAGCATCCTGCTCTGCTTCCAACTTGGCCTCGATGGACTTTGAAAGCCCAGCTGGCAAAGTGATGCTCTTCATCAGCACCGCCTCTATGATGAATCCTTTTGGGGCGCAAACTTCGATGAGCCGGTTCTTGATTTCATTCTCGATTTCTGCCCGTTTCGCACTGTGCATGTCTTTGGCATCGTACTTCGAGCAGATGTCGGAAGCAGCGGAGCGGAAGACGGGTAATATAAGCTCTTCTTCATAATCCATACCGGTCTCCTTTAAAATCTGCGGCACGGCCTTGGCCTGTATCCGGTACAGGATGGAATTCTCTGACCGTATGGTCAAGCCTTCCCTTGAAGGGAGGTTTTCCACAATTGCAAGGTTCATCGTGCGGATGGGCACACGGACAATGCGGGTAGTGAATGGGTTGAAGCCCACTGCACCGGGCTGTCGCACGTTGTCTTGTATCCTGCCGAAAGTTTGCTTGACGCCCACCTGGTCAGGCATGATTGTCGCACAACTTGACAGGGATATTATTGCAATTGCAATTGCAAAAAATTGAAGTTTAGATGGTAAGTTAAACATAATCTGTTCTTTTTTAGGGCAAAGGTGATCTGCCAGTTATAGAATGGCATAAGAACAGATTAAGAACGGCATTAAAATTTTTGCATTCAGCTTAGCCTGTTGGGGAATTCATCAAAAACCATGGCGGGCAAGTCGAACTGCACCCTGCTGCCTACCCCTACCTGTGACCATATCCGAACCTTGCCGCCATATTTTTCCGCAATGCTCTTCACGAGGGACAGGCCAATGCCGCTCCCGTTCTGGCTCTGGTGCCGGATACTCCGGTAAAAAGGTTTGAACAAATGCTCCATTTCTGGCTCTGCAATACCATCGCCCTTGTCTGTCACCTCGAGGCAAACCATGCCTGGCTCGTTGAACAGCCGCACCAGCACTTCTTTTTGGTTGCCGTATTTCACGGCGTTGTCAATCAGGTTGAGGTACGCTGTTTCCAGCATCGCCGGGTCGCAAAGCACCTGTAAGTTCAACGCCGATGAAGCTTCGATGTTAATGCCGACCCGTTGGCCGTCCTCCGGATAGGTGGTTCTTATGCTTTTTACCGCTGACAAAAGCACCTCATCGGTAGCGCAGGGCTGTGGGAAAAGGCGGTCGGATTCCAACCGGGACATGGCCAGGAGCTTTTGTGTGAGTTGGCTCAGGTTTTCAGCGCACTGCCGAATGTTCGCCAAAGACTTTCTGTATTGATCAGACTCTCTTTCTTTGAGCAAAGCAAGGTCAGCTTCGGCGGTAATGGCAGTCAGTGGGGTGCGCATCTCATGCGAAGCATTTCGAATGAACTGCTGTTGGGAGATGAACGCGTTTTCGATGCGGTCGAGCATCTCATTGAAGGCAAGCCCCATCTGCCCCAGTTCGTCGTGCTCGTTTTTTACATCGAGCCGCAGGTTGAGGCTTTTTGCGCCAATAGAGCGGGCTTTTTTGATTTTGTCGGCAATGGGCTGGAGCATTCGTTTCACCCAAAACCAAGAGATTAGGCTGAGCAAAACAACACCAATCCCAATGCCGCTCAGTACAGCATTGCGCAGGTTTTGGATTTTGGTGTACCCGTATCGGTCAACAGCTGAAACGACAAGGGTTTCATGGGTTTCAGGGTCGTGCCGGATGCAGAAGTCACGCTGCCCGATATGCTCAAAGTAAGTGGAATTTCTATGGAATTTTGTGGTATCCAGTGCTGCTGGAAGGGAATTGTCGTTGATAGGGGAAGGTGAATGCCCCAGTTTGGAGAGGTAGATGATTTTTTCGTCAGGCAAATAGCCGGGCGGTATCTTGCTGATGGCGGTGAAAGGATGCAAACTGTCTTTGGCAAGCAGGGAGTCTGCCAGTAAGAGGCGTTCTTCAAGCCGCTCCCGAAATTCCGATTCGTAAAACTTGATAGAATAATTATAGATATACCAACCCTCCAGCAGCAGGATAAGCAGCGCTGAAAAGGAGATGACCAGCGTCAGGCGCTGGCGTATGGTCAATGGTGGCGCTTTCATTGCAAATGATTATTCCTTCAGAATAAAGCCCAAACCAATATAAGTATGGATGAGTTTTTTACCCAAATGCTTGTCAATCTTATTGCGCAGATAATTTATATAAACATCCACTACATTGGTGCCGGGGTCGAAGTGCATGCCCCACACATGCTCCAGGATTTCCATGCGGCTTTTAACCACCCCCTTGTGCAATAGCAGGAACTCCAGCAAGCGAAACTCGGTAGCTGTCAGCGTGACTTCCTCCCCATTTATAAAAACTTGTTTGCCTGCATGATTCACCGTGAGACCGGCAATTGAGCTTGCCATGACTGCGTCTGCCTCTCCACCCCGGCGCAGCAGCGCTCTTACTCTTGCCAACAATTCTTCCACACGAAATGGCTTCACCAGATAGTCGTCAGCACCACTGTCCAAACCCAGCACAACATCCGCCGAACCGCCAAGGGCGGTAAGCATCAATATCGGAACCTTGCTTTTTTTTTCGCGGATGTGCTTGCACAACTGCCACCCATCCATGACCGGCATCATCAGGTCGGTGATGACCAACCGGGGCTGTACCTCTTCGATGATATTGGTTGCCATTTCGCCGTCGAAAGCCACAAATGTTTCATACCCGGCTTCCTTGAGCGCCTGGTTAAGCAAAGATGCGATTTGTGCATCGTCTTCTACTATTAAAATGCGAGGTTTCTGCATATAAAATATAAATGGATATTCGGAGTATCTGACCCCGTCATTCCGGAGGTCTGACCCTCCTGTAGATAAATACGGCAAAATAAAAATAAGAAGGCTAATGTAGCTGTTTTAAGTTTTTGCGACTGCTATTTCTTTCAATTCGGTGTGCTCGTGGAATGATCCGGCTCGTAAATACAGACACTACATACGTTATTTTTTGTCCTGCTCTATCTTTTTACCCGGCTCCTCCAACTCAGCCGGATCCAAAACCGACTTCGCATTCAAAGCCGTAACCACTTTTTTGCCCGTTTTGGCCTCCAACTCTAATCGCGCAACTTTGGCTACGTTTCCACCCTGTTGCGCCACTTGTTGGCTTTCTTCAAAAGTTTCCGGGTTCACTGCCTGTGAGATGTCTTTGGTGGAAGCTTCTGCCAACATATTCAGAATCAGCTCGGTATTCGTCATATTATCCCGCAGGTTTTCTTTTTTCAAGCCTTTCAGGATTTTATACTCTTTGGTAGTTTTGCCTGCCCAGGCTTGGGTGATGATATCAGTTAGTGTGGCAAAGTGTACGCCTTCTTTCAAGCCCCGACTTTTCCATTCGTCGGTGAGTTCTTTGCGGATTTCAATGCTTTTCAGCCGTTGGTTGATCCAGTTTTCTGAATAGCCCAAGCGGAGATATTGTTCTAATGCACGGTCAATGCTCAATTCAGGATCTTGCATTTCGTCTAAGCGCTCAGCGGCCACTTTTGCCAGCCATAGCTTAAAAGGTTCCGCTTTTGGGGAGGGTATGGATTGGATCAGTCTGAAGAGTTGCTCGGTGTCAGCGACATCGGTCATGCGCATTTTGCCATCCGGGGCTTGCATTTTCAAACCGTGACAGTTTGTCACGGTTTCATTTCCTTCTTCGCGGAGCCGTTGTTTAAGCTTTCTCCAATAGGCGGTGGAGTCAACACTGTCCGTTAAGACCCGCACAATGTCCACAATTGAAAAATACCATTTCTCCTCCTGTTCGTCCCACAAGGCCCGGACGGACTGTTCCTCGAATATTTTTATGCCTTCTTTCTTTATCATCGCTTCAAATTTAAGGTTATTGTTACGCCGCGCTCGTAGATGATACCGGATAGTTTATTTTCAGTTTTGGAAAGTTTCTCGCGGGCACTCACCCGGTCGCGGTCAAGCAAGCGCTGTTCGATAAGTTCCTGTTTCCGCGTCTGGAAGGCAAAGTAGGTTTGCGCGAAAGCAATTTCGGCCTTTTTCGTCGGGTCGCCGTTTTGCGCAATGAGGTAGCAAGCGTAGCGGGTGAGGGCCATGTCGTCAATACGGCGTTGCGTACCACTTCCAATTCCGACCATTTTCCCGACGTCAGCAAAATGGTGCCCGACCTTTTCTCCCGCGCCTTCGCAGGCGTTTTTAGCTTTCTCTATGGCGTTGAGAAAGTTGTCCCACTTGGCGTATCCAAGAATGGATTGCAGTTCGCGGGCGCTCCAGCATTCGGTGTTTTCAATCAGATAGCGGGCGGCCTCAAATTTTTCGAAAAGCTCGAGGATGAGTTCTTTTTTCATAGCGCAACGAGTTGTTTTATTTTAATTCATAAAAATACATTTTGTTTTTCAAATAAAAAAAGATATGGAATCTTTTTTCCCACCCCCGTGTTTTTCCCCCGTTCCAATACCACAACCATGCAATCCCGCAAATACAGCCGGACTTACCATTTTCCGTTCTCAAAAGGAACCACTTCCGATGACCGCATCGCAGAGGGCTGGACTGGTATTTTGCAACACGAATTAGTCCTCACCGAAAAACTCGACGGCGAAAACACCTGCCTCAAAGCCGACGGGGTGTACGCCCGCTCTCATGCCGCGCCAACGGAAAGCCCATGGTCGGTGAAAATGCGGGAGTTGTGGGCGCAGCACAAATACGCGCTGGGAGAATTAGAAATTTTCGGCGAAAGCCTCTACGCCATCCACAGCATTGAATACGAACGGTTGGACAGCTACTTTTACGTGTTTGCCATCCGCCAGGGTGAGGTGTGGCTGGGCTGGGACGAAGTTGCGTTTTACGCCGGGGCGCTGGATTTGCCAACCGTACCGGTCATCCAACGAGGGCATTTTTCGGAAGTGGAATTGCGCGAAGCCATTGAAACCGGACTTCAAAAAGGCAGCCGGCTGGGCGGCGTGTGCGAAGGTTTTGTGGTGCGCAACGCCGGAAGCTTCCACGTGGACGATTTTGAAAACAACGTCCTGAAATACGTCAGACAAAATCATGTACAAACCGATGAGCACTGGACAAAAAACTGGCAGCGCGCCAGATTATGGTTTGAGCAGGCTGCTGAAGGACAACAAACCTGACTGGGACGCGCTGCGCCGGGCAGATTGGTTCCAACTGCTCCACGAATGCCCGCAGGAGCCGGATTACCACGCCGAGGGGAATGTGGGCATCCACACCGAAATGGTGGTAGAGGCGATGCTGAGTTTGCCGGAATTTGGCGACCTGGCCGGGCCGGAGCAGCAGGTGTTGCTGACGGCGGCGCTGCTGCACGATGTGGCCAAACCGGCTTGTACGGTGATCGAAGACGGAAGAATCTCTTCGCCACGCCATGCGGCAGTGGGCGAAAAAATAGCCCGGGAAATGCTTTGGGATGCCGATTTTGAAATGCGCGAACAAATATGCAGCCTCGTGCGCCTGCACGGTTTGCCGTTGTGGGCGCTGGAAAAACCGAATCCCTGGTCGTCAGTCATCGGAGCGAGCTTGCGGTGCAGCAACCGGCTGGTTTACCTGCTGGCGAAGGCTGATGTGCTGGGCCGGATTTGCGCTGACAAAGCCGATTTACTGGAGCGGGTGGAATATTTCAAAGAGTTTTGCGTGGAAAACCAATGTTTTGAAAACGCTTATCCCTTTGTGAATGCCCACAGCAAATTTCGCTACTTTTTTACCGATGCCCGCTATCCCGCTGAATTATACGACGACACCGCATTTCAAATCCGGCTGATGTCGGGCATCCCCGGCAGCGGGAAAGATACTTTTTTGAAAAACAACCTCCTGCCGGTGGTCAGCCTCGACAACCTGCGGCGGGAAATGGGCGTGGAACATGGCGACAGCAAAGGGCAGGGGCATGTGGTTCAGGCAGCATACAACTTAGCAAAAAAGTACTGCGCCGCCCGGCAGAGCTTCGTCTGGAACAGCACCAACCTCACGTCAGAACTCCGCTCCAAGCTGATCAATACCCTCTCCGTTTACAATCCCACCTTTCAGATCACTTACGTGGAAACAAGCCGGAACAACATCCTTCAGCGCCGAAAAGAAGACATTCCCTATGCGCATTTAGAGCGGATGATCCGGCTGTTAGACATGCCGCTGCCGACGGAAGCACATGAAGTGTGTTATTTGCGGAATGACAAAAGCGTATGAAAAAAGAACAAGGCAAAGTAAAAACGCCTATCTTAGCTGCCTCTCCTCCCAAGTAGTCTAAAGCAGGTAACAAAATCCCATTCTTTCCGTAAAACCGATCAATATGCGACAACACCTGAAACTTCTCTTTGCGGCAAGCAGTATTTTTCTCCACACGACCCTGTGGTCGCAGGAGACGATGATCGCGTCGGGCCGGGCAGATGTGGAACCTCCACCGAAGCGCGAATTCCGCGCCGTATGGGTGGCGACGGTGACGAATATTGACTATCCCAAGCGGGCAACCCCTGATCGTGTTGCCCACAAAGAGCAGTGGAAGAGCCTGCTCGATGAGTACAAAAAAATGGGCATCAACGCCGTCATTTTCCAGGTGCGGCCCGCCGGCGATGCTTTTTACCCGACCGATCTGGCGCCGTGGTCGAAATACCTCACCGGCCAACAGGGCCTGGCGCCGCAGCCAGAATACGATCCGCTGGAGTTTTTGATTGAAGAGACGCATAACCGCAGCATGGAATTCCACGCCTGGGTGAATCCCTACCGCGCCACGATGGATTTGGATACGTTTGCGCTTTCGAGTTCAAAACACCAGTTTTACCGCCACCGCAACTGGTTGGTGCAGTACGGACGCCGCCTTTATTTCAATCCTGGCCTGCCCGAAGTGCGGCAACATGTGGTGGATGTGGTAGCCGAAATCGTAGAAAAATACGATGTGGATGGCATCCATTTCGATGATTATTTCTACCCTTATAAAGAACGAGGTCTTGAATTCCCGGATACGACCGAATTCATCCTTTATGGAGAACGCTTTGACAGCATCGCAGACTGGCGCCGCAGCAACAACGACGCCTTAGTGGAAAGTGTTTATCTGAAAATCAAGGAGTTGAAACCGTATGTCAAATTCGGAATCAGCCCGTTTGGCGTTTGGCGCAACCGCGATAAAGACCCTATGGGGTCCAAGACCCGCGCCAGCATCGCTTGCTACGACGACCTCTACGCCGACGTCCTGAAATGGGTGCGCAACGGCTGGCTCGATTACGTTTTGCCGCAGATTTACTGGAACATTGGCTTTGCTCCGGCAGAGTATTCAGAATTATTGGGCTGGTGGAGCACCTACGTGCGAGATCAGCACCTGTACATTGGCCATGCAGCCTATAAAGTCGGAGAAAATAAAGAATTGGCCTGGCAGCAGCCTGGCGAAATTCCGCGCCAGATCGAAATGAACCGCCGCAACCCGATTGTTCAGGGCAGCGCTTTTTTTAGTGCCAAATCTTTGTTGGCCAACCCTTTGCGGCTGCGCGATTCTTTACAACAATTCTATTATGCCGCCCCTGCCCTGCCTCCGGTGATGGAGTATTTGCAACTGCGCAAGCCCCAGGCGCCGAATTTTTTGCGCCCCAGAATCCGCAGGGAAGACATCCGCCTGCGTTGGAAACCTTCAAAGGCAGATAAAATCAGTCCCCCGGCTTATTACGCTATCTACCGGGTAGAAGGCAGCGGACGCACTATAGACTACAACGATCCGCGCAATATTTTGACCCTGACCCCCATGCACAAAAAAGGGAAACGTTTTCAATACATAGATACAGCAGTACAGCCGGGCAAAAGCTATACGTATGCCGTGTCGGCACTGAACCGCCTGCACAACGAGAGTTCGCTGAGTACGTCCCGGCGGGTGGTGATGAAGGATTGATACTGGTTATTTGTTATTGGTTATTGGTTATTGGTGACTCTGGAAAGTTGGGAGAATAGAAATCCCTATCGTGTTTCCTGTTAACAAATAACCACTTGACCGCCGACGCGGGAACAGACCAATAACCAGTAACCAATAACAAATAACCACTTGACCGCCCACATAATGTCGGGCAGAAGTCTTAAATTTTGGGAGGGGGAGATGAAATTTTGCAAAAAAGCCTATCTTTCGCCTTCATGCAACCCGTCTGTGTCTAAATAAGGCAAGGGCGGTACTATGAAACTTGCTTTTCAACCTCAAACAGTAAAAAACAGGATATGAAGTTGTTTAGACTTTTACTTCTGATTGTCATCGTAAATGCTACGGGGAAACTATCGGCACAAGACATTCACTACTCACTTTACAACATGTCGCCGCTAACGCTCAACCCTGCACTTACAGGCGCCTTTTCAGGCACAGCGCGCATCGGCGGGATCTATCGCGACCAATGGGCCAGCGTGATCGGCAATCAATTCGTCACGCCGTCTTTTTACATTGATGCGCCAATTTTCCGGGGCTTCGGAAAAAAAGACTGGGTAGGCGTTGGTTTTACCATGTTCACCGACAAGGCGGGCAGTCTGAGCTTACAAACAGCCGCCAGCCTGCTGTCTGCTTCCTATCACCTTGCTTTGAACAAAAAAGGCACCAGCATCCTGACGCTCGGGTTGCAGGGAGGAAGTGTGCAGCGCCGCGCGAAAGCCGTAACCGATTTCGTTTTTGAAGACGAGTTTGACACCAGTGTCGGTGGCGGCGGTCTTGGCGTTAACGGCAGTATGGACAAAGCCGAAGGCACCGCCAGTTACTTAGACTTCACAGCCGGGTTGATGCTGCGCGCCAAATTGGACGACATCTCCGCCATGGAGCTTGGGGTTTCTTACGGCCACTTGACCAAGCCGGATTACACGTTGGGCGCAGCAATGGCCGGAGACGAGGATGCCGGAAAACGCCCGGCACGCATCACCGCACATGGCCGCTACGACCGTGAAATCAACGAAAAGTGGAGCGTTTCTCCTACATTCCTGTACCAAACCACGGCAAGTGCCAATGAATTTGCGCTCCAGGCATGGGCAAGTAACCAAATCAACAAAGATTTCAGGCTCAACATGGGACTGGGTTACCGCTTCGGAGATGCTGGACAGGTGCTGTTTGGCGGTGATTACAAAGACCTTCGTGTGGCCCTGAGCTACGACGTAAACGTATCATCACTGAATGCCGCGAGCAATTATCAGGGCGGTTTCGAACTGGCAGCCTGGTACATCATCAAAATTTACCGGAAACCAGTCATCAAGGAACGATTACTGTGCCCACGATTCTGATGCTCAATCTTTAACAATCTGTTAAGCAACATTTTCCAATGATTTCGTTAAGTAAAGTATCCATACAAATAAACAAGCGAACCTCTATGAGAAGCATTCGGATACTCGCTGCCTTCACCGGCGTTCTGAGTTTTTTTGCCGCCACGGCGCAGCCAATCGGAAAGTCCTCTTATGAGATGAAGCTCCAGGCTGGCGCTGAAAAATTAGCTGAGAAAGATTATTACAATGCTCTGGATCAGTACGAACTGGCTTATGAAGAAAGCCAGGACAAGGCTTTGACACCGATCATTGCCGAAATTCACTACTTGTTGCGCGATTACGAAAAGGCAGAACGCTGGTACAGCCGCCTGTTTCAGCGCGACAAAAAAGATGAATTTGTTGCGAAGCGCTTCGAATATGGCCGCATGCTCAAAATGAACGGCAAATGCGAGCTCGCCATTGCAGAGTTTAAGACTTTCATTGAGGCGACCACCGACGCGAAGCTGAAAGAATTGGCCAACAACGAAATAGCAGGCTGTGAAATGGCTGCGGTGATGCCCGAAAATGCCAAAGGGGTGAAAGTTGAAAGCTTAGGCAAAAACATCAATACCGGCTTTTCAGAATACAGTCCGGCACTTTTTCCTGGTGGCAATACCCTTTATCTTTCGGCTTTTGAGGACACCAAAGAAGCCATCGAAATTGATGATGAGAATAAGGAAACCCACCAGGCAAAAATTTACAAAGCTGGCAAGGAAAAAGAAGGCTGGGCCAAACCCACGCCATTAGATGTAAAAATCAACCGCCCCGGTTTTCACAACGTAAACATCAGCTTCGCGCCGGATGGCAAACGCATGTATTTTACGCGTGCCGTATTGACGGGCACTGAAATTACAGGCGGCACCATCTTTATGAGCGAAGGCGGCGACGGCAACTGGGCTGCACCCAACGAAGTGCAGGGGGTAAATGGCACTACTTTCATTTCCAAAGACCCGGCCGTAGGCGAACTGTTTGGAAAAGAAGTCCTGTTCTTTGTTTCCAATATGGAAGGCGGACAGGGCGGATACGATCTCTACTACGCGACCCACAAAGGCGGCGGCGTTTACGCTGATCCGGTGAACCTGGGACCAAAAGTCAATACGGTTGGCGATGAAATTACGCCGCATTACTTAGACGGTACGCTGTATTTCAGCTCAACGGGTCACCCGGGCATCGGCGGACTCGATGTGTTTTTCAGCGTTTGGGATGGTTCCACCTGGAGCGAGCCTAAAAACATGGGCAAACCGTACAACACCAGCGTGGATGATTTCGATTTTTATATTGACCAGGAAGGGTATACCGGATTTCTGACGTCTAACCGTCCGGGCGGCAGCCGTTCCATTCATGGCAAAACTTGCTGCGACGACATCTACAGCTTCAACATCGCCCGTTTGTACGCAGACCTGGTGGTGGGGATTTTTGACGAAGGCAAAAAAGCGCTCACCGGCGCCACGGTGCAATTGGTGGAAATGACCAACGAAGTGCGTGGTACGACCGAGTCTAAGACCGCCGGAGAAAAAGGCAACCGCCTCGATTTCGGCTTAGGCTTAGACAAACCGTACATGATTGTCGCCAGCAAAGAAGGCTACTACCCGGATTCTACCCGGATTAATACGGCTGGACTGAAAGATTCCAAAACGTTCGAACATCGCTTCTTCCTGAAAGCTAAACCGGTGCCGCCGGAATACGATACCATCACCAGCGAAACTCCGATTTTGTTGGAAAACATCCTTTACGATTATAATAAGGATGTCATCAAAAAAGAAGCAGAAAGCGATCTCACGGTGGTTAAGGAACTGATGACCGAATATCCGGACATGAAAATTGAGCTGAGCTCGCATACGGACAACCGTGGTAAGGATGACTTTAACATGGATCTTTCCCAACGCCGTGCAGAATCTGCCCGCCGCTGGCTGATCCGCAACGGCATTGTCCGCGACCGCATCGAAGTAAAAGGCTATGGCGAAACGAAGCCTAAAACCGTGACGGCTAAATTTGCTGCCCAGTTTCCTTACCTGAAAGCAGGTGATGTACTGACGGAGGAATACATCAACAAGTTAGCTACCGACGAGCAGAAAGAAGCCGCGCACGCCATCAACCGCCGTACGGAATTCACGATCACTGCCGGCCCAACCAGCATTGTCATTAAGAGCACCCGCCTGCGCAAGCAGCCCGAGGTGAAGCAACAGCCGAAAGGTAAAAATGCGATGGTGAAAGCACCGGCCATCACTATAGCTCCGGTGGCTGCGGATACCGTCAAAATTTCGGATTGGTCTTCGCTGGCGCGTCGCAAAAACAAAAGCAGCATTAAAGGCGTTCCGGTGATGCAGTTCACTAAGCGCAATGTGGATTTTGGCAAAGTGAAAAAAGGCGAAAAGCGCTACCATACTTACGAATTCGTCAACCGCGGCACCGTAGATCTGGTGATCGAAACCGCAACGGCCTGCGAATGCACAACGGTGGATTACTCGACCAAACCGGTTAAGCCCGGCCAAAAAGGGTACATCAAAATCGTATTCGACAGCACAGAAAAAGAGGTGAACGAAACAATTGACATTGACATTCTGCTGCAAAACAACGAACCGGAAACGGGCAACCCCATCATGGAAATGCTGCGGTTTACATACGATCTGGTGAAAAAATAAGGACGCGTTTGCGATCTGAATGCATGAGCCATCCCGAAAATTATTGGGGTGGCTCATGTTATTTAATGTAAACTCTGGTATTATTTAAGGACTTTAGAAGGATAAGGCGGCCTAAAGCCCGCGAAACGAAGGGCGCCGTGCTTTGTTCCGCGGGCTTTAGGCCGCCTATTTCCTGAAAAGCCTGTAAGATGCTCATTTTCAGATACTCGACGGACAGCTTTCCAAAACCTCCAACTCAATATTCATGCGCCTGTTTGGATTTTTTATGATCCTGACCTTTTTTGGCCAGTCTTGCCAATCGCCCATAGTCGAAGAAACGCACACCGGGTGCGAACTCCTTTTTATGGACAGCCTCCAAGCTGCCAAAGCAATCGTTAAAGACGATGCAGAGCATTTTTTTGAACAGATCAGCATGCTGGACATTGCGATCCAGTTGAAGTTCATTTCGGAGCATCAGCGCACCCGGGAGACCTTCCTGCAGGAATACCGGTTTTATTTACAGGACGACGTGCGGGCGTTCACCAAACCCGAAAAGGAGTTGCTCCAGAACGTGTTGGGCGAAGCTTTCCGCCTTTGCGGCCAATTATCCCCAGCCCTGATTCCGGATACGCTGGGCCTGATCAAAACGCCAGGGAAGCACTACGGACCTTCCGTGTTTTATACGCGGGAACGCAACATCGTCATCCCCCAAAGCGATTTGCTGGAACCGGATCGCCCTGAACTCCTGCGTGTCATGCTGCACGAGCTGTTCCACATCTACTCGCGCTACCATCCCAAACAAAGACAGGCCCTGTATGCGCTCATCGGGTTCCGGCCGTTGCCCGGCGGGCGCGCAGCGCTTCGGCTTTCGCCTAATTTAGAAGAATCGCTGCTCACCAATCCCGACGGCATCAACGTGGCGTATGCCATCCGCCTGCCGCATCCTACCCGAAGCGACGTGCAGGCCATTCCGCTGATCCGGTCGCGCTACCCGGCGTTTGACCCCAAGATTCGCGAGTTTTTTCCTTATCTTCATTTCGACCTGTACGCCATCCGCCAAAAATCGGACGGGACTTTCCAGGTCTTGAGTCGTTCGGATGGCAGCAGCACGTTGCTGGGAGTCGAAAAGAAAGGATTTTATGAGCAAATTGGCAACAATACCAATTACATCATCCACCCGGATGAGATTTTGGCGGATAATTTTGCGCTGTTGTTACTGAAAGGAGCGGGTGGGGATCCGCTGTTGAAAGGGATGAGGCGGGTTTTGGAGTGAATAAATTTGCCATGGACAGCAAAATTTCTAAAATCAGGTTTTGCCTTTATTCCCCCTACACCGTTCACTACAATACTTCACCTCCTCCCAGTTCTTTTCCCATTTTTTTCGCCAGGAAAAAGGACGCTGGCAGGTAGCGCAAATTTTCTGCGGCAGGTTCTGCTTTTTGATCATTGGCATCGTTAATTTTTTATGGTTCCCATTCCTCCATCTACTGACACAATCTGACCAGTGATCCAGGCCGACTTTTCAGACAATAAGAAGGCAACTGCCTGCGCCACCTCAATCGCTTCGCCCACTTTGCGCAGCGGGTTTCTTTTCTGCATTTGTTCTGTTTTTTCCGGCGTGTTGATGAATTTTTCGCCCAACGGCGTATTGACCAAAGATGGCGCGATGCAATTGACCCGGATGGCAGGCGCCAGCTCCGCGGCTAAGGCTTTCGTCAATCCTTCAAGGGCGCCCTTGGCGAAGGAAATAGAAGCGTGAAAAGGCAGTCCTGTACTGACCGCCACGGTGCTGATGAAGACAATGGATGCATTTTCGGATTGCTTCAGATTGCCCAAATAAGCCTGTGCAAAAGCCACCGCCCCCAGGGCATTGATGGATAAATCCCGGTTGAAATCGGCTGAAGAGAGCCGTGCAAAGGGCTTCAAATTAATAGTACCCGGGAAATAGACCAGCCCGTCAATGGCTTGTTCCAGCGTCGGAAATTTCCCAAAATCGTATGCTTCCACCTGATGCCATTCATCGTAAATGGCATGGTCGGGTTTAGTGCTCAAGCCGATGACGGTGTGCCCTTCGGCTTGCAACAACTTTGCCGTTTCAACGGCGATGGCACTGGATGCCCCGGCAAACAGGTACGTTTTACGCATTATTTTTTCGATCGTTTGTTTTGTGAAATGGCCCGCTGGGCTTTGCTTTTAAAGCGGGTGATGCTGTCGTTCCGCGTGGCGGTGTGTTTGGTTTTGCAGTGCTCCACCCGCTTTCGCCACCGGACATAACTGGCGGGTTTTAAGGTCTGCTTCATCAGGGCTTTCACAGCGGATTCCTTCAGCCCGAACTGGGTTTCGATGGCGTCGAACGGCGTCCGGTCTTCCCACGCCATTTCTATGACGCGGTCGGTGTCCATGGCGGTTAGCGTTCTGCTGTCTTGTCCGGTAAATTCTTCCATGCATCCTGATTTCGGCCTTTTCAACAAGGAGAGAAAGGGATTGTTGTGAAGAAAGGGCGGTAGATTTGATAAATCTTATTGAATAAAATAGATGGCCAAAAAGACAATACTTAAATAAACCCAAAATAACGAAAATACGATATGAACCAGCGTTTCAAAACGCTTGCCCTTCCAAAGAGCCGATGAGTAGCCAAAAAACTGAATTAAAAGCCGGGCTGCCCAGAATACGCCAAGTCCTAAAGCCAATCTATTCCCAAGGGGAGTGTGGATAAGCTCGTTTGAGGAAGTCAGGCACAGCAACCCCATTAGCAAAACCACCAAGGCTATAAAAAAAGTGTGCACCAACATGATTTGCCGGTTGACTAAACTCAGGGATTTCAGCTCTTGATCCCAGTTGAAATACCTTGGGAAGATGACGTGAATCAAGGCCAGAACAACCAAAAGCAGGCCAATGATTTTAATTTGTGTTTCCATTTTTTTCAAGGATAAAGGTGGAAATAAAAGGCGTCTGTTTTATTTCCTGTTGAACGGTAAGGTTGGCTTTACGGAACATTTTAAGCCAGGCTGATTTTGAATA
>JBJXFD010000616.1:0-8956 GCA_046153985.1 Saprospiraceae bacterium
ATGGCGACTGGCTGTTTTTGCAAAAGAAAAATGTTTATCCTGCGCCTGACAGCATCCTGGCTTACAATCAGTTGGTTCGGTGTGACAGTAATTTTAACCTGCTTTGGGAACAGCGTTTGAGCCCTACCTTGTGGACGCACGCCTATACGAATGAATTGCTCCCCACGCCGGATGGCCACTGGATCGTGAGTGAAAACGTGGCTTTGACAGGGCCGGATTTTACCTGGACAGGTGCAGAAGGCAAGGCGGGTTGTCTGACCAAAGTGACCTCGGAAGGGGAAATTTTGTGGCAGGTCTGCGATTCCATTCATTGGGATGTCGCCGGGGCAGTGTCGGATGAATTTGTTGGTGGGCATGTGGTATTGCCATCGGGCAGTTCAATTTTAATAGGCCGCACCAACCGCTGGCAGCCTTCGCCGCCGCGTTCGTTCGGCTGGATGTTCAAGGTGGATGAAAACGGGTGCATGGTAGAGAGTGCATGCATGACCGATGTGGTGGAGGTTGTGCCAGAAGGAATCAGGATGCAAATCTACCCAAATCCGGCAAGAGAACAACTCAGCCTTGTTTTGCCAACCTTAACTAAGTCAGCAAACCTTCATATTTTTAATTCGCTTGGCAGGCTGGAGTACAATGAAGAGATAGAAGCAGGGACAACTGAAAAAACATTGGACATTTCCCGGCTGAGGCCCGGTTTCTACAGCATACGCCTGAATCTGGAAGATGGGATTTCATTTACCAGAAAATTAATTGTACAGCGATAAATTCATCATTCAGACCCTGGGGGTGAATTTAATGACGCTCGCAGAGTTTGTTTATACTTTCCGCCATTATGAAAGGATTGCATGTATTTCTTTGTTTGCTTTTTACCAGCAGCGGATTCTGTCAGCCTGGGTTTAATCAATTCTATAGCCTGGATGTCAATGGCGCTTCTTTTGTCAATGGCATCGTTTCACAGGATCAAGTCCACCTGATTGGAGTGATGAATAGCCCTGATGTATTTGGGTTGCAGGGAATTGTATTTATCGAAGCGGATACCAACGGAAATATTACAGGCATGTTCCCTTATTTTGATGTCAACCAGAAAACATTGGCCTTTTCTGAAGGTGGGGATGTCGTTCAATTAGACAGTGGCGATTTTGTAACTTTTGGGGGTTATTCTTCTGAGACCTCTTTTTTTCTGGCCATTTATCGACCAGCGGTTGATTCCGTCTATTTTAGGAAGATACCTATCGCTAATGTCCTGAATAGAGTTGCCTATGAATTAGTACCCTACAAAGGAGGCTTCCTGATTCAGGGAGGGGTAGTCAACCTTCAAGGCCGCTTTCAAACATTATTGCTCCATATCGATATGGAGGGCAATATCATCTGGGAGGGGCGGTACAACCTGCCAGGGTTGGACGAAAATTCGCGCTGCATGAAGGTGCTGGATGAGAATACCATTGTCGTGGGTGCGGTGAGCGGTGATTTTCTCAATGAATCCTGGACACAGAGCAGGATATTTGCAGTGGATAGCCTGGGGGTAATCAAATGGGACTGGCAAAGTCCGGACAACGACGAAGGCATGGTGACGGCCATAGAGCGCTTAGAGAATGGCGATTGGTTGTACATCAATAAAAAACACCTGGTTTATGCTCAAGATAGCGTAGAGGGCTACAGTCAGTTGGTGCGGCGAGATAGCAACATGAATCTATTGTGGACACAACGGCTAAGTCCAACGAACTGGATATGGGCATTCAGCCATAAACTCCTGCCTACACCCGACGGCCACTGGATCGTCAGCGAAAACACAGCGCTCATCGGTCCGGATTTTACGTGGACAGGCTCGGATGGCAAGGCAGGTTGCCTGACCAAAGTGACCTCAGAAGGGGAAATTCTGTGGCAGGTCTGCGATTCGATCCATTGGGATGTGCCAGCAGCGGTATCGGATGAATTTGTGGGAGGTCATGTGGTGTTGCCATCCGGCAGTTCGATTTTAATAGGACGGAGCAATCGCTGGCAGCCCTCGCCCCCGCGTTCGTTCGGCTGGATGTTCAAGGTGGACGAAAACGGGTGCATGGTAGAAAGTGCCTGTGCCACAGATGTAGTGGAGGCTGTGCCAGAAGGAGGCAGGATACAAATCTACCCAAATCCGGCAAGAGATGAGCTGACCCTTGTGTTGCCCCAACCGTTGACAACAGGCGGGCTGCTTCAAATTTTTAATTCTACAGGCCGGGTTGAGTATCAGGGGCAGGTGGCGCAGGGAGCAGGTGAAAAAACGCTGAATATTTCCCGATTAGCACCCGGCTTCTACAGCATACATCTGAAGCTGGAAGACGGCGGTTTATTTATCGAAAAATTGATTGTACAGCGATAACCAGGATAAACACTTTTACCTGTTTATACCCGCTTTCCCCGAAAGCCCGGCGCTGCGCCCAGCTCATACTGAAATTCCAAAATTTCACCCGCCTTTATTTTCCCAAGCGGATACAGCGTCATCGGGTAAGTCAACCCGCTTTCGTAGGCATTTAACACAACACCATCGAACACTTTAATCGTTGTAAAAAGCATGCAATGGGGCAACTCTTTCATGTCTGTGGGCGCTTGCATCACCGCAGCCGTTGTCAGCAATTCGCTGGTCACCGTTTCCTTGTTCAAATCCATCAACACGCCAAGCGGAATCCTGAATTGGTCGCCACCTCCGGCTTCCGGAAATTCATTGGCGGCAATGCAAAGCACCGCTTCCACCCGAATGTTTTCGGGTATTAAGATACCGCCCTCGCAAAGTTGTGGCGCCAGATTTTGGGTAATCGCCACCTGGGGTTCTTTGTCCAATGCGCGTTGCATGGTTTCGCTGACCACAAGGTGCAGAGGCAATGCTGCGGGCCATTGGTAAGTGGCAGCGTCGGCAAGTACGAATGCCTTTACATGGTTTGTCAATCCCAACGTTTGAACCAAGCGCGCAGCCAGGTCTAACGATTCCTGGTGAATGTCGAGCAGGGTGAACTGGATTTCCGCTGCGCTGAACCGGGTGGAAATCGCCAGCGCCAACGGAGCAAAAGGACCGCATCCGGCATAGAGGATTTGGATCGGCGTGCCAGAAAAGCGATGCTGCGCTGTGCGAATCGCAGCCTCAAGCCCTTGCAGGAATTTGGCGGTGCGCATGAAATCCTGGATGCAGCGGGCAGCGTCTTCGGGCGAAATGGCTTTTCCGGAAGCGAGTTGTGTCGCTTTATTTTTGCCGGCTTTCCAGTCAGAAAGGGTAACGCAAAGGTCGTAAAAGGCATTGGCTGCGGCGCTCAGGGTCGCGATGTCGCTTGCTGGATTCAGGAGCTGGGCGGCAATTTTATGGAGTTCTGTTTGTTCGGTTGAGATAGGTTCGTATTGCATTTTTCTTTCTGATACAACATGAATTCGGGCGTTTTTCAAGGAACGGCGGGCTAAAGCCCGCGAAACTAGGGGCGCCGTGCCTTGTTCTGCGGGCTTTAGTCCGTCTTGTTTCCTGCAGAGGCGCAAAAGTACACGGCGGGCTAAAGCCCGCGAAACTAGGGGCGCCGTGCCTTGTTCCGCGGGCTTTAGCCCGTCTTGTTTCCTGTAAAGGCGCAAAACACACAACCAGAAGCGCCTAAACCCAAGCGTAACGCAGCTATCGGGCTTTACAGTCAAGCAACTATTTCACAATCACCGCCGGAATATTTTGCTCTTTGAACAACTGATTGTAAGCCACTATGTCCTTATAGATCAAATCACGCATGGCCGCCTGGTGCGCATTCCACTGGGTTTCCAAATCACGGAGGCGCTCGCGGACGCCCTGCGTGATGCGCGGGTCGTGTACGTCCACTTTGCTGCGCAGGTCAAAAAACTCGGCGTTGAGTTTACTCGGCCAGTTGATCACATCCTGAAAATTGGTCTGGCGGCTTTCCACGATGTTTGCTTCCCAGGCGTCAATTTTTTTGATCAGGTCTTCGCCCTGTTTCATCATTTCCTCCTGGTTTTCCAGGTCTTTCAGCGCTTCGTTGAGGGCTGCTACCTGTTTTTTGACTTTACGCAGGTTGGTCACCGCTGCGTGCATGTTGCGGAGGTCGTTGGTTAACCGTTCGAGCAATTGCTGCTGGGCCGTCCAATCGGTCGGGTTGACTGAAATGCGGGGGTCGGCGACCACTTCAATCTGGGCCTCCGAGACGCTGCCTTTGTGCGTCAATCTGGCTCGGTATTGCCCCGGCGCTACGCGGTAGCCCCGGTAATCGCCGTACACAAATGCGCCCTGCACGCCGCCAATGCCTTCGGTGCGAAAATCCCAGGCGTAGCGATTGAGGCCGGCCTCCGCAGGAATGACGGGAGCAGGCGACGGCCCGCCGGGATACGGTTTGAACGTCTCGTCTTTTTTGTTGGTATAGGTTCGGATCAGGTTCCCACCCGCGTCTAAAATTTCTAAAGTGAGCAAATTGGTATCCGCTTTTTCTTTCAAATAATAATCCAAAATGACGCCGTCCAATGGATTGCGGCCAATGCCGGGGATGTTTTCCGGCAACCAGGGCGGGGAGTAACTGCTGAAACGCACGGTCGTTTTTGGCGCGTAGATTTTTGCAACCGCATCGCCAAAGCTGCCTTTGTATTGCTGTAAAGCGCTCACGTCGTCGAGGATCCAAAAAGCGCGCCCCGCCGTGGAAATAACCAGGTCGTTGTCGTGCTGGATGAGGTCGGTAATCGGCACGACCGGCAAATTCAATTGCAATTGATGCCAATTGGCGCCGCCGTTAAACGAAACATAAAAAGCGCGTTCGCCGCCGCCATAAAGCAATCCAGCCACTTTTTTATCCTCCCGGACGACCTTGATGAAATCGTCGGCATTGACACCGTTCGCAATTTTGATCCAGGTTTTTCCGTAATCGGTAGTTTTATAGGTCAGCGAAGCAAAGTCGTTAAATTTGTAGCGCGTTCCGCTGACGTATGCCGTGCCTTTGCTGTGCGGCGAAACCTCGATGGATTGGATGAGGCATTCCGGCAGACCGGCGGGCGTAATGTTCTGCCAGGTTTTGCCGCCGTCGCTGGTGAGGTGCACGAGGCCGCAATCGCTACCGGTGTAAAGGAGGTCCTTTTCGAGTTGCGATTCGATGACGTAATTGAGGGTGTTGTAGTTTTCGCCGCCAGCGCCTTCGTTGGTGAGCGGGCCGCCGCCATCCCCTTGTTTTGTGGTGTCGTTGCGGGTAAGGTCTGGGCTGATGGCCTGCCAGTTGAGGCCGCCGTCGGTGGTTTTGAACAACACATTTGCTGCGTGGTAAATCACCGAAGGATTGTGCGGAGAAGCCACGATAGGCGCATTCCAGTTGAAACGGTACTTCATTTCTTTGGGCGGATTGGCCAGATTCAGCGAGGGATACTGCATAATGTCCTTGCGCTCGGAGGTGCGGGTGTCCAACGATTCGATCATGCCCTGGTAGCAGCCGCCGTACATCACCACGGGGTTCATGGGGTCAAAAGCGATGTAAGCGCATTCGCAACCCGGCCCTTCAAACCAATCCTTGTCGGTAATGCCGTAGCCGTTGTTGCGGCTGTTGATGACCACCGAGCTGTTGTCCTGCTGGCCGCCGTAAACCCGGTAAGGGAAGCGCTGATCCACGTTCACGCGGTAGAATTGCGCGGTGGGCTGGTTGTTCAGGGTAGACCAGCTTTGGCCGGCGTTGAAACTGATTTCGCCGCCGCCGTCGTCGCCGAGGATCATGTTTTGGTTATTTGCCGGATTGATCCACAGGTCGTGGGTATCGCCGTGGCCGACATCAATGCTGCTGAAGCTTTTTCCGCCGTCAATCGAACGCATCATCGGCGCATTGAGGACGTACACGAGGTTGGCATCCGCGGGGTCTGCAAACACTTCCATATAGTACCACGAGCGGGCGGTGAGGTTGTTGTCGTTGCTCATCAATGTCCAGCGTTTGCCGCCGTCGTCGGAGCGGTAAACGCCCGCTTTTGATTTTTCGGCTTCCACGATGGCGTACACCCGGTTGGAATTGGCGCGGGAGACCGAAATGCCGATTTTGCCCATTTCTGTGGGCAAGCCTTCGGTGAGTTTGACCCAGGTTTCGCCGCCGTCCACTGATTTCCAAATGGAAGAACCCGCGCCGCCGCTTTCCACTTTCCAGGGTAGGCGCCGGTATTGCCAAAAGGCCGCGTATAGCACGCGAGGGTTGTTTGCGTCCAAGCTCAGGCTGGAAGCGCCCGTATTTTCATCTATATACAATACTTTGCGCCAGGTTTGGCCGCCGTCGGTGCTTTTGTAAATGCCGCGCTCGGGGTTTGGGCCGTGCAGTGCGCCCTGGGCAGCCACGTAAACCACCTCGGGATTTTGCGGATGGATGATCACGTCGGAAATGTGGCGCGTTTTTTCCAACCCTATATTTTTCCAGGTCGTGCCGCCGTCTTCCGATTTGTAAACGCCGTCGCCGTAGGAGGTCATTACCCCGCGCACAGCGTGTTCGCCCATGCCCACGAACACCACGTTCGGGTCGGATTCCGCCACCGCAATATCGCCGACCGAACCGGTTTTGAAAGCGCCATCAGAAATGTTGCGCCAGTTCAGCCCCGCATCGTCGGTGCGCCAAACGCCGCCGCCGGTGTAGCCGGTGTAATACGTATTTTCGTGGCCAATGACGCCGGAAACCGCGTTGGAGCGCCCACCGCGAAATGGCCCGATGTTGCGCCAACGAAGCGCTTTGAAAGCCGTGGCGTCAAAGGCAGGCGCGGGACTGACCGCCGGCGTATCCGTTTTGGATTTACTTTTTTTCTGGGCAAAAACCGGCGCGCACAGGAACAGCAGCGCAGGGAGGAGGAACAACAGGTGGTGTCGGTTCATGTTGCAAATTGTTTTTTCGTTTTATTTGATGGCTGATCATAAAAGTCGCATTAAGACGCCAAAATCCTCATCCCCATACCAAGTCATTTTTGCATCTTTTTCCTGCCAGTCTCTGATGGTCACCTGATCTTGCGCAACGCCGATTTCGTTGATGGCCTGCATCAGGTTTTGTTTTTTAATCCCGGCTAATGTAGCATCTTTTTCAATAACAATAATGATGAGTTTAGAGAGTGGATGCAGGTGCAAACTTTCGAGAATACGGTGGAGGGGAGGATTTATCAGTCTTGCTTTGTCGGGATAATAATCCAGGGAATAGGAGCGCTCCAGATTTCCTGTTGAATCGAAAATAATCTGACTGGAATAGATTCTCACAATTCCATGAAGTTCAGCTACGGGGGTAGGGCGTTTCCGGGGTGGTTTTTTTCTGGTTTTTTTTCCACTAACTACAGGAGGATAGGACATGGGAATATCAATCTTATTCCTGGCAATGGGGGTTCGATTCAATAGCAGGGAATCGGTTTTAGCATCCTTTGGTGGTGTGACTGGAGTTGGCCTGCTTGTGTATTTTGGAGTAGGTTCATTTTTTTGTTTTGGAAGCGTTCCACAATCTACAGGAGTGAGGTTAGAAAGGTGGTCTACCATAATGTTTCCATTGTAAGGGAACGACTGGGATTCATCAAAATAGACTTCGAAGATTAAGTGATCAAAAGCCTCTGAAGCAGGCTCAAACCGAAGGACATAAGGTTTCCATTTGGTGTGTGAAATGGCAGGTGTTTGAGCAAGAAACTGTCTGCCTTTGCAATCATTAAATGCACCGAAAACCCGAAATATAGTGGGTGTTGTGTAGTTTGTCGTGTTTTCTGTTATTCTGCTAATGCTCATGTAGTTCTCCGATCTGGCTAAATAAACCTCCAACTGATAACACTGCCCTACCTGCAAAGGCTGGCCAAGTTTTTGTGAAACGGCCTCCCAGGTATTGTTGTCGCGCACCACCATACCCAGGTAAGTTTTTCCGTCATAGGCTGGTTGCATAGCATTGAATGTTGGTTCTGGCAGAACATCGGGCGGCGATGTGCCTGGAAACCCGCAATCGTACCAGTTGATTGGCGGGCTAGCAATTTTTGCAACGTCCTCGAAAGAGGGGTTGATAAACTCTATGACTTTTTCTTGCCCAAAGCCAGATTGTATTACAGCGCAAAGTATCAATACAGGTAAAAAGGTTCTCATGTTATCTTTTTTGTAAACGGATTTGAAGGTTTCGCAGGAACAACGCCGCACCTCACCGGATCAACCGCAGCAACACCCCCGAAGCAGGGTCGCCAATCCAGGTTTTTTCTGCATCTTTTTCCAGCCAGTTCCGAATAATGATCTGATCTTGTCGTCCTCCAATTTGAGATAGCGCAGCCTTCAGACTTTGCTTTTTCTTTTCCGCCAGGGCCGCATCTTTTTCTACAATCACGATAATGAGGGTTGCCAGTGAGTGTTGTTTCAGACCGTCTACGATGCTTTGCAGCGGCAGGTTGACCTGTTTTTCGGCACCGGAAGTTAGATCATTATACAGAGAGGTTTCTAAAAGTCCGGAAGGGTCGAAGGCGATGCGCGGAGCGGAGGTTTCCACGATTTGCAGGAGTTCGGTTGCGGAAATTGGCGCAGGCTTGAACACTTGTTGTTGGACTGGTTCTTCGGAAGGCTTTGTTTCCTCATAGGCTAACAGGGAATCTGTTTTATCAAACTGGGGCTGATAGAATGGGGCTTTCCTTTCAGCGAATAGAGGTGCGGGTTCATTTTTGCGTTTGGGCAGCGTTCCACAATCTACAAGGGTGAGGGCCGAAAGGCGGTCTGCCAAAATATTACCATTGTAAGGATGCGGAATGGATTCGTCATAGTAAACCTGGAAGATCAGGTAGTCAAAAGCCTCAATTGCAGGCTCAAACTGTAGCACGTAGCGCTTCCAGTCCGTATGTCTGATAACAGGTGTTTCAGCAAGGAACTGGCCGCCGTCGCAATTGTTAAATCCGCCAAATACCTGAAGTTTTGCAGGGGTCGTGTAATTGGCTTTAGTTTCTGTTAGTCTGCTAACACTCAGGTAGGTATCTGACCGGGCTAAATAAATTTCCAACTGATAACACT
>JBJXFD010000625.1:0-12170 GCA_046153985.1 Saprospiraceae bacterium
TCAGAAATTACTTTAAACTGAATGTTCAATTCAGGTGTGCCATCAAAAGCGCTCAAGCTTACAGAGTCAGTTACCCAGCCGTTTGCAGGTGGGAGGAAGAATGGCTCTGCGTCAGGTTGGGTTGCCAATTGAACACCGGCTTTGTTGTAAACGATCGTCCACGTAGCGCCACAATCCGGAGATGCCAGAATCTGAAGACGGTCGTTAGAGCCCCCCTGGTAACGTGCATTTGAGCGGTCAAACTTCAGGTAGCCGTTGGTGGTATTGCTGAAATCTAATTTCGGGTAGGTCATGGTGCCCTGATCATTTACAGCGCCTGCAGGGTTCCACTGGTAGAAGTTGACAAAAAGCGAACGGTCGCTCAAGCCATAGCCGCCCACCGGATCACCGGCAGAGCCTGTCAACTGGTTGCGTCTGTAAGACTTAAATGTGCCGGAGCCAAATTCGCCATCCGGGATCGGCTCTTCAATCACCGCGATTGTCGGGTAAGTACCGTCATAATCTTCATTACCTTCTTCCAGGTCGGTCCCGTACACTTCGTCCGAGATTGAAGAATAACTTTCAGCTGGAGATACGTTATTCAGTGCGTTGATATCCGTTGCTTCTCCATTCACTTCGAGAATCACAAAAGTGACACTTGAAGTGCCGTTCAATGCATATTCTTCAAAAGTAATCGTTTGTGAAGCGCCTGCAGCCAAGGTGCCCGTCCAGCTTTCGGTAGCTACTGCTGCTCCGTTAATTGCGAGTCCAACTTCAAGGCTGGTGATTACTGCTTCGCCGTTGTTCGTGAATGAAGCAACAGGTATAATCGTGGCGCCACAAAGACCTACAGGGTCTACCGTAAGGTTTCCACCGAAGGATGCATCCAATGCATTGGCAATTGGTTGTGGCTCGCTGTAAGCTGCCTGGTAAACAGACTGGGTAGCATCATCCTGATAAAAAGCGATAACGCCAATTTCACGCTTGTCCGCAATGTACGTCGGAAGTGGTTCCGTGAACGTGAAAGTAACACTTGCGCCTGCGGCAATGGTATTCAGCGCAGAACCGGTATCACCTGGATACATGCGACGCATCACATTGTGAAAAATAGTTTCGCCGTTGCTGCCCGGGGCCTCAAAGTACTTAACTTCTTTTTCAACAAGCACAACGTGGAAACGTCCACCGGCCACGGTAAAAGCCGTCGCACCTGTATTTGTTACCACAGCCGTAATGGTGATTTCGTCAAGCGCAGCGTTAAGGCTGTGCGTCAGATCAATCGTGATCGGCGTTGTCAATGCAGCTGCATAGGCCAAAACAGCCTGGTTGTAGCCGTAAGGGCCGCCTTCGTAACCGCCGCCGGCAACATCCCAATCGCCAATGCCGCCGCCATAGCTGTCGCCCGGCAGAACGCCGTCAATCCAGACAGTAGGCACGCCACTGAGGTTGTAATAAGTGCTCCGGGTGTCAACCTGATCAGGGTTGGCCTCATTCATCGGGTCGTATCCCGGAAATGGCGCCTGGTATTTGATGGCAACAACATTTGTTGTATTGTCGCTCAACAGGGCATGAAAGTCAGGATTCTGTGCTGCGCATGGGCCGCAGGAGGCATTCGTAAAATGCTCAATGAGCACCGTACGCTGAGCCTGCCCCCAGGCAAATACAGGAAGAAGACCAACAACAAGTAGAAGTACTTTACGCATAATGATAAATTTAAGCGGTGAGATATGAGATTGTATTGAAAACTGAGACAAAAATTTAATCATGGAAAATCATGGAATTGAACCAAGCGCAATCAGACTATACGATTCATTAGGCAGGTACACTGTTCTTTATCCTTGATTTTAAAGGCACAAGATTAATGATATTTTATGTTTTTTAAGGGGTAGATTATGCCTACCCATGCTTATTTATAATGTTTTTATAGAACAAAAAAGTCTAAATCGCTGAAAATCAAAAAATTAATCTAATAAAAGGTCGTAGATTACCTTCAAAATTGTTCGCTACATGACATTATTAGATGGGCGTTTTTATCGGTTTCCCCACTTAATTTCGTGGATTACACAGAAATACATCCGTTTACAGAAGCGCCTCCCACAACACTTCGGCAGGGTGCAATGCCTGACGCCCGGCGCCGTCTAAAATCTGATGCCGGCAACTCGTTCCCGGTGCGGCAATGGTAACTTCCGGCGCTAATTTTTGGATGGAAGGAAACAAGACCAGGCTGCCGATTTGCATGCTTACCTCGTAGTGTTCCTCCTCATATCCAAAAGAGCCGGCCATGCCGCAGCAACCGGAGGGGATGATTTCTACCTGATAATTGCGGGGCAGCGCCAATGCCCAGGCAGAAGCGCGTACATCGGCCAGCGCTTTTTGGTGGCAATGCCCATGCAGGTGTATCTGGCGCGTTTCGCTGGTAAATTGATCCGGGCTGATGTTTCCTTTTTCAGCTTCCCGCAATATAAATTCTTCTAAAAGCAAGGCGTGTTTACCCAATGTTTTTGCAGCTTCCTGGTCTTCGGGCGCCACCAATTTGGGGTATTCGTCGCGGAAGCTGAGGATGGCTGACGGCTCGATGCCGACGAGTGGCGTGTCTTCAGAAACGAGGTTTTTAAATATCGCGACGTTTTGTTGCGCCAGCGCCTGTGCGTCTTTCAACAAGCCTTTTGACAATTGTGCCCGGCCGCTGGACGGGTGTTCCGGCAAACGCACTTCGTAACCTAAGCGCGTCAACAATTCGATGGCTTTTACCCCGATGCCGGTATCGTTGTAGTTGGTGAATTCATCACAAAAGAAATAAAGCACTCCTTTGGGTAAGTTGGCGTTCGTGTTCTCCCCGGAAATTTTGCCAAACTTTTTCCGATACCACGAGCGCAGGGATCTTTGCACCGGAGGTAAGGAACGCTGCGGCGCTATGCCCAGCAAACGCTTAAGAATACCACCCGACAAGGCATTGCCCAGTACAAAATTGGAAAGCGCCGGAATCCGCGCCGCCAAGGCATTGATGCGGTCAATGTTACCAAACACCCGGGCACGCAGTGGCGCCCCTTTCGTTTGGTAATACTGGTGCAGAAATTCGGCTTTCAGCGTGGCCATATCTATGTTGGACGGGCATTCTGAGGTGCATCCTTTGCAGGACAAGCAAAGATCCATCACTTCGTGCAGCGCTTCGTGTGCGAACCGGTTTTCGCCGTTTTGACTACGGGTCAGAAATTCGCGCAGGGTGTTGGCGCGGGCGCGGGTGGTATCTTTTTCATTTCGGGTAGCCATGTAGGACGGGCACATAACCCCGCCGCTGACGTGGGCTAATTTGCGACAATCACCCGATCCGCTGCACTTTTCCGCCATTTTTAAAATGCCGCCCGATGCTGAAAAATCGAAAACGGTTTCAATTTTCGGCGCCGGAACATCCTGCAAGTAGCGCAGGGACTCATCCATCGGTGGCGCGTTCACAATTTTGCCCGGGTTAAGCAGGTTTTTCGGATCCCAGGTTTGTTTGATGCGTTGCAGCAAAGCGTAGTTGTCGTCGCCAATCATCAGGGGGATGAACTCGCCGCGCACCCGCCCGTCGCCGTGTTCGCCGCTCAGCGACCCCTGGTATTTTTTGACCAACCGGGCCGAAGCTGCTGCAATGTCCCGCAATTGCTGAACACCGGCGCGGGTTTTCAAATTTACGGTCGGACGCAGGTGCAATTCTCCTGCCCCGGCATGGGCATAATAAACGGCTTGTTGCCCAAATTCAGCCATCAACGCCCGAAATTCGGCAATGTACGCAGGCAGGTCTTCGAGCGCCACCGCCGTGTCTTCAACAAACTCTATGGGTTTTGCGTCGCCTTTTACATGCGACAACACCCCGAACCCGGCAGCCCGCAACGCCCAGACCCGGACTGCATCGGGAGGATAGATTTTTGGAAAAGCATAACCAAACCCTTCCTGTTTCAAATCCTGAATCATCGCTTCTGCAAGTCTCGATGCTTCTTCCTGCGTTGCGCCACGAAATTCGATGATCAGAATGGCGCCCGGGTCGCCTTCGAGGAAAAACCGGTTTTTTTGTTGTTCCCGGTTTTCTTTGGTGCAATCCATGATGAATTTATCCATCAATTCGCAACCGTATGGGGCGTGGCGCATGGCAATGAGCGTTCCCTGCAATGCCTCGTCGAGCGTGGCAAAATGGGCGCAAACCAGCACTTCTTCCGCAGGAGGCAACAGATCGAGGTCAAGTTTTATTTCAGTGGTAACCGCCAGCGTGCCTTCGGAACCACACAAGAGTTTGCAAAAATTGAATGCGTTGCCGCCATCGGTGAAAACCTCCGACTGCATCAGTACGTCAATGGCATAGCCCGTGTTGCGGCGATGGATGGATGGTTTTGGATAATTATCAGCAATGGCCTGCCTGCGTTCCGGTAAGCTCAACGCTTCGTTTATCTGGCGATACAGCCGGTTTTCCAGTGCATTGCCTTGTTGTTTTTGAAAAAACGCTTCGCGTGAAAGCGGCCCGAATATGGCCTCCGATCCGTCGCTAAGAATGTTTTTTAATTCCAGCACGTGGTCCCGGGTCGTGCCGTATTTGATGGACGTGGTTCCGCAGGAGTTGTTGCCGGTCATGCCGCCAATCATACATCGGTTGGCGGTGGAGGTATTCGGACCAAAAAAAAGGCCATGCGGTTTTAGAAAAGCATTCAGTTCGTCGCGGATGGCGCCGGGCTGTATCCGCACCCAACGGGCCTCCTTGTTTACTTCCAGGATGGCATTCATGTGCCGGGAGGTATCCACCACAATGCCTCGGCCTACGCATTGCCCGGCAAGGGAAGTTCCTGCTGTGCGGGGAATGAGCGAAATCTGGTGCTCATTTGCAAAACGCACTAAGGTTTGAATATCCTGGCTATGCATAGGATACGCTACGGCAAGCGGCAACTCCCGGTAGATGGAACCATCGGTGGCATACAACACGCGCAGGAGTTCGTCGTCGTGAAGGCTTCCCTGCAATTCAGCCCGCAATTTGGACCATGCATTTTTCATAACCTAAATGTAAAGCAAATTTTTTATTTCGATTACGCCTGAAATAACAAGAGGCTGTCTCCAAAGGGAAATTCACCTTTGGAGACAGCCTCACTGTGCGACAAACCTATAAGGTTTTAAAAACCTTATAGGTTTAACTTAGAAGTTATTACAGCAACGGTGCAATAACCAAAGCCACAATAGACATCAGTTTGATCAGGATGTTCAGTGATGGGCCGGAAGTATCCTTAAATGGATCACCAACTGTATCGCCAACTACGGCCGCTTTGTGCGGATCGGAGCCTTTGTAGTACATCTGGCCGTTGATTTCAACGCCTTCTTCAAACGTTTTTTTGGCATTGTCCCAGGCGCCACCGGCGTTCGATTGGAAAATAGCCATCAACACGCCCGTAACCGTAACGCCTGCGAGCAAACCGCCGAGCATTTCAGCACCGCCGCCGAAACCAACCGCAACCGGAGCTGCCACGGCGAGTAAGCCGGGTAAGACCATTTCGCGAAGCGCCGCTTTGGTAGAGATTTCCACGCACTTGCCGTATTCCGCTTTGCCGTCGGCTGCATCAAAGGTGTCCTGATCCGCTTTGCTCCATCCTTCGCGATCCGTATCGCCATTGCGGCGCATGACTTCGAGGGCAGCTTTCAAAGCTGGAATTTCCTTAAATTGACGACGCACTTCTTCGATCATTGACATTGCCGCACGGCCTACAGCCTGCATGGCGAGTGCTGAAAAGACGAACGGCAACATACCCCCTACAAAGAGGCCGGCCATTACGGTCGCTTTCGAGATGTCAATCGAAGAAATGTTGGCGGATGTCATGTAGGCGCCGAACAGGGCCAATGCAGTCAATGCCGCAGAAGCAATAGCAAAACCTTTGCCAATGGCCGCTGTCGTGTTGCCAACTGCGTCTAATTTATCGGTGCGCTTGCGCACATCTTTAGGCAAATCGCTCATTTCTGCAATACCACCTGCGTTGTCGGAGATCGGCCCGTAAGCGTCAACCGCCAACTGGATACCCAGGTTCGAAAGCATCCCCACCGCTGCAATTGCAATACCATAAAGGCCTGCAAAATGGAAGGCAAGAATGATGCTCACTGCAAGCACGAGAATCGGTAATGCTGTAGACATCATACCTACGCCCAAACCAGCGATGATATTGGTTGCTGCGCCAGTAGAAGACTGACGCACAATGCTCATTACCGGCTTTTTACCAGTGCCCGTATAGTATTCCGTGATCAGGCCCACCAGCAAACCAGCAACGAGGCCGACGATGGTCGCGTAAAAAACGTTTACAGCAGTCATTTGAAAAGTAATCCCGTAAAGTTTGTCTTCGAACGACCAGGATTCCGGCAGCATTCCGGTGATGATGAACCAGGAAAGGATGATCATCAGAATGGAAGAACCGAATTCGCCAATGTTGAGTGCTCTTTGGGGATCGCCGCCTTCTTTCACCCGTACGAAAAAGGTGCCGAGGATGGACGTAAGGATACCCACACCCGCCAATGCCAAGGGTAGCAATACGGCAGACAGGCCATTGAAGTTATCGCTGAAACCGGTTCCAGCCATAAAGACCGCGCCCAATACCATCGTAGAAACAATGGAACCTACATAAGATTCGAACAAGTCAGCGCCCATACCGGCTACGTCGCCCACGTTATCGCCTACGTTATCGGCAATAGTCGCAGGGTTCAAAGGGTGGTCTTCCGGAATGCCGGCTTCCACTTTGCCTACGAGGTCAGCACCAACGTCGGCAGCTTTGGTGTAAATACCGCCGCCCACACGCGCAAACAATGCGATCGAGGAAGCGCCGAAAGAAAATCCGGTGATGATGGTAACCACGCGGTTAACGCTGGCGTAATCGCCGGTTCCAAACATTTCGCCGTAAACGATAAATAACGTGCCCAAGCCCAATACGCCCAGACCAACCACGCCCATTCCCATCACTGAACCGCCTGCGAAAGCGATTTCAAGGGCTTTGCCCAGGCTGGTACGCGCTGCATTAGTCGTACGAACGTTGGCTTTGGTGGCTACGCGCATTCCAATATAGCCTGCGAGGGCTGATGAAAAGGCGCCCAAAACGAAGGACAAGCCGACTAAAGGAGAAGACTCTTCAGCGTTAGCCGTAAAAGCCAGCAAAGCCGCTACGGCCACAACAAATACAGCCAATACGCGGTATTCCGCTTTCAAAAATGCCATGGCGCCTGTAGCGATGGCGTCGGCAATTCGCGCCATACGCTCGGTGCCTACTTCTTTTTTAGCGACCCAGGAAGACCGCCAAAAGGTGTATATCAGCCCTATTACCCCAAGGACAGGAATTGCGTAAATAATGTTTTGACCCATGATTTGCTCTGGTTTTAAATTGAAACTTGTTTAAAACTAAACTCGCCTATGGGACCTTCAGCATCCGCTTACACCCGACAGGCTTTCCGTTTAAAGGCGGCAAATCTACTGTAAATTTGTTTTTTGTCAAAGAAGTAGGTGTAAATGGTTGTAGATGAGTAAAAACACAAAGGCCACACTGATGAAAAATCATCGTGTGGCCCTTGTGCCTGCACAATTATTGAATGATGATATAGGCGCTTACTCTGCCCCAACCGCCACCCTGCGGCGCGTGGTTTCGAGGTAAGCGCTCGCGCCCGGCTGGCGCAGCATGTCATAGAGCAATTCTTTGGCGCGATAGAGCTGCGCCTTTACCGTGCCGAGCGGAATATTAAGTTGACAAGCGATTTCATCGTAGCTCATTTCTTCGTAGTAGCGCAACTCGATCATGAGCCGGTACTGCGAACTCAGGCGGCCAACGGCGCAGCGCATGAGCGTTTCCCGCTGCATCCGGATGATCTGCTCTTCCGGATCGAGGGCGCGCGCGCGGATGCTGGCCGTGTAGTCCTGCTCGCTGTCTGGTTCTACCGGATCGTCAATAGACATTACGTGCGGGCGCTTTTTGCGGATATAGTCTATGCAATTGTTGATGGCAATTTTGAACAGCCAGGTGCTGAACGCATAACGCGGCACATAGCTGGGCAACTTGACGAAAGCTTTGCCAAAAGCCTCAATCGTGAGGTCGTTGGCGTCTTCGCGGTCGCTGACCATCCTGAACATCAGGTTGTAAATGGAATGCCGGTAGCGGTCCATGAGGATGGCATACGCTTTTTGATCGCCTTTTACGGCATCCTTAACCAGATCAAAATCCTGAATCGCCCGTGCAGAGAGGGCTGTTCTTGCTACTACTTCCATTGTTTCCCGTTTCCGGCAATTAGAGCCGGCGCGAGCAGGAAATAGTACAGAACATAAACAGCATCGAGGAGTGGAACCCAGATTAAAAGACCCGGATCTTGTAACTTCCGCAAAGATTTGCCGTAAACAAAAAGCACTACGCCCATTCGCGCCAGCCAGGTGAAAAATACAACTGGTGCAAACGCGCCACAGGTCAGCAGGGCAATCGCGCAGACATAATGCAACGCATGACTGGCTGAAAGCCCGCCCAATGCGATGCGATGTCGGAGGCGATAATGCCTTCCTGTGGTCAGATGTCTTGACTTTTGGTTGTAGTAGCCTCTCCAGGTACGCTTCGGCTCCGAAAAGACGAAGGTATCCGGATGTATTGTTACAGCGGTGTTTTGGGCGCTTGCCGCTCCGTTGACGAAAAGGTCGTCATCGCCGGAAAGGACATGCGCGTGGCTGCGAAAACCTCCCTGCTGAAAAAACAGAGATTTTCGATAAATTAAATTTCTCCCTACAGCCATGTAGGGCAAACCATAAATTGCAAAGGAAAGGTACTGGATAGCCGTAAAAGAAGTCTCAAAACGGATAAAAGCGTTTAAAAGACCTTGGTGTGTTTTATAAGGACCGTAACCGATTCCGATTTGAATGTCCCCTTGAAGAAGACTTTGCATTTTTTCCAACCAATAGGGACTTGCAGGCGCACAATCCGCATCGGTTAAAAGTATGGTTTCAAATCGGGAATGTTCAATCCCTATGCTCAAAGCTGTTTTTTTCCCTCGAAGATTAGCATCCTCTACGGAAATTAGGTGCAAGATAGGATGTGTTTTTTGAAATTCCAAAACTATCTGTGCACTTTTATCAGAAGAATGATCATCTACGACCAAAACTTCAAAGGAACGGTAGTTTTGATTTAGTATCCGGCCAAGATTTTTTTTCAGATTTTCTGCTTCGTTGCGTGCGCAGATGATTATGGAGACGCCGGGTTGATCCGGATTAGCCGTTTTGGGCGGGCGATAACGCAACAGTCCGGACAAGCCAAAAACCCAGTAAGCGATCTGCACCAGGGTGGCGAAAAAAAAGAGGAACCATAAGACGTCTGTAAGCAAAGCAATGGTTTTGATTGCATTAATCTACCTCCAAAAACTCAAAAGGCACTATTGGGGCCTCGGCAACCAAAGCCTTCCGGAACGCCACGTGAACCCGATCTGTTTTGACATTCATTTTGGAATACATGCTCTGGATTTCGTGGTTGTGCCCCCGGATGCCCGCCAGATACATATAAGGATAGGTGTTGACATTGTACGGTGTGGACAAGAAGTCGAGCAAAAGCGGAAAAATGCCTTTCGACCGGTAATCTGCATGGACGCCAAAACCAAGGCCCTTCGCATTTTTTGTTTTGGCAAACCGGTATTTGAACAAAAACAACGGGATCGTCCACCAGTTGAGCTTGCCTTTGGCATGGCGGATAAACGGGTTGATGTCGGGCGCAAGGGCAATCAAACCCGCCGGCTGCCCTTCCCAATACGCAATGCAGGCTAATCCCGGGTCGGCTACCCCTTTCGCTTCTTTCATAAAATGCACCACCTGAGCCGGGTCAAGCGGTTTGAAATGGGCAAAGCTGTCGAAAGCGGCGTTGTAGACTTCGCAAAAATCGCGGGCGAAGCTTTCTATGTGGTTAAAATCTAAAGTTTTTATCTCAATCTGATTGCGCTCCTTCAGGCGCTGGGCAATATTCCGCATCCGCTCGAAAGGAATGTCGGCGGTTGCGCCTTTAAAGGTCAGGATTTGCTCAAATGGGATGTAGCCGTTTTGCAGAAAAAATGCTTCGTAATAAGGTGGGTTGTAGTTTTCCTGGTACATAGCCTGCACAAACCCCTTCACCAACAACCCCCAGTAGCGGTCGCGCTGCCCGAAATTGACCGGCGCATCCACCAAGTGTACCCCCTGCCCGCGCAAAAAAGCTTCCCCGTGTTCAAATAAAGCGCGGGCGTATTGCTCATTGGCGATGCACTCAAAGAAACCGATGCCGCCCGTAGGATGCGCCGCATTTTTATTGCCGTCGTGGTCTACAAAAGCGGCAGCCCTGCCAACCGGCTTGCCTTTTTCATCCAGCAACACATAAACGCAAGCCGCACCGTGCTGCAACAAACCATTGTGCGTCGGATCAAAAATGCCTTCTATCTCTTTTTCGAGTGGGTGAACGAAGTTCGGATCGCCCGCGTAGACGGCGTCGAGTACCCGGTGGAATAAGCGCCAGGTTTTTTTGTCAGTGACGGTTACGATTTGCATAGAGCTATTTTTTCCTGCACCAGCGCCAAAATCTCCCGTTCCAGCCGATCCGCCTCAGCGCATTGCGCTTCGCACCAGGTCAAAAGCGCTGCCGCTTTGGTTTTGTCAGTGATTCCGGATGTATTGACTTTCACATTCAAATAGGCTGCATACACCGCCGCGCGCGCGCACAGGGCGCCAACGCCTGCATCGGTCACTGAGTTGGGGTTGCCTTGCTCCACCATGGCCCGCACCATTGGAAAACTCTCCATCGCCAGCTCCATCGTCAGGCGCGGGGTTTCAATGGCCTGCCACGTGGCAGCCTGAATAGCCGCCTTGCGCGTTTGCTTTTCCTCCTCGGTGTTTTTGGGTAAACGGAAGGCATCCATCACCGCATTAAAGGCGTGGGTATCTTCGTCCACCAAGCGCAACAGCTTGTCTTTCAGCGCCTGTCCTTTTTCGGCCCAATCGGAAAATTCTTTCCAACGCTCGTCCCAGCCAGGTTTGTGCGACGACAGGTTGGCGACCATCGTGGCCAAGGCTGCGCCCAAAGCGCCGACGTAAGCGGCAATGGAACCGCCGCCGGGCGCCGGACTTTCAGACGCCGTTTCATTCGCGAAAGCGTCTAAGGTCATTCCTGCAAGCCGGTTGCGCGAAGCATCCCGCAACTGGTATTCGATGATCTTTTTTTCGGGATCAAATGGACCGAGTTCATCCAACCCCAGCGATTTGACGGCAATTTTGATGAGTTCCGCTTCCGAAACGCCCGTTGAGCGCTGTTGTTTTTCCAGAAAATAGCGCCCGGCGTCCAAAAAAACTTTCAGCGGCGCCATGCCCACCAATTCCGAGCCGGTCACCCGCATGCCACGCTGCGAAGCGCTGTCGCAACAAGCCTCGAAGGCTTCGTGTACGGAAGTGATGTTAATGTTGGTCAGGTTCATGGACACCTGCGCGATGCCGTATTCTTCGATGAACCAGCCAATGCCTTTCACCGATTTCAGCGTACCGGGAATGCGCACCGGTTCGCCGGCTTCGTCTTTGACGACAGGGCCGGTGATGGGGTCGCCTTCGCGCAGGATGCGCCCCTGCTCGCGCACGTCGAACGCAACAGAGTTGGCCCGGCGCACCGAAGTGGTATTGAGATTGACGTTGTACGCCACGAGAAAATCGCGGGCGCCAATGACCGTTGCGCCCGATTTGGCATTAAAAGCCGCCGGGCCGTAGTCGGGTTTCCAATCAGGATTTTCCAATTTTTTGGCCAAGCCTTCGTATTCGCCGGAGCGGATTTCTGCTAAGTTGCGGCGTTCCGGGCGGGTTGCTGCCGCTTCGTACATAAAAACACCCAGTTGCAATTCCTGCCCGACACGCTCTGCCAGCCGGTGCGCCCATTGCGCTGCTTCTTCCAGCGTGATATCGGCCACCGGGACAAGCGGGCAGACATCCGTAGCGCCCATGCGCGGGTGTTCGCCTTTGTGCTGGCGCATATCAATCAATTCGGCTGCTTTTTTGATGGCCTGAAATGCCGCCTCCACCACGGGTTCCGGTTCGCCCACAAAGGTGACGACGGTGCGGTTGGTGGCTTTACCGGGGTCAACGTCCAACAGCCGAACGCCCTCCACGGCGGCGATGGCGTCGGTAATTTGTCGGATGACTTCAGGGCTTCGGCCCTCGCTGAAATTGGGAACACACT
>JBJXFD010000028.1:0-11714 GCA_046153985.1 Saprospiraceae bacterium
ACCAAGCTGTCGCAGCGGTACGGAAACGTAATCAGGCCGTCCACGATGGGCGTACCGGGCGGGAACTGCATGACTTCCAACGTGTTAGCAGGATTTTGCATGTCTACCCGTGCCAGTGAGTTGCTCACCGTGCTGATGAACACCTCCCCATTGCGGTGGGTGATCCCGCCTGCCGATTCTAATCCCGGCGGCAGGTCGCCTAAGTAAGTGAGCACCCCGGTGGAAGGCCGGTAGGTGCTGATGCCACGACCGGCAGCGAAGATATTGCCGGAGAAGTCGCAGGTCATGGCGTTGAGGATGGTATCGGAGGGGGAGGGGAAGCCGTTGATGGGGTTGGGGTTTGGCCACCAAAGGGTGTCCTGAACAAAAGGAAGATACATAAGAGAAATGGGAATAAAACCTCTAAAAAACAACCCACTAAGTTCGATGGCATCAAAGTAACCAACCGTCCCTGGCTCACCGCTTGCATAGGTAAGGCTATAACAAAATCGTCCTGAAGCTCCAACACCCATAAAATAGCTGCAATCATCAAGGCGGACCCTATTGTTTCTTGCTACAAATACCGACGGATCGGGCTCATTATTCACTGCCCGGAAGGTTTGGGCGTGGGTATCCAACCCCAGAAAAAGGATCATGCCAATTAAAGTCAGCCATTTCAAGGTTTGGGACCTAAAATGGCAGGCTGCATACCCCATCAAGACGTGAAGTATGCAGCCATTGAGTATCAATTCTTTTTTCATTATTCTTTCAAGTGCATTATTCGGTGGATAGTGCGGTGCCCCTGGTCGGTTTCGATCAACAATTGGTACATACCAGGTGGAAGCAGGAAATCAGTGTCCCATGCTTCCAAATGATGTCCCGCGTCCACAGTTATGTTTCGAAGCAGAATAGGTCGCCCTGCTACATCGTAAACGCTCATTTGTACCTTTGAATTAGTCTGTGAGGTTAATGAAACATACAATTTTTTGTCGAAAGGATTCGGATAAACAATGGACTTAAATGTCTCCTCGCCTTGATTTGCAATTGGTATGGTTGTTAAAATCGGTGCACTAATTGTAGCATTCTCATTGGAGTTGCCTGAAAATGCCTGCTCTTCCTGCTCACTACCCGAAGTTAGGCAAGCTGGACACTCAATGGCCGTGTTACAATCAACACCTACAGTCAATAATTCAAGCACACTGCAGTTTTCGAAGCACACCTCCGCCAAATCACATGTTCCTCCTGTTCGGCGCAAAATACATACAATTGTTGTTCCCGGAATTTCCAGAATAACGTCCCCAGTCTCAATGCATACGAAATCATAAGAACAAATACTTTCATTATTGGTCTCAACTATACATGTACATTCAGTTGGACAAAGACCTTCTGACTGAGGCGGCGTTGGTGGATCAATATTGCTTTGACAATCGAATTCAACATAAACCGGCCAATCAGCCGGACCTGTAGTGGCTCCAGGAAATATAGGAAAAGGAAGCGTTGGACTACCAATTCCTGCTATCGTTCCTGTTGGAAAATAACATGCACATCTGTCTTCTCTCTGAAAAAATGATGATGTCCAGTTGGGGGGCACATCAATAGTAATCATCGAATTTGTGCCTGCTAAATGGATCATCCCCCCTCCTCCACAAGGGTTACTATCATCAGTTGGCTCATATCTTAGGGGCTCTCTCAACCTGTCTTCATTGGCTATGCAATTATAGTCGTTAAGAAAAGGAATATCGCAGGTAACACATTCTTCGTAATAAAAATTAGCACTGAACGGTTCAACACCATAATCAGTAATAATATAGTCGTAAGATGGGTGGATCCAAGCCCCTCCAACCCAAAATGCAGGTCTTTCATTTACAAAACTTTTGCATGCAGTTGTGGTACACCCAAAGGCATCCCTAATTGTTACACAATATTCTCCGGGAGAATTGCCATTTATCTCGATACGTTCCAAAGGCCCTGAAATTGTATAGTAACCAGAGTGGGATTCCAAATCAACATAACCAGATTCAATAATTTGCCCTCCAGGATTTGTCCATTCCACGTATATGGATGTCCCTTGAAGGATTGATGATGGTGATGTAACTATTCTTCCTAAAATCAACCTTGGTTGTGGATCAAACGGATCAAACCAACCATTATCCAAACACTGGTTTACAGCATTAAAAATAACAGAAAGGTCGTGATCACAATAGTTTAAAGTATATTGAAACACGGCTTCTGCGCCGCAAAAATCAGTCACTGTTAATTGGTAAGTTCCACTTTGGGTCAGTCCTGAAATATGTAAAGTATTCGCGGAAAAACCGCCAGGCCCTGCCCAGGAAAACTGATATGGTGTGGTTCCTCCTGACACTCCCGGGTTTAAGGCTCCGCCTCCGGGTGAGTTTAAAGGGGTTACCTGATTAGGATTAATAAAAATACCAAGATTGGAATTGTTACAAATATGAACAAAAAAGCTTCGCATTGCCTGGCATCCTCTCCCATCCGTCACTGTTACCGTGTAAGTCCCGGAGGCTAAATTGGCAATATCTTCGCTGGTGGCGCCATTGCTCCAGGCAAAGCTAAAAGGTGGTTGGCTCCCGTTTATACTGATCCCGATACTTCCGGTTTCTGTATCTAAGAAATAGTTTGGCTCGAGTTGTTCCAGAGAGGATCCTTCAATAATATCCTGATTAATGATCAGGGCGCTGCTCGCCTCTCCCACTTCGACGAGAGTCATTCGAGAACAATTGAAAATATCTGTTGCTGTAACGCTATATATGCCATGCGCCAGATCGGCGATATCCTCGGTGGTCTGTCCTGTATTCCAAAGAAATAAAAGGCCTATTGCGGTACCATCTATTATTAAGTTTACTGATCCATTTTCGTTTTTACACAGCGCAGGCTCTGGTATGGCTACAAGTTCCCATTGAGGGTTTTCGATAGTAAAAGAACTGGTGAATGTACAATTTCCGTTCGAGATGGTCACCGTATGCTCACCTGCGGAAAGTCCGGATACATCTTCCGTAGTAGCGCCCGTATTACTCCACTCAAAAGTGAGCGTTCCGCTGCTGGCTGAAACGCTCAGGTCAATGGCGCCGGTCTGCCCAGGCGCACAAATATGGGTGATAACGGTTTCATTGACCTGGATGGAAGTACTCGCAGAGGTTGTTCCCACGGTGAAACTTTGATCCAAAGTTTCGCCACAAGCGTCGGTTATGGTAACGGAATAATTACCTGGTAGTAAATTATTGAGAATGGATCCATTCGGGTTAGGCGTAAACCCACCATTAGGCCCCGACCAGTTAAAGACGAATGGCGCCGCTCCGCCAGTGCGGTTGAATCTGATGGATCCCGTAGCTGCGCTACCGCAGGCGGCAGATATGTTGATTCCCGAAGTCGCCATTGGGGTATAGTTCGTTCCCACCACAAATGGCCCTCCGGAAGCCAGACTCCCGCAGGCGTCTGTAATCGTTACCCAATACGTTCCGGTTTCAATATTGTTCAAACTTGCGATTGTCGTCGTATTGCCCCCCGTCCACTGAAAAGTCATAGGTGCTACGCCGCCGCTCAGGTCCAACTGAATTTTTCCGTTTGTGCCATTTACGCAACTTGTGGGAGTAATGGTTGATCCGTTTATCGCAACAGCAGCATAATTGGGTAAATTGAAACATTGAACCGCCGTTTGGCCGCAGGCATCTGTCACCGTCACCGAATGACAGGCGCCCGCCGATAAACCGGCGTTGATCGCTCCTGTGGTTCCGTTGTCCCAAACATAAGCATAGGGCGCTCTGCCACCGGATGCCGTAACTTGCAGTCGTCCGTTTGTGCCGCCGTTCGGGCAGGCTGGTTGGCTGCTGCTCAGCGCAACGTTTACCGGGCCTACGGGGCCAAGCTTGATGATGCAATCTGAGACAGGCTGCATGCAGACTAATTCCGTGACTGTTACACAATAGTCCAAATCTTGTGATAATCCAGAAATACAAGCTCCGGAAGAACCATCCTGCCACTGGTACACTACCGGGTAATTGTGAAAAGCACCCGGAGTAAGGCATATACTGCCATCCGCCATTCCTGGGCAAGGTGGGTATACTTCGAACGCATCATCAATTGTTAATTCATCCAATGGTACGCATAACGTCACACACTCCTCTAAGGAACATCCAGTTGCATCGGTGACCTTGACGCAATAACGACCCGGCGCCAGGACGCCTACCATTTGTGTTGTACCGACAAGAGCTCCTGTGGTTGCATTTGTCCAAACATAAGTATAAGGCCCCGTTCCTCCGGTTGCGGTTGCGTTGATTCTGCCAGCATCAACCCACATTTCAAAATCCACTTGCAAACACTTGCGCTCCAGTACATAAACCTGGCCCAAGTTCGAGTTAAGTGCCGGTTCCCAAGAGCAATTCGGCTGAAGCTGTGGAATATCAATGCATGGGGTTTGATTTTGGATGGCCGTATGTAAATTGAACAGTGGATTGCCGCTTAAATCTGTACCAAAGAATGTAAATTCTTCAAGCAAGTTATTGCTGGAAATGGCAGCAGCAAAAGCATTTTCAGGAAGGGTTCGATGCCAAAGAACAGGGCTTTGAAATTGCATACCATTTAACGCAAAAAAATGCCCACCTACCAGCATCTCCGCCATCGCTTCGCTTGCTTCCGCTTCTACCCTCAACTTCCGCTGTCCTGCCGCAATAGCAGTCATCAATGCCTGTGATATCTCCAGCGTCCCGCCGGTAAAAAAAATGCAACCTGCTGCCGTAGTCACCCATTCCCCGTCGTATATCTCGGTTTCAGCGCCACCAGTAGTCGGCACGGCAAACATACGCACCCGCTTCACATAAGGTGCGGCATCCTGGGGCGTGGTCGGCAGTGTCGTGTATTGGGCGTAGACTGTGCAGTCATTAGCATCTGTTACCGTCACGAAATAAGTAGCGCCGTCGAGATTCTGGACAGAAGCAGCCATTGGGCCATTGGGGCCATGATTCCAGACATAATTATAAGGACTTGCACCTCCGTTTACGGTGAGGGCAATGGCGCCGTCGCCCGCAGTGGCGCAGGTGGCAAGGGTGATTTGCGCGTTGGCGATCATTGGCGATGGGTTGGAAATGATTTCAAACATGCCGGTGATGGTGCAATCATCCTCGTCATTGACCGTGACATTGTAGATGCCCGGGGCGAGGTTACTGCGGGTGGCTTCATACATCATATCAATGTTTTCATCATGCCACCTATAGTCATACTCCCCGCTGCCACCGCTCACATTCAGCATAATACTCCCATTGTGCTCCTCGCCACAGACATTGGCGATTTGCGCGTCTAAGTCCAGCACCTGTTCGCTTATGATCGTGGCGCAGGCTTGCACCGTGCAGCCGCTGGCGTCGGTGACGGTGAGGCAGTATTCGTCGGGGGCGAGGTTGTTGATGAAATGTTCGATCGAGCCGTTGCTCCAGAGGTAGCTATAGGGCGCCGTGCCGGTGGTGATTGGCGCCAGGGTGATGACGCCGTTGTTGGCGCCGGTACAGGCCGGCACGGGTGTCAGGATGAGGGGGTCTATGACGGGGCAAGCGCCTACTTCGGTACTCAACGGCACTGCACATTCATAAGCATTGGTGACCGTGACAGAATAAGTGCCGGGAATGGTTATGTCTGTCGGACTTTGCACCGTTGACTCGTAGCCATCCGGGCCTGACCACTGAAAGGTGAATGGGCCGGCGGTGCCAGTGGCGATTATCGTGACGCCACCAGGGGAGGTGGGGCCGCAGATGCACTGAACCGCAGATATGCTGATTTCTGCTTTGGCATTGGTGAACGCTAACAGGAAAAGAGCAAGCGAGAGGATATGGGTTTTAAATTGGTTCATGTTGTTGTGGTTGATAATCAAGACATTGAGATGCTTTCAATTGTTTTTCGATGGTTATATCAAGTTTACTACCAGGACTTTTCTTTATCGTATCGATTGCTCCAGAGAAATTTACTGATTCTCCTTATCTCTGTTTCAGAAAGGTCTTTTTTTATCAGATCAAATAACATATCGTGCAAATAAACTCTGAACCCCATTTGAGGCAATAGTTCATCACAGTATTCCTCTCCCTCGTCGGGCATAATGTCGTCATATCCTATGTTTTTAATGGAACGAAGAACTTTTTCCAATATCGGAGCATTCTTTTCTGCCATTTCTATTTGGATGTTGTCATCCCTATCTACAGGTAGCCAGCAGTCTGCCTGTAGATGTATAATCAACCTGCCATTTCTGAAGTCATACCAAACTCTGATAATATCGAAAATATCTTGGCAAACATCCTTTTCATAAATTTTAGTAATTCCAAATAGTCCTATATTCGTACTGTTTTCTTTACGTTGCATTTCCTCCACAACACAGTCCATAATAGCCTCTACGTTGATGTCTAAAATATCTGTAGCTGTATCTCCCCCTAAGGCGCCTCTCAAAAATTTTATTTTTGTAGGCATTAACAATCCCGATTCAATGAAATATTCAAGTATTAATTTGAAATTCCCAAAAATAGATGTAGAATAGTTATTGGCCTGCATATCCCCAATAAAATTCCCATCGCTAAAGTTAAAAAACCAAACCGCCATTGAATCGTGAAATTGTTTTTTAGTCATGTTTTTTCATGTTAATAAGTGCGAGTAAAGTTATCACTTCGGCTTTTAACTCGAATGATAACATTTGGGTGTTCAGCCTTAACAGCATTAAGGTTCATCCAAAAATTACTAATATTTTCGAGTTCTGAAAAAGTACCACTCCTCATTTCAATTTCATACACTTTTTCAATGGAAGGGGAATCAGCAATTCGTTTAACAAGTATAGGATCGAGGTTGTTTTTAACTGCATTGGGAGTTGTTGCGCTTTTTAGCTGAAATGCTTTTTCATAAAGGGGCTCCCCTGAAACAGTTTTGATACCAAAATCGACATCATAAGCAGCAACCTCATCTTCAAACACTAATCGGTTAGCTTGGTAGGAGGAAGGAGGAGCCATAGCTTCATCTGCTTTATCCATGGTTTGCTTTAGTGCATTAAAAAATCCAGGGTCAGCAGATTTATTTAACAAAGATGTGTAACCCTGTACATTATCAAATTGGCCAGATTTGATTTTATTTAGGACAACAACTCCATCATCTCCTGCTACGTCTAATGATTTAATGATTTTTCTTATTTGCTTAACTGCTTCTGATAGGTTTGGGTGTAATCCCAAATTATTCAACTTATTGGCTACTTCAAGATTCAATACCTTTGACCATACACTCGATGGTAATTCACTTAATATATTCCAGCCTTCGACAAGGTTAGGGTTATTTTTAAAAGCCACATAATAAGCATAATTTTCTTTTTTAACAAGGTAATTAATCAACTCCTCCACCTTCAACTCAGACAAATTTAATTCATCAGCCTTACCAAGCACACTACTGATTACATCCCCCATATTGTCAACGACTTCTGTCACACTCCCATCAGGATTCGTTAAGCGCAGTTTCCGGGCGTAGCTGATTGGTTTAGTCGCATCCGTATTCTTATCTAAAAAGGCGAAAAACGTTCCATTCAGCTTACGGATACTGACGAAAGGCATAGCCAGCGATATCCCCGACAGTACAGCGTTGCCATAATTGCCTTGCACCAAATCAAAAATAGCCGTACCTATATCAATAGCTTCACCTACTACAGGAATGAAGCCCCCTACGAATAAGAACGTGTTGCCGGTAGTTTGTGCCAGTTCACTGACAATTATAACAGCATCGCCGGAAATATCAAAAGCAGGACGCATCGGAGGGGTGTAATCTTCCCAGACAGCGTCTGTGCAATTCCACTTTTTATAAACATATTCTCCACTTGCATCCACTTCTGAAAGCACATAAATGAGCCCCAGTTGGGAGTCCATTACGACAAATAACCAACGGAGTTCTGAATTATTTGGGTTTGAAATAACCTTAACATAAAGGGGTTGGTTAAACCGTGAAAAGCTCACAGGCGGTTCGCAGCCTGAATTAAGAAACCTTATTTCAGGAAGTATTTGCAGAGAGACTAAAGCCGAAGAAATATCCGAAATATAAGGCCCGTTAGTCTTTTGATTGACACTTACGGTCGGCGTATACTGAAAATCATACATCGAAATTATCGGGCAAGGCAAGGCAACCCAGGGAACTTCAAAGTCAGGGGTACCTACAAAATTCGCATCAGGCCACGTTCGTTGAATATATCCTAAAATGACTTGTGATGCCTGAGTCCCTGAAACCAGGGGTTCGGGATAAAGGAAAAAAGTTTTTGCAGAGAAGCTATGATACCCTTCGTGTTGAGGATCGTTTCCAATACGAGAGACGGACGGAAAATACTGACCATTTGAAAAATCGGTTATTGCTGACAACGCTCCCGGGAAAACAAGTTGTTCTATATCTCTGGAAAAACCAAACTTCAAAATAAAATTTGCAGGTACCCTTATTGGTATACCGGATGGAGCAACGCATATTAATGGTTCCTGCGTACCTCCGCCACAAGGTAAATATGGCGGGTCAGGGTTTCCATTGCCATTTAAAGGCGGATCAATATCATCTTTAACAGCACCGGATAACATCAACTGCGTCATAAAAATTACGCGCTCTCCTTTTGTTTGAGGAGCCAGGTTATCTGTAATACCAGTTTCTCCAATAAGTCCCCGAAGAAAGTCCAGTGTTGGCCGTTCCGAACCTTCGGGAAGATGGTTTTCTCGATCAGGTATATTCGCAAGGACAAATAAATCGTCTTCGTCAGAGTTTTCCTGATTTACAAAATTGAACCAGATGCTATTTTCATTAGCTTCAAAATGCCCCCAAAACGTATTCAAAAAATCAGGGCAATCAGCGCAAACATTATCACTCCTTGTTATATATACAGCACAATTGGATAATCCGAATGTTTGTTCAAAATAATCAACATTGCTCTGAATGACGTTTTCAAATTGAGCAATTTCATCGCCCGCCAATAAAAACCGGAGCTCTTGAATATCAGAAAAAACGCAGATGCCTCCGGCAGAGCAAGGATCTATTCCACAATCCAGCAAGTTTTTCTCTTGTTCTTCTTCAATTCCGATTCCTGGTGGGTCAGGTAAAATGGTAACCGGAATGCGATAAAATCCTTTCTCTTCAAAAAAACCGGCAACACCATCTGGGGTGGCTGAGTTCCTCACGATTATTGAAGCTGAAGATTGGCAGTTGTTGTTATCTGTAACAGTTAAACCATACGTCCCTGCTTCGTTAAATGACTCATTCTGAGCATTTCCATTGGTTGACCATAGATAAGTAGCAAAACCAACAGGTGTATTAACAGTTACCGTTTCTCCCGGGAAACACCCCAAGGGTGTGGCGGGAGAAAATGTGATTTCAGGAACCGGGAAAACAGTTACTTTTACCTCATCTGAGCCTATGAAGTTACCTTCATTATCCGTTACAAACAAAATATAGGTCGTTGTTTCATCAGGCTTGGCATTAGTCTGACGACTAAGCGGACTGCTTAATCCGGTTTTAGGTAGCCAACTATAACAGTAGCCTTCAGTACCACTCATCTCCGGACAGCCGATGTTCGTACCTTCCCCTGGCCCCGCGCAAATCGTTTTATCCTCCCCCGCCCACGGGCAGCCTGCCTGATCATCGGTCACCGTTACCGTCACTGTGTTGATGTCCCCTCCAACAGCCCCGCCCATCATGTTTTGCAACTCAAGTGTATAAGTGAGATTCAGGTCGGGCTCGCTATTGGCCGGTTCCAGTTGCAGGGTAAAGCACTGGGATGTCGTGCTACCCTCCAAAAAACTAAGGGTTTCTGTGGTAAAGCTGTTCAGGTGGGGATCGGCGCCGCCAACCAGCACCACGTCCGCGGTGCAAGCCACTGATGGGTTGGTGATTGAAACACAGACTTGTACATTCCCTCCTTCGTCCAGGGTAATTTCCGCTTGCTCAAAGTCCAAAACGGGAAGCGTATTTAAATCGTCAGTCACCGTCACGGAAAAAGACGATGCCGTGCCCAACGTAGCGCTTCCCGTCAGGTTTTGCAGCTCAAAAGTATAAGTATGATTTTGGTCCACTATCCCATTGGCGGGTTCAAGTTCCAGGGTGAAGCATTGTTCCGACGTACTTCCGGCTGGAAAAATCAGGGTTTGGGTAGTAAAGTTGGTAAAGTGAGGATCGGCGTTGCTGGTCAATACAACATCTGCGGTAAAACCGGCAGAAGGCGTCGTCACGGAAATGCAAACCGAGGTGCTGCCGCCTTCAGCGATGGTTATTTCCGGTTCCTGGAACTCGATTTCAGGAGGATTCGGCACATCGTCAGTCACCATCACCGTAAGCGCCGACGGCGTTCCTTCGGTAGCGCCTCCGGTCAGGTTTTGCAGTTCCAGCGTATAAGTATGATTCTCGTCGTGTATGCCATTGACCGGTTCTAATTGCAAAGTAAAACATTGCTCAGTAGTACTGTTGATGGGGAAAGTCAGGGTCTGCGTGGTGAAATCAATCAAATGTGGAGCGTTGTCGCTGCTCAACACCACATCGGCCGTGGAAGCCACTGAAGGGGTGGTCACTGAAACACATACCTGGGTGTTGCCACCTTCGGCTATGGTGACATTAGATTGCTGGAAAGCCAATACAGGTGGGCTGATCAGGCGGTGCTCTAATTTGAAATTGTCTAATCGCACAGACGGCGCTGCACCGCCGCCACTGCGCCGCACAATCAGGTAATACGAGCCATCGTAATTGCTGAAAACGGCACTCTGCACGTCGGCTACAGTCTGGCTGAAGCCGCTGACCAGCGGGATGTCCTGGGGGCTGCCGATATTCGTCCCTGGCGAGCCTGGTACCGTACCAATTTGGTATTGCAACTACTTGCCTGACGTAATTGTCCGCACATTCCACGAAAAGCGATATTCGTAAGCATTGGAAAGAACTGCCTGAACCGCTATATAATGCGCATTCTGGAAATTAAGAACCCCGGCACAATTGTCCAGAGAACTACCACTGGCGCCAAAGCCCATACTTGTGAAGCCGGCCTGGCTCAATTGGGGATAACCTGCAAATGGTAATGAAAAATTTATTTCCGACCCTTCTACTACCTCCCAATCCTGGGCTTTTAAAAGGTGTGGCGTCAGCCAGATGAAAAGAAAACAGAAGAGCGCTTTGAAGCAATAATCATTGATTATCAGTGCATTACCCCCCCCCCCCCGTTACGGGTACAATGCAGGGTAGACATGCTTTTAACAGCGGTTGATTGGTCGGCTTGTTTTGATGGTTCGGTGTCATTATATCTTGTATTTCCGTTTATTGGTCGTCATTAATTACATGATAATTTGAAAGCGCTCCGCTTTGCGCTCTTTGCGATTCCCCTTTGCGTCCCTTGCGGTTTATTTTTTACCGCGAAGTGCGCAAAGGTTTTACGCGAAGTTCGCAAGGCAACGCTGTCCCGGAACTTTATTTATACTATCCGTCCTCTGAAGAGCGTTCAGAGGTACCTGCCGGACAGCACCCAACTTTTTCGTGTTTGTTATTTTTTCCTTCGGGTGCAACACCTGACGTGGTTTGCTGCGGGCATCTTAGCGTTTGCCTAAAAACCGAAGGATATTTGTGTGTTTGCAACGGCAAGGATAGGCTAAACAAAATGCGCACCGAAATTTTCGGGCGGGTTTAACAGATTAATTTTTTGTGAAGCCGGGGGATATTCCTTTTGGCGGGTAGAAATCTGCGGCATCTTTGACGTTTACCCAAAAAAA
>JBJXFD010000005.1:0-4798 GCA_046153985.1 Saprospiraceae bacterium
GTTGGCTCCGGCGAGTTGTGGATGATCTGCACGCGTGAAACCGGCGTTAGTTCAATCACCGTTCCGTTGGGTAAAGCAGCAAACAAGCCAAAAGCGGGATCCTGGCCAAGTTGCCCGGAAGCAAAAACTACGGTTGAAAGCCCGGCGAGGGGGCCGAGGTCTGCTACAAAAGTACCCACAAGATCGGGGCTGCCGTTGGCGCGGATTTCAAGGAAGTACTGATCCGGATCAATATTGAGATAGCCGGTATAATCGCCGTAAGCTAAATTATCAATCAAATTTCCAATTCCGCGGGCGTCTACATCCACATTGGGCGCTCCCGGTGAGCCATGGAACGCTGCTACATCAACCTCGTCATCTGATGCAGAGAAGATGCGCGCATTGCTGTTGACGGCAAGCTCAAAAGGATAGGTTGCGTTGCCAGGAATGCCGTTTGCGATAACCGTGTACGTTTTTCCATCTTCCAGCGTAAGCGTGCCTGCGTTAATCAGGATGTCTGCCGGTGTTTGGCTATTGGCAGCTGCCACGCCAAACGTCAGCGGGAAACGCGCCGGGTAGAACGTGAAAGGCTCTGCATTGCGGAACGACAGGTCTTCGACGATTTTAACCGCATTGTTTACCCAAATATCTACCGTACTGGCTAAAGGCGATGGTGAATTGTGGATGATCTGCACTGGGGCGATGGACAACAGGCTCGCTACCGTTCCATCCGCTAAAACAGCCAACAAATCGAACCCGGGATCGCCGCCCAACTGTCCGGAGGCAAAAACGATTGCCGCGCCGCCGCCCAGATCGCTCAGGTCAGCAAAAAAATACCCCACTGTGTTATCCGTGCCTTCCGGACGCACATCTAAGATGTATTCGCCAACCGGCAAAGAAGCGTATGACGTAAAATTGCCATAACCAAGGCTGTCCACCAATTGGGTGGCTGGAAAGTCAAATACATCAACGGCCGGCGCGCCAGGCGACCCGTGGAATACCGCAATATCAACGGCATCCGGATCTAACCCTTCTTCCCGACCAGCATCTGTTACCGCTAAGGTGAAGGGAAAGTCCGGATCTCCGGCGATACCATTTGCGAAAATAACGTAGTTCTTACCGGCTTCAAAAACTAAGTTGTCAAAATTAAATAAGGCATCATCAACAGAAGTACTGTTGCCGAGGGCCACCGCGATGTCAATTTCAGCACCGGCCGGTAAATCCACAAATGGCGTAGCAGTGCGGAACTCGAAATCGTTGATGAACAGTTCTCCATTGGCATAAATGTCCACCGTTGGCGAAGGCGAGTTGTGTACAATCTGAGCCCGCGCAAAAAATGCTTGCGGCAGTTCCACTACCGTGCCGTCTGCGAGCGCCGCAAACAACCCAAACGCCGGGTCGCCACCCAAAATACCGGAAGCGAATACGGTGATGGCCTGCCCGCTCAACCCGCTCAGATCTGCCGTAAAAGTAGCAACGACATCAGGCGAACCGGCTGCTTTTACATCCAACAAATACAGACCTGCCGGCACGCCGAGGTAGCCGGAAAAATCCCCATAAGGAAGGTTAGTAACCAGGTCGCCGCCCCCATATACCGCCACATCAACATTGGGCGCGCCGGGCGAACCGTGCAATACATTCAACTGAACCTGATCACTGCCGGAAGCTTCCAATCCGGCGTCAGTAACTTGCAAAGTGAAAGGGAAGTCGTTGTCGCCAACGATGCCGCCTGCTGCAATCACGTACGTTTTAGTCGCGTCGAGTACGATGTTTTCAAAAGTAGCAATGGCGTCGTTTACGGAAGTACTGTTGCCCGGGGCGACCGCGAGGTCAATTTCGATGCCTGCGGGCAAATCCACGAATGGCGTTGCGGTTCTGAATACAAAATCGTCGAGGAGCAATGCGCCGTTGGCATAAACGTCAACGGTCGGGGAAGGGGAATTGTGGATGACTTGAACGCGGCTGAATTCCGTTACCGGTAATTGAACAATCGTACCGTCAGCTAAGGCTGCGAACAATCCGAAAGCCGGGGCGCCGCCCAAAATACCGGAAGCAAACACCGTTAGTGCCTGGCCGCTCAATCCGCTCAGATCTGCTGTAAAAGTAGCAACGACATCAGGCGAACCGGCTGCTTTGACTTCCAATAAATACAGCCCTGCCGGCACACCGAGGTAGCCGGAAAAATTGCCGTAAGCGAGGTTGGTAACCAAATCACCGCCGCCGCGAACGCTGACGTCCACATTAGGAGCGCCCGGCGAACCGTGCAATACATTCACCTGAACAAAATCACTGCCGGAAGCTTCTAACCCGGCGTCGGTAACTTGCAATGTGAAGGGAAAATCGTTGTCGCCAACGATGCCGCCGGCTGCAATCACGTACGTTTTTGTTTCGTCGAGTACAATGTTCTCGAACGTAGCAATGGCGTCGCTTACGGAAGTACTGTTGCCCGGGGCGACCGCGAGGTCAATTTCGATGCCTGCCGGCAAATCCACAAATGGGGTTGCGGTACGGAATACAAAATCGTCAAGCAAGAGTGCGCCATTGGCATACACGTCAACGTCTGGGGACGGGGAATTGTGGATCACCTGTACCCGGGCAAATTCTGTTACGGGCAGTTCCACGACCGTGCCATCCGCCAGTGCTGCAAACAACCCAAACGCCGGATCGCCACCCAAAATGCCGGAAGCGAATACCGTGATGGCCTGGCCACTCAACCCGCTCAGATCTGCCGTAAAAGTAGCAACGACATCAGGCGAACCTGCTGCTTTTACATCCAACAAATACAGACCTGCCGGCACGCCGAAGTAGCCGGAAAAATCCCCATAAGGAAGGTTAGTAACCAGGTCGCCGCCCCCATATACCGCCACATCAACATTGGGCGCGCCGGGCGAACCGTGCAATACATTCACCTCAACAAGGTCACTACCGGAAGCTTCGAGACCGGTGTCGGTAACTTGCAAGGTGAAGGGGAAATCGTTGTCGCCAACGATGCCGCCGGCTGCAATCACGTACGTTTTCGTTTCGTCGAGTACAATATTGTCGAACGTAGCAATGGCGTCGCTTACAGACGTACTGTTACCTGGCGCTACTGCGAGGTCAATTTCCACGCCTGCGGGCAAATCCACGAATGGCGTTGCGGTTCGGAATACAAAATCGTCGAGGAGTAATGCGCCGTTGGCATAAACGTCAACGGTTGGAGAAGGAGAATTGTGGATGACTTGAACCCTGGCTGTTTGCCCTGTAAGAGAGAGTGTAAGGGAGAGCGCAGCCAGTAGTGCATACAACTTACGCATACTGGTTTGTTTTTGGTTAATAAAATAGGTTCTTTCACAGAGCTGAACAGGAAGAGCAGGCAGGTGTTCACCGATTTAATTAAGTTCAGGCGGTTTTGAAAGGCAGCCGTCACTTTTGAAATTATTTTAAGGTGTGTCGTGAACAAAATCAAAAAAAAATTGATATAAATCTCTTGTGCTTGTCGCAAAACCGCTCGCGCGATGGTGGTAGCTGATCGAAGTCGAACGTCTGCGCCACCAATTGTCAGCAACAGGGATGACCACCATCATTGTGCAATGTGAGCACAGGGCTTAGTTTTGAATTTCTGACAATCGAAAAATTCAAAACAAATGATTTCCATCGCGTTTCCAAAAAAGAAATCCTTTTCCGGCAATACAGCCTTGTTGGCAGTGGATGTTGGCGGTACCAAAACAGACGTAGCGCTTTATAACCGCCACAATGGAAACCTATTGCTCGAAAAAGAGGCGGTTTTCTCTTCTAAAAAATTTGACTCGCTGGCTGACATCATTCGGAACTTCAATGGTGAAGCGCCTTTGCCGGAAAGCTTGAGCATCGCTTTTGCCGGGCCGGTGCTGGATGGCAAAGCGAGGGCAACCAATTTGGATTGGCAGGTTGACGCAGAAGTGTTAAGCCGCGAACTGGGCATTCCCCAGGTTTTTTTGCTCAATGACCTCGAAGCAAAAGCCTACGGCATAGCCGCTTTAACCGAACAGGACTTGACGAGCATTTACGCCGGGAAAAACACCGCAGAAGGCAATATGGCCATCATCGCTCCCGGTACGGGATTGGGTGAAGCCGGGCTGTATTGGGATGGTCGTTTGTTCCACCCGTTCGCTACCGAAGGCGGGCATACGGATTTTGCGCCCCGCACGGAATTCGACTGGGAGTTACTGCTTTTTTTACAAAAACAATTTGGTCATGTTAGTTGGGAAAGGGTTGTATCCGGCCCCGGCATTCATCAGATTTATTGTTTTCTTCGGGATGTAAAAAAACGGGAAGAACCTGCAAACCTGCGGGAACGTATAAAAAGCAGTGATCCATCGGCAGCAATAGCCCTTGCTGCGCAGGAAAATTGTCCGATTTGCGAAGAAACGATGCAGTTGTTTGTGCAATATTTGGCAATCGAGACCTCAAATCTTGCCCTGAAATTGAAGTCCACCGGGGGCATTTTCATAGGAGGCGGCATCCTGCCAAAAATCTGGAATGAAAAGCTCCGCAGCATTTTTCTCGAACACTTTTTTCAGGTCGGACGGATGCGGCCTTTGCTGGAAGAAATGACGATTCAGTTGATTTTGAACCCTAAAACGGCGCTGCTTGGCGCGGCTTGGTACGGTAAATAACTCGCTCGCGCGATGGCGGTAGCTGAGCCAAGCCGAAGTTCCGCCTCGCGTGTCCTATTCGTCGGGCTCCGCCCTTTGCTGTCTAAAACCTTGTTGAAGGCAAGAATGCAGGAGGAAAGCAGTACAGCAATCCGCGTTTTTCGCGTCGTTTGCGTCGTCCGCGTTCCTAAAAAGCCTCAATTGGA
>JBJXFD010000009.1:0-3507 GCA_046153985.1 Saprospiraceae bacterium
CCGCCGCCGCCGCCATCTGGGAAGAATTGGATAAGCTAAAAAACGAGTTGATTGCCGATCATGAATTGCAGAAAATCAAAAACAAGGCAGAAAGCAACCTCATTTTTTCCGAGATGAGCGCGCTGAATAAAGCCATCAACCTTGCTTTTTTTGAACTGATGGGCGACCCCGATCTGATCAATAAAGAGGCCGGAATTTATCAGCAAATCAGCGCCGAAGACATCCAGCGCGTGGCACAGCAAATGTTGAGGATGGAGAACTGTTCTCAGCTTTGTTACATCGCCAAGCCGCAAGTTTAGAGCAAGGGGCAAGTTGGCAAAAGGCAAATAGGCAAAAGGCAAGTATTGCAAACTTGCCTTTTGCCAACTTCCCTCCTACTCCTTCACCTCGTCGCTTTTCATTTTAAATCCAAAAGTTCTGGACAAGCTGAATCCCAGGCGAAAATCGCCATTGCTCCACTGGCCGGTATTGTAAGGAATGTAATCCGTTTCTGTAATGCCGGTTGCGTTCGTCAGGTTAATCTGGAACGTATTGCAACCTGTTTTGAATTCCAGTCCGAGGCCATAAACCGGATAATAGCCATTATCTGTGGTGCGGGTATCCGCAATTGGGAAGGTCGCATCTGCAACAACGCCCAACCATTTTGTCGCCTGCACCCTTGCGCCCAAACCAGCGCTGAATATTCCCTGATCGTCGTTTTCAGGGACAAGATTGCGGTGGGTGTATGCGCCTGAAGCTTGTACAGCTAATCGGTCGGAGATTTTTCTGGCAACCAGCAACTGGCCATGATACGCCAAGCGGTGGTTAAATTTCGGATAGCTGCTGATTACGTCTGTTTCGCCTTCTACTTTCTTTTCGGTAGACAGCGAAGCCAGACCCGACAGAGTTACTGTCACCGGCGATACGCCACTTTCTGACTGACGCAGCAAGCGATATTTCAGCGATCCGTTCAGCAATTGACGCATCCCTGCTGTGCCGTCGGCCAGGAACCCGCCGCCTTTTGCCCGGGACAGCCCAACGCTCAGGTTTTCCATCGCCCCGTATTCCACGCCCAGCATGAGGTCGCTCAGCGTTTCCAGGCCAAAAAATGTTTCGCCAATGTTTTTGAAGTCGAGCATTTCGCCAAACCGCTGGCTCAGCCGAACTTCTAATTTTCCTTTTTCTGTCAATTCAACAGAAGCCATATTGACCAATCGGGTATCACTGAAGGTTTGACTCACCGGGGTACTCGCCACCGGGGCCATTTCTTCTTGTGCATAACCATTGCAGAGAGCAGCAACAGCTAAAGCAGCAGTACAAGTTAATTTTCGGATCATGTCATGATAATTTTAAAGTGTAGTTTAAGGATATTGTTTCAATAACGTATACTGAAACTTGGGTTCCTTGTTACAAATTTGAGTGTTTTTTTTTACTCAACCACAAAATCCTGTACCAGGGCTAATGAACAATATTCTTCCTCTTGTTGTATATTAATCTGGACTAATTTTAACTTTGTCCCTGAAATTTTGCTTAAATAAAAAACAAAAATATATGTATCCGGTACAACTTACCACACCAATGGCGCAAGACCTGAACGATTTTGGATTTCAGAGTTTGAAAACCTCCGAAGAGGTTGTGCAGGCGCTTGATCATCAGGAAGGCACCACGCTTGTTGTCGTGAATTCTGTTTGTGGTTGTGCGGCAGCCAATGCGCGGCCAGGGGTTAAAATGGCTATTCGCCACGAGAAGCGCCCTGAAAACTTAGTGACCGTTTTTGCAGGCGTGGACCAGGAAGCCACCAGCAAAGCACGCGAATTCTTGCTGCCTTATCCGCCGTCTTCTCCGGCGATTGCCTTGTTTAAGGATGGTAAGATCGTTCACTTCCTCGAGCGCCACCACATTGAAGGCCGCTCGGCAGAGATCATTTCCGAAAACCTGAAAATGGCTTTCGACCGGTATTGTTAATCGTCAGGTCTTCCTAAAACAGAAACAGGCCATTCCGGAATTCGGAATGGCCTGTTTCTGTTTGTCTTTTAACTCGGCCTATAAAGAGCTGACACTAATTTGTTACCGCTGTCGCCGCATTAACAATCCCCCACCCAAACTCACCATTCCGACCGGGATAAAACTGCGAAGCATTTTTCATGCGGTTCAGCACTTGTGCGCGCGTTTGCGAAGGGTTCGTTGCCCAAACCAATGCAGCAATACCGGCAGTCGTAGCCGTAGCCGCCGAAGATCCGCCAACGTACGCCGGCGAATTACCGCTCATGGCCAAGGTAAGCGAGGTGCGCGAATCGCTCACACTGCGCTGCATAACCGCCACAAAATCTACTTTGCTGCCCGAGTGACAAGTGTTGCATTTCACTAAAGAGGCGCCGTCTTTAACCCCCGTGACCGCCACAACTTCTGCCATGGTCGCCGGGAAAATCACGCCCACCCAGCTGGTGAACCAGGTAGAAGTGCCAGCCGCAGAAAAAATCAGCTTGCCCTGGCCATAAGCGTAATAAACACCGTCAGCCACCTGACTGCTCCAGAAAACATCGCCGATGGACATGCTGATGATTTTCACGCCGCTGTTATTGCCTGCAATCACCAACGCATTGGCAACGCCGGTTTTTTCGCTGCTGCCATTTATAATTACGTCCCCTGTTCCGCGAATGGCCAACAAGTTTGCACGGTACGCAACGCCTACCGACGCGCCGCCACTGCCGCGTGGCGCCGTGGCTAATCCGGCCATTTGTGTGCCGTGCCCGCACTGGTCGTTCGGGCCGTCAGGAGAAGCCCAGGGCCACCAGGAACTTACATAAGTACCCAACCGGGTGATGCTGCGCCCGGTGGATTGGCCGGATGCGAATTCACTGCCAAGTTTGGTTTGGCTGGGTGAGGTGCCCGTATCAATAATTGCGATGGTGATCCCTGCGCCGGTGCTCGTGTTCCAGGCGGTAGGAATGCTTGCGTTGTAAAAATTCCAGGGCACTTTTACGCTTGGGCTGACGGTGACATAATCAGCTGTCGGAAGACTGCTGGCTGCTGAGTTGCTGCAACCGGCATCGCTCCGGTAAGTGATTTGTTCTGCGCCTTCGTCCGCAAAACTGTACCCGGAAGGCTCTACGTAGCGCACTTCGGGCATTTGACGCAGGGCAGCGAGGATGCGCTCGCTCGTGATGCGCATGTTGATGAAGGGCAGCGTGCCATTTTCAGTCAGCGGCATCAGGCTTTCTGCCGTGAATTTTTCGTTCGGGAAGTCCTGGTTCATTTCTTCTACGACGAAGTCGATGATTTTTTGCCGGGCGGCTTGCCAGGCATCTTCGCTGATGTCAAGGAGATGCATCCGCTCGTTGATGTCGCCTTCGTTGGCTGGTTTGTAGCCAATAGCGACCAATTCATCGCCGCGCATCACTGCGCTCCAAAGCAGGTGGTCGTCGGCCATTTCCCACTTGAAGACGTTGTGTTCGCGCAGTTGGCTGAGTACGAATTCATTGATTTGTTCGCGGGTGGCGGGCTGGTTTGCTGACTCGGGCTGAGGCA
>JBJXFD010000020.1:0-3300 GCA_046153985.1 Saprospiraceae bacterium
AGTGTGGCACACCTCGAATTTAGGTGTGCCACACATTTCTGGACACGCTCTATTTTGCCTTAGGGTGAAAATTTAATCAACAACAATTGACCGACCCAGCTTGTATCGGCGGGCATTTTACCGTTCCGTAGCTGCAATATACACAACAATCGCCAGCCAAAGGTTTCAGTACGGTCTTGCAGTTTTCGCATTCATAAAAATACTGACAGGCATTGGTAGGCATTGTCTCGGTTTTTTGATGTCCGCAGTTGGGGCAGGTCAAAATAGACTGTCTAATGGGCTGGCCAATTTTTCGCCTGTCTTTAAAAAACAATTTCCAACTGGCATACCCCAGAGACACCGCCGCCACGCTGAAAAACAGCCAACTATATTGTTCCGTGAAGGCCATAGCTGATGTAGCAGCCCCAGCACCGAAAATAAGGGCCAAAATAGGACCAATACAACAAATAAATGGCGCAAGAAGTGCCAAAATCCCTGAAACCAGCCATCCGGAAGTCTTTTTTAATTGATGCATAAGTCATTGCTTTTTAGCACGCACCGAAATGCTGGTGATGGATTGGGCTATTCCTTCTATTTCAGGTTGTTTCAGTTGCAAATCGCTAACAATCTGCCGGGCAACCGGATCGTGCAGCATTAATTCAATCGGAAAATGGGCTTGCTTCTCTACTTTAATATCCTCAAAACCAGCTGCTTGTATAAAACCCAGATATTCATCCCGAAGGATCGCTCCTGAGATACAAGCGATATGGCCTTGTACCGAATTAAGCATTTTTTCAGGCAAATTTTCGAGCAATACAATGTCCGAAATCATGAGTTGCCCACCTGGCTTCAGTACCCGAAATGCCTCCGAAAATACCGCCGCTTTGTTGGTACTCAGGTTGATGACACAGTTTGAAATAATCAGGTCGGCAAAATCATCTGACAAAGGCAATTGTTCAATGTCGCCCAGCAAAAACTCCACATTGCGATATGGGCCTTTTCGGGCGCGTTCGGTAGCGCGTTCGACCATTTCTGGTGTAATATCTACCCCAACTACCTTTCCGGTTTCCCCGACAAGAGGCGCAGCTAAAAAACAATCAAACCCGGCGCCAGCGCCTAAATCTACCAGGACATCGCCAGGTTTCAATGCCGTGAAAGCTAAGGGATTTCCGCATCCTATGCCCAAATTTGCGCCATCTGGAACTGATTGCATGGCCTCCGGGGTATAGCCAATTTTCTGACTGATGTGCGCCGCAGCCTCTGAAGGCGAGCAACAAGCGAACAGATTGAATGGGCTTTTTTTAGTGCTTCTGCGGGCAATTTGGCCGTACCCTTCAACGACCGCTTTTTTCAATACATCCATGTCTTTGTTTTTTTTTAGTTAAAGAATGGCACAAAGGTGGAGGCCTTCTTTTTCTAAAAAATTGATCTGGATCAAGTTTGCATTTTGGCAAATTCTCGGCGCACTCTACTCAAGGTTTCAGGGGTAATGCCAAGATAAGAAGCAAGGTTTTGAAGTGGAACCCGATGGATCAAATCAGGGGTATTCCGCATGATTCTAGTGTATTTTTCAAGGGCGGTTTCGTCGTAGCGGGTAATATTGTGGGTTTCCAATACGATGAACTCCCGTTCGGCAGTGATTCGGCCAGTTTTTTCCCAAAATGGGTGCAGGGTGTAAAGTTTTTCCAAATCTGTCAACTGGATCACCAGCAGGACGGAATCTTCAAGTGCCTGTATTTCCATTCTCGAAATCTGGCGCGTCACAAGACTCGCGTAGGAGGTCAGGAAAGTATTTTCCAAACAAAAACACGCCGTCACCTCTACCCCATCGTTCAGGTAATAGTTGCGAAAAATGCCTGAAACAATGAATCCTACTTTGCGGCACACTTCGCCCTGACGAACAAAAACCTCCCCTTTTTCCAATCGTTTTTCCTGAAAAAACGGCAATGCCAGCGCGAATGCATCGGCCGAGAACCCTGGCAAGCGGCTCAGAAATTGTTGCAGGCTGGCTATGGAGTCTGGATTAATTTGCATGTCTTTTTACTTTTTGGGCTTCACAGCTCTTCTAGTATCTTTCTGAAAACCTTCCGAAGCTTCGCTTCTTTTTTCTTTTCCAAAATCTCTCCCGCCCTTCGAATACCGCCGCCGTAATAACGAAAAAGCCAGGGCGTCACGGTTGCGGCAGCATCTACAAAGGTGTAAGAAATACCTGTGGAGACAAACCAATACCCCAGTAAAGCGTTGAGCAACAGAGAGTTGATGCCGTTTTTATAGTCGCCGGCATAAAATTGACCAGCCCCTGGCAAGATCATGCTAAGCACACGAGCCGTCTTGGGGCTTTTGCGTGATACCCGCTCGGCTTGGCGCATCAAACGCTCAAATTCTGCGCGGCCTTCAAGATCTGTTGGTGAAAAAAGTGGCAATAAATCTGCCCTCGCAAGATCAAATTCACGGATACCAAAATGCGCCGCACCAAGATAAAGTTGCTTTCGGCTCAACCAGGGTTCTGGCATATTTTTAGGTAGGGAAAGCAGCTCCAACAATGCTTTTTTGTACTGATGCTGAAGCATCAGCATGCCCGTTTTGCTAAACAACGCCTCGTAACGCAGGCTATCAGTACCTGCGCTTTGATACAACAGGTCGCAGTAAAAAGTTGAGCGCTCAAAGTCCCCCAAGTCAGCATAAAGCGCAGCCAACTGTCGCTGACACTCCTCACGGTATCGTTCGCCGCTAAAAAACAGCACCCGCTGATAGCTTTTCAGTGCAAGCGATGTATTCCCGGCAGCCACCTGCTCGCGGGCAAAATGCAGCGATTCTTCAAGGGTTTGGGCGGGAAGAAAATGAACCGTGCTAATCCAGCACAGGAAAAACAATAGCCTCTGTGTCATGTTGCAAACGGTTAAATTTCTTTTTGTTTTGACGTCTGGCGGCTTTGTGTGAGCCGTAAAGATTGCCGGAATAAAACCCGAGCGCAAAACCACCATGAATCCAGCCCCAAAAGGTGTCTAGACCTTCCTTATCGAATCGACGATAGGCTTGCCAGGTGTTCACGCCGACAAAAAGCAAGCTGATGATGCCATCTTTCCATTCGCCTGCATAGACCTTGCCCAAACCTGGCACTGGAATAGAGAGTGCCGTGGCAACCCAGGGGTTTTTCTTCTTCGAGCGTTCTCCGCGTTGTATGAGTTTTTCCACGTCGGTTCGGCGAGGCAACTTTTCAGTAGCCGGGATGGCTTCGATGGACTTACGGGCATCGGGCCATTTTTGCTCCAACATATTGGCGTACAATACTGTGCGTCGAAGTTGGGTACTATCAAATAA
>JBJXFD010000033.1:0-6324 GCA_046153985.1 Saprospiraceae bacterium
CCCCCGCCCGCCACTGGAACCAGCTTGCCTGTGACGCCATTTACCTAACCAAAACACCCCCGACCATCGCGGCCCGCGCCTTGGCCATGGTACACACCGCCATGTACGATGCCTGGACCAACTTCAACGATGGCGGCTGCGAGGTCAGCACGACCACGGGCAGTAAACTCAAGCGCCCGGATGCAGAGTGTACCCGCGAAAACCGCGAAAAGACCTACAGTCATGCGGCCTACAATGTATTGATGGAACTGTTCTGGCTCGGACTGCCGCCGGAAAACAAAAACATGTTCCGTGACTACATGTGCGAACTCAACTACAACCCTGACGATCGTTCGCTCGACCCAAATACGGCAGTCGGCATTGGCAACCTGTCTGCAAAGTTGCTGACCGAGTGCCGCCTCGGCGATGATAGCAACCCGCGCGCTACTTTACACGCGGGCGCCTACACCGACTGGTCTGGTTATGTGCCAGCCAACCCGCCGCCGCCTCAGGCCATGCTTAAAATTGACAAATGGCAACCTCAGCTCCAACCCGATGGCAAGGCGCAAACGTTCCTGACCCCGCACTGGGGCTGCGTGAAACCCTTCGCGCTGGACTGGGGCGGCGAATTTCGCCCCTGCGAACCTGAAAAAATCGGAGGAGATGATTTTGAAAAACAAGCCGAGGAAGTGCTCAACATCAGTGCCGCGCTTACCGACCAACAAAAAATGATCGCCGAATACTGGGCTGGCATGCACGAAGACCGCTTCCCAGGAGCCATCAACGATCCGGCAACTGGCGTTTGGGCCCCGCCGCCCTCGCAAATCTGTCGTATCGCACGGTATGTTTCAGAAAAAAACGAATTCAAAAACGCCAACGATATCAAACTGTTTTTTGCGCTGACCAATGCCTTGCTCGATGCCAGCATTGCCGCCTGGGACTGCAAGGAGTATTATGATTATGTTCGACCGGTTTCGTTGATCCGGCACCTTTACGATGAGCAACAGCCGGAAGCATGGGGCGGCCCCTGTCAGGGCAAAAAAACAATCAAAGGTGAGGAATGGATGCCTTATTTGGTGGGTACGCCACCGTTTTCAGAATACGTGTCGGGCCACAGCACTTTCAGCAAAGCCGCTGCCTATATTTTCACAGCATTCTGTCAAAGCGGTGAATACGACGATGCGCTGACCATCCCCGCTGGAGGCTCGCGTATTGAAAAGAACTGCCCCAAAGGACCGGTGCCTGCTACCGATATTACCCTTAGCTGGGCAACTTTCGACGATGCAGCAGCAGAGGCGGGTATGTCGAGGTTATACGGCGGCATTCACTTTAAAGATGGCAATTTGAACGGCGGCAAACTCGGTCAAAAGGTTGGGGAAAAAGTGTGGACCAAGGTGCAGCGGTATTTTAACGGAGAATTGGGCTAATGATCATATCCATCGCCATACAAAAGGGCGGCTCTGGAAAAACCACCACCGCTGTCAATTTGGCCGCTGCACTGCGCGACCTGGGCAAGTCTGTGCTATTGATTGATCTTGACCCACAGGCTAATCTGAGCCAGTCGCTCGGAGCGCCGGAAGAACCTGTTGAAAACATCTATCAGGTTTTACGCCGCGAAGCATTTGGGGAAACTGCCGATATCGCTACGGCAATTATCGATTGCCACGGCATGGATCTGGTGCCCGCAGCCTTGGAATTGGCCGGAGCTGAATTGGAATTGGCCAGCGTGTACGGCAGAGAGCAAATTTTGGCGCAACTGATCGGGCGTTTAAAAAAGCGATACGATTTTATCCTCATTGACTGCCCGCCTTCCATCGGAATGCTCACGGTGAACGCTTTGGTAGCCAGCGATTTAATGTTGATGCCGATGCAGGCGGAGTTTTTGCCCTTGAAAGGTGCGCGGAGCTTTTTGACGCACATAGTCAAAATCAAGAAACTCAACAAGAAATTGGAATTGTTGGGCTTTGTGTTGACTAAATTTGATCCGCGCAAAACGATGAACAAGCAGGTATTGGAACAATTGACCAGCGAGTTTGGAGAAAAAAAAGTTTTTTCAAGCCGTATCCGGGCCAACATCGCTTTGGCCACCGCACAGGAAAAAGGAAAGGATATTTTTAATTTTGACCCCAACTCGAACGGGGCAAGCGATTACAAGGCCCTGGCCGAAGAATTGCTCACAAAAATCAAAAAACTTGCGTCATGAAAAGCACCGCTCGCAGCCGCCGACATCGCAATGCACACACGCACGAAGCTCAACAACAGGAGCAGGCAGCGCCTTTTTTTACAAAAAGTGAAGACAGGGCTGGACAAAAGCCCTTTTTCAATGCGCCTGGCGGTGGCGCAGTGCAGACCAAATTGAGCATTGGCCAGCCGGGCGACAAATATGAGCGCGAAGCTGATACGGTGGCCGAACGTGTAGTCAACCATTCAGGCGGACAAGCGCCCGGTGTGCAACAAAAACAGGAAATCAGCAGTATCCAAAGACTTGCAACCGATAAAGAGGACGAAAAACTCGGCACCAACGACGCCCGCATGGCTCGGGATAAGGAAATTCAGGAAAAAGCGGATCCTGTTGCAAAGGAGGAAATGAAAAAGGAGGAGGAAAAACCCGCTGCGGTGCAAAAAATGGATGCGCCTAAAGAAGAGGAAAAGCCTGGCGCGGTGCAAAAAATGGATGCGCCTAAAGAAGAAGAAAAACCCGGCGCGGTGCAAAAAATGGAAGCGCCAAAAGAGGAGGAAAAACCTGGTGCGGTGCAGAAGATGGACGCGCCAAAAGAGGAGGAAAAACCTGGTGCGGTGCAAAAAATGGACGCACCGAAAGAAGAAAAAAAACCGCCCGTACAGGCTAAATCGGACGCGCCAGCTTCCGTTTCACCAGCCTTAAGTGGTCAAATTGAAGGCTCTCAGGGAAAGGGCCATCAAATGCCGGATAAAACCCGGGCAGAGATGGAACAAGGCATCGGCGCGGATTTCAGGGGCGTAAACATCCATACCGATGAAGAGGCTGCAGACATGAACCGTGAACTAGGTGCACAGGCATTCACGCATGGGCGGGATATCTATTTTAGCGACGGGAAATACAACCCGGATTCTTCCAGTGGGAAACGATTGCTGGCGCATGAATTGACGCATGTGGTGCAGCAGAATAAGAGTTCCAGAGTACAAAGGTTTATCGCGTCGCCATTGCTAGACAGTAGCCACTCTGAAACTGCTATAAAATGGTATCAAAAAAATAGAAAGAGGTACACAGCTGAAATAATTGGTAAAATTCAAGAGGTTGTTAGAGTGCCAAATACTGGTGTTATGAATGATACTGATGTTCAGGCGGTTGCACATTGGCAAGATAAGAATCAGTTTAAAATTAATGGAATTGCCGGGAATTCTGAATTGCCAGTTATGTTTCCATCTGGCTTGGCAGAAAATAATCCTCAAAATACATATTCGGTTGAAGGTTTATTGCTGGACTGGGCTAAGTTAACTACCCCTCTAGAAAGGATAAAGGCGATTGCAGATATAATAAACGATTATTTAATGACCGCGGGTGTTCCCAAATGTGAAATTATAATTGCAGATTTAAAAGATTCAACCAATGGCAAATTTAATTCTCTGAACTGGCGCATAAAAGTAAATAAGACCTTATTAAATATGCACTCATTATCAAAGACTGATATCAATCAAATAATGACCACAGTGTTTCACGAAGCCCGGCATGCCGAACAACATTTCAATATGGTGCAAATGAAAGCAGGAGAAGGGAAGAAGGCTAAATATCTTCATACTAACCTAATGGTTCCAATGTCCGTCGCTGAGGCTGCAGTTGCAAGTCCAATAAAAAAAGGCTCAATTAATGCCTTGATAGCGAAAGGTTGGTATGATTACGAACATGGGACAAAATCAATTTACCAGAATCATGTTTATAAAAAACTTGAACGAAGGGGAGATAGAATGCTTAAATTTGAGGATAAATATTCAACCAATCAAACACCTAAAAATTTAGAAAAATTTAAAAATGCGCATGAAGATTATACAAAGGCATTTCAAGCCTATGAAAACCTTCCTATGGAGAGTGATGCATGGCGCATTGGGAAGGTCGTTAAAATAAAAATAAGGAATTTGCAATTGATAAAACTTGGATTCAGTTAAATTTTTCATCATTTTATTCAATAACATGACCGTTGAGTTTTCCAAATTGCTTCCAGATTTTCACCAATTTGCACTACAGCGAATAGCCTCTTTTTTTAATGAAAAACCAGAAGAAATAATTATACCAAATTGGGCTACTGATAAGAGTAAAAATCAACCGAATTTACTCAAACTTATATCCTCAAACAGTTTTACGGACGAGGAATACCTGATTTTAATTATCGCATTGGTATCACATATTGCCCCTAATTTGTTCGACGACCTTATACGTCAAGCCCTACCCACCCAAGGCGACTTTCCCCAGCTCGGCGGTACTCGCGGCAAAAACTTTCGTGGCTTCCTGCCCACAGGCGAAACCGCCCTGTTCCTGCTCGCCGGCGATGACCTCGAAAAGCGGCTGGAAGTGCAGGAATTGTTTAGCCCGGAGCATTTTTTTAGCAAAAAGCGCATGCTCTGGCTCGAAGACGTGCCGGCCGGCGAGCCGCGTATGAGTGGAAAGATCATCTTGGCACAAGAGTACATAGACCTATTTACAACAGGCAAGATATCAAGGCCCACATTCAATGCCGAATTCCCGGCCAAACTGATCGAAACGGACATGACTTGGGACGATCTGGTGCTCGATCAAGACATCCTGACGCAAATCAGGGAATTGGAAATCTGGGTAAAGCACAATGAACGGATGCTACATGACTGGGGGCTGCGCAAGCGCATCAAACCAGGGTACAGGGTCTTGTTTCACGGCCCACCAGGGACAGGCAAAACATTGACCGCCAGTCTTTTAGGAAAATATACCGAAAAAGAGGTGTATCGAATAGACCTTTCTACCGTGGTGTCAAAATATATCGGTGAAACGGAGAAGAACTTGTCTACCCTTTTCGACAGAGCGGAGGATAAGAATTGGATCTTATTTTTTGATGAGGCTGATTCTCTTTTTGGCAAACGCACCAGCGTCCGCGATGCGCACGACAAATACGCCAATCAGGAAGTTTCCTACCTCCTTCAAAGATTGGAAGACTTTAACGGCCTGGTTATTTTGGCATCAAACATGAAGTCCAATATTGACGATGCTTTTATGCGGCGATTCAATGCCATTGTCAAATTCCCTATGCCGGATGAAAGAGAGCGCATCCTCATCTGGCAGAAATGTTTCCCGGAAATAATTCATTTCGAGGTCAATGGAACTGGCAAAGCCCTTGATATCCCTAAGGTCGCGGCTAAATATGAATTGTCAGGTGGTAGTATAATTAATGTTGTGCACTATGCCTGTTTAAATGCCATGTCATATCAGACGGAGACGATTACCTGGGAAAGTGTTAGGCAAGGTATTCAGCGAGAATTTGCAAAAGAAGGGCGTGTTTTTAAGGATTTGGGGCGTTGAGTAAGCACTGCCCAATGGCAATTTATTGGTGTATAGACAACTATTCAATGTCAAATTCAAAGTATTTCTTGATATGAAAATCTTGATTATTTTCTTTTATCTGAGTTTATGTTCCAATTGTGGAAATGTAATTGAACCTACAAAGAAGTCAAACGAATTGAATGTGATACGCACAGATACCATACCACCTACCGGTGCTACATCAGTCCTCATCGTCCGGGGAGTGATGGATGCCGTTGGCGAAAAACTAGAAAAATTGGATTCCCTAATGAAGCGCAACTATAATTTGCTGCACGCCATCCCAGAGCAGCCGGACGGCATTTTCAGCGTGGAAATTCTTTATGAAAACAATTATCTCCAAAAAGTGGGCTTCAATGCCATTGTAGCAAACGATTCCGAAGTAACCATGCACGGCTTTTTCGAGTTGCAAATTCCTGTTTGGGCTGGTATAAAAAGCCTTCGGATCGTGAAAAACGCGAATGGAAAAGTATTGCGTGAATTCAGTAAACATGAGATTCCTTAAACCATATTTTTTCACTTTCTAAAACTTAAAGAACATGAAAGCCCTTTTCAAATTTAGTTACCTTCTTTTGTCATGCATGTATTTGCTCTTCACGAGTTGTGCAAGTGACATCAGCGTTCAAAGCATCGAAGTAACACAGGCCATCCAAGACGGAGGGCATACTGCGACGCTTATTGCTCAACGAAGCACTGCCGTACGCGTGACGGTCAACACAAACGGCGCAAACGTCAATGGCATCACTGGAGTTTTGCGGGTATTTGCTGGCGGTGCCGAAGTGACGCCGGCTGGAGGGGTTGCC
>JBJXFD010000053.1:0-17445 GCA_046153985.1 Saprospiraceae bacterium
TCGCCGCCAAAAGATACGCGGGTGTAACCCTTTTGCAGGAGTAGCTCCAGTTCCCGAGACAAGATGCGATCCTGGTATTTATAAGGCAGCGGAATGAACAACTGCACCCGGTCGTCGGCATCGAATTGTTTGATAAAATCGGTGACGTCGGAAACTTCGTGCTTCTTTACAATTTCTCCGGAAACGGGCGAATACGTCTTGCCAATCCGCGCATACAAGAGGCGCAGGAAGTCGTAAATTTCCGTGAGCGTGCCGACGGTAGAACGTGCATTGGCCGTGCTCACTTTTTGTTCTATGGCAATGGCCGGGCAAATCCCTTTGATGTAGTCTACATCCGGTTTTTTCATCCGCATGAGGAATTGCCGGGCATACGACGACAGGCTCTCTACATAGCGGCGCTGCCCTTCAGCGTACAAAGTATCCATGGTGATGGACGACTTGCCGGAGCCCGAAACGCCCGTGACCACGACCAATTTATTTTTTGGGATGACGAGGCTCACATTTTTGAGGTTGTTGGCCCGCGCACCTTTGATGAAAATGGCGTCGCGCACATCCTTAGGGGTGGAAGGTTCCAGTACAGCCGTTTCTTTTTTCTTTGCCATGCAGATTATGGTCGTGAATTGGTTGAATTAGTTGAATCAGGGGTAGACACTCTTAAACAAAGTTCCAAACTTAGAGTTTTTTGGAACGCCAAATAAGAGAAATATTCACCTTTTCGGTGACGACATCGAAAAACAGGGAACGGCCCAACAAGATGGAATGGATCGGCAAAGTGATGCAGGACATCTATTGTTGCCATGGCGGGATTTTTTTCCGGCGCTTTTGGGTGGTTGTTGCGGTGAAAAAAAACGCTAAATTTGTTAGAGCTTGTTGGGGATTCCCAACAAGCTCTTAAACATCTGTCCAAACAACACACCACCATGTTGACAACCTTGTCTCAGCACCCGCTCGTCCCCGTATTTTTTCACCCCGACGCCCTTTATGCCCAAAACCTTGTGCAAGCCTGCTACGAAGGTGGCATGCGGCTGGTGGAGTTCACCAACCGCGGACCGGAAGCCCCGGCAGTATTTGCCCACTTGAGGCAATTCACCCAACAACGCTACCCCGATCTTTTGCTGGGAATGGGCACCATTTATACCGCAGCAGAAGCGGAGTTGTTCATTGGTTTGGGCGCTGATTTTGTGGTGCAACCCGTCACCGTCCCGGAAGTAGGCGAAGTTTGCAAACGCCACAACATCCCCTGGATTCCGGGCGCTATGACGCCGACTGAAATTTTCCGGGCGCTGGAATTGGGCGCAGCTGCGGCCAAAGTATTCCCTGGCATTGCTTTGACACCGGATTTCATCAAAGCGTTGCGCGGCCCCATGCCCAAAGTGCCCCTCATGGTGAACGGCGGCATCGAACCCACAGAGGAATGCCTGAAAGTATGGTTTGAAGCAGGCGCTACGGCGCTGGGAATCGTGGCGCAACAGTTTTTTCAGGATAAGGAGATGCAGGATTTTGATTCGGTGCGGGAAAAGGTGGCGGAGTTGATGGCTGTGGCGCAAAATCACTTCATTACAATAAACCGCTGATAGCCAAAACTATCCCTGTTGCTTTCACCAAAAACTTCCACAAAATACATTCCGCTTGCCCAGCCGGCAGTTGAAACAGGAGTTGCATTGCCTATGACTTCCTGTTGGAAAACTATCTTGCCGGTAGCGTCTTTAATGTTTAAAGCATACCCGTTGCCAGCATTTTGGAATTCAATATTCAATTGATCACGAGCAGGATTGGGGTAAATTTTCACCTGAAAACGATGATCTTCCGCTAAATTATTCACAGGCAGCAACACCTCACAATCATCAGGCGTAAAGGATAACGAAATCTCGTCATCTTTATAACACAAGAGTTTGGTATCAGCGCCGTCCACAAAAGACTGGCAAGAATAATAATCAATAAAGAAAAATGCACAACGGGGATTGGGGGTTAGTGGATTAACAGGACGTGTCATCCCGGCGCCTTCAATAATGTGAAAGGGCGCCAGGTCATTGTTGATAAATTTACAATACTGAATACCCCTTATAAAACCATCAATATCAATTGTTCCGGTGCTATCAATTACGTAACGCGTTAGGGGGCCGCCAACATAGCGTCTTAGTGTAATGGTATCTCCCGGGACCGCATTAAAATCGTAAATCTTTTGGAATTCCTGGAGGTAATTTCCATAGGAATACACCTTGTTATTCGTTTCATAGGCATACCAGTTGCTGATCAAATTTGGAGGGGCATCTGGCACGCGAATGATTTTGCAGGGAATGCCATTGATCGTGGTATCGCCCCAAACGATTAAATTAATTGGCGGTAAAGTTGGACCAAACCCACCTGAAACCTCAACTACCCACTCCTGGCCATCCTGAAGCCAGTGGTTTTGTGCTTTTGAAATGCAACACCCCAAAAACAAGCCTGCAAAAAGGAGAAGATTTTTCATCTGTTTTTTGAAATAAAGTTATGGCCTATATTGCCAAATTGTGCTTTATTTTTCAATTAAATCAATGCAACTTATTCGATAACTGAATCACCTTATCCAATAACCCTTTTAAAACACCTTCATCCGTCCGCGGATTCACCAGCGTCACCCGCAGCCACGTCAATCCCCGCAACTGCGTTTGCACGATATAAAAATGCCCGTCTTCCACAATTGCTTTCCGGATGCGGGCATTCAGCCGATTGTTGGCTTCCGCATCGCCCGGGCCGAGGTAGCGAAAACAGACGATGTTGCATTCCGGCTCGACCGCCAATTCAAAGTCGGAGCGATTTTGTATCAACCGGGCAAACGCAGCACCGAGGTCGTACATGCGCGTCACAAAAGCATCGAACAGCGCCGTGCCGTAAGTGCGCCAAAGCACGTAAACCTTGGCGCTCATCATCACTTTTGTGCATTCGAACGTGCGCCGGGCAAGGTTGAACCACTCCGGGTCGGTAGCTTGGCCAAACAGGTATTGCGCTTTTTGGCTAAACGTTTGATGGCTGTGCGCTCCGTTTTTGAAAACTAAAGCCGTGGTCACCGCAGGCGTGAGGAGCATTTTGTGAAAATCCATCACCACCGAATCGGCCAACGAAATGCCTTTCACCAAATGGCGGTATTTTTGAGAAAAGACCGAGGCCCCGCCATGCGCGCCGTCCACATGAAACCAAAGGTTGTGCTTTTCGCAAAACGTTGCAATCGCTTCCAGATCGTCGAAAGAACCGGTTGACGTGGAGCAGGCGCTGCCCACCACGGAGATGACTTCCAAACCTTTGTCCGTCGCATTTTGGTAGTATTCCTCCAGCAATTCCGTGCGCATTTGAAACCGGGTATTCACCGGAATTTTGATGATTCCCGCTTCGCCCCAGCCCATAATGCGCGCGGTGCGATCCACGCAATAATGCGCTTCTTCTGAAACCATCAGTGCCATTGGGCGGACATTGCCTTCTTTCCAGACATTCCCTTCCGCCCGGATGCTGCGGGCCGCGAGCATGGCCGTCAGGTTGGCTAGGGTGCCGCCGGAGGTCAGGAAGCCATCCGCTTGCGGGCCGAAACCCATTTGTTTGGCCAAAGCGCGCACCACATTGACTTCCATGGCCGTGCCCGGAATGCCCATTTCATAAACCCCCATTCCGTTGTTGAGGAAATCGCCCAGAAAGCCGGCCAAAGCTGCAACTGGCGCCGGCGGACTGATCTGGTGACCCATATATCGCGGGTGGTGCAGTTGTACCGATTCGGTCAATATTTCCTGCAATAAATCTACCGCATCGCCATCGGGAGTCGCAGGGTCGAACTGCCAGCGTTCGAGCGCCTCATCGGGTTGCCGCCAGGAGATGGCTTGTTCTGTCAGGCCGTTTTGCGTGTTGCCTAAATGATCCGCTAAAACATCAACCAGCCGATGCCCGGCCTCCCGAAAGGCTTCCGGGTCGTAAACTTGCGACAGGATATCTTCCATGATCCATTCGTTTTGAGTTGCAAGATTCACAATTCGGGAAAGATTTCTGAAATATGGTCAGGATTAAATATCTTTCCCCTGGAATCGAGTCTGTTAAAAAACGAAAAATATGACATTTGAAGAATACCGCCGCCACGACGCGACAGCGTTGGCCGAACTCGTGCGCACCCGCGCCTTAAAAGCTTCCGAAATCCTCGAACTCGCCATTGCGCGGGCAGAAACCGTGAATCCAAAAATCAACGCCATCATCCATCCGACCTACGATCTGGCGCGAAAAATGGCGGATTCGATCACGCCGGACCTACCATTCGCAGGAGTGCCTTTGCTCTTCAAAGACCTGCTGATGGAGGTGGAAGGTTTGCCCATGCACCAGGGTTGCCGGGGTTTTCGGGGTTATATTTCCAAGCAGGACAGTTATGTGGTGGGGAAGTACCGCCGCGCTGGTATGCTGTTCCTTGGCAAAACCAACCTGCCCGAATTCGGTTTGACGCCTTTCACCGAACCGGAACTATATGGCCCCACGCTCAATCCCTGGGATACGACGCGTACCACAGGCGGCTCCAGTGGCGGTTCGGCAGCAGCAGTGGCGGCAGGAATTACGCCCATTGCCACAGCCAACGACGGCGGCGGCTCCATCCGGATCCCGGCTTCCTGTTGCGGGCTTTTTGGGCTCAAATCCAGTCGCGGACGGGTCAGCCTGGGCCCGGTGGCCGGCGAGCTCTGGAGCGGCGCCGTTTCGGAAGGCTGCGTCAGTCGTTCGGTGCGTGACAGCGCGGCTTTGCTCGACTTGATTCAGGGCGATGGATTGGGAGAATTGTACCTCACCCAACGGCCCGCCCGGCCTTACACGGAGGAAGCCCAAACCACGCCGCCCCGCCTGCGCATCGGCTTTGCCACCACGCATACGCTGGGGCAACAAACGGAGCCGGAATGCATTGCCGCCGTACACCACACGGCAAAACTGCTGGAATCGCTGGGCCATGAGGTGGAAGAAGTCCCTCTACCCTACCGCAAAGAAGACCTGACCAAAATTTTTGTGATGATGATTTTCGGGGAAGCTGCTGCCGATGTCGAAGAATTGGAATTGTTCCTGGGCCGCAAAGCCAGGCCGTCAGATGTGGAGCAAAGCACCTGGGCGCTGTACCTGTTGGGGCAGGCGTATTCCGCCTTGGATTTTGCATTAGCCAAAAGGCAGTGGAATGAAATTGCGCGCCGGGCTGCTGCTTTTCACGAACGCTACGACCTGCTGCTGACGCCTACCCTCGCTATGAAACCATTCGTTACCGGCGCCCTGCAACCGACCAAACAGGAGCGGCTTTTGATTCGAATCATCAGCACGTTTGGACTAAAAGGTTTGCTGCGCGCCAATGTGGACGAGCTGGCGGAGAAAATATTTGCCTTCATGCCCTTCACGCCTTTGGCCAATATGACCGGGCAACCTTCAATGTCTGTTCCATTGTACTGGACGGAAGACGGCCTGCCGGTAGGGAGTATGTTTACTGCAAATATTGGAAGGGAAGATTTGTTGTTTCAGTTGGCGGGGGAGTTGGAGGAGGCGCAGCCGTGGTTTGATCGGGTAGCGAGTTTGTGATTGGTTATTTGTTACTGGTTATTGGTAGGGCTTGTACTACTTAGGTGGTTTGGTGTTCCAATATCGGCGAAGCTTAACCCCGACAGGGGTTGAACGTGAATAGCCCCGAATACAATTCGGGTTAAGGACGGATGGTATTGGTTGGCAACCCTGACAGGGGTTGAAGGTCATATCTCCCGGCGGTTACGGTTTCCGCGATACGCGAGCATAAAACTGGCATTCGACCTATCCAATTTTTTATTGATGAATGACGATTGATGAAATTTGATTTTTGATGTTGAGCAAAACGAAAGCGGCTTCAGATCACTCCAAAAACCGCTTTCTCCTTATTTACAGCATTTTATTTTTTCCGCTTCGCCGATTCGGAGATCAGCGGTACAAGCCAGCCACGATTCTCTTTCCGCTTCGCCGATTCGGAGATCAGCGGTACAAGCCACGGTTTACACAAAGTCGTTCTGCGTATCTTTCGGCGCATGCACATCTTCGGGGAATTTTCCGCAGCGACCGCCCCAACGGCTTTTCCAGTGTTCGCGTTCTTCCGGCGTCATGTTCGCCCAGCGATCGGCCATTTTTTGCTTCCAGTAGTGGTGGCGCGGTCCGCCGCCCCAGCCGCCGCCGGGCCGGAAACCGCCGGTCAGCAACCGCGACAGGACCAATAAACCAAGGGATTGCCCCAAACCAAGCGCCGGCAATCCAAAAATGCCCGGCATGAGCGCATTCCACAGCAGCATGGTCGCAAAACTTGCGGCCACCAAAAAGAACGCGCCGAAAAACATAAATTTTAAGACTTTAAAAGCTCTGAACTTTTTCATTTTTTTGAATTTAATCATTTAACCATTCGTCGTACACTGCGCGGAGTTGTTCGCGCAGTTCCAGCACAGCATAGCGTTTGCGCGTCAGCAGGGTGTTCACCGGCACGCCGGTTTTTTCGGCAATTGTTTTGAAAGGAATGCCTTCCAGTTCGTGCCAGACAAAAACATCTCGCTGAGCGTCGGGCAGGGTGTCGAGGGCTTCTTCGAGGGCTTCCAGCAACGCTTCCCGGAAAAGCGTGGCTTCGGCATCGTTGAAATCCGGTGTTAAGAGGCTGTCCAAAAGGTACAAATCCGCGCGATCTTCCGAATCCTCCACACCAGGTACCGTCAGTTCCTGCATCAGCACCGGTTTTTTCTTCCGATAGCGGTCGGTGATCTTGTTGCGGGCCACAGCAAACAACCAGGCCGCGAACTGCTCCACCGGCTTCATCAGGCGCTCCATTTCCGACAACTCGTAAAAAACATCCTGCACGATGTCTTCCGCATCTTCCAGTCGCGACACCCGCTGGCGCACAAAAGCCAGTAGCCGACCGCTTTCTTCGCGGAAGACCTCGCTGATTTTGCTGCTCCTTGTGGTGGCGTTGTCCGGTATTGCAGATGCTGTTTTCGACTCCATACAATTGGGGAGACGAACAAGTGGTGGGGATATTTTAAAAATTGTGGATATTTTTTGAAAGCGGCTTTAAATAAAAAACAAGAGCCATCCGGAATTCACTTCCGGATGGCTCTTGTTAAGATTTAAATAAATTAATATTCAATCAGTTAAGGATTATCTTTTTTGAAATCCGTTTTCCGTTTGATTGAATAGCGATGTAATAATTGCCTCTGGCAATATTTCGGAGATCAAAAGTTAATTGGTTCTCACCTTTAGATAAGGTCAGGTTTTTAGCTAACCGTTTTACTAATCTCCCTGTTCCATCGTAAAGATCAATAGATGTTTTTTCTTCTTTTTGAACAAAGAAAGACAGGAAGATTGCATCTTTAACTGGATTTGGGTAAAGCATGAACCTGATGCCTTCATCCAAAACAGCATAATTTTCTTCTGGAAAAATGATCCGTTTAACCGTAAATTCATCCGATCGTACCTGTAATTGCTGGTCATTGCCTTCGACTGGTTCCGTGACTAAAGTGGCAGCAAAAATGCCCTCGATGTATAATTGATTCCCAACTAATTCCCAATCAGCAGGCTCTGTTTCGGCCATATTGAAGAAATCCATCGGGCTTGCGTAAGAGACCGCTAAAGTTGTCACATGTTCTGGCAAATTGTTGATCTAAGCTGCTTTGACGCCATCCAGAAAAAGACCGCCCTCCTTGATTTCGACTTCAGAATTTGAGTTGTTGCCCATTAGTGCCCTCGGGCAATCGTCTACACAATCCCACCACCAATTATCTGACTGAGCAATTATCATGTGCCGGCAACAGGCGACTGTCAAGGTGCCGTTTGACCCAACAGACAGCGCAGTTATTTCATAACACCGTGGAGGATTCGTAACGTTTTGTTGATCCCATTTGCATAAAATCAGTTTGGCATGTGCCGTGTAAGTTAAGCTAAACAAGGTAAGCGTAACAAAAAAAGTAATTTGTTTCATAACAACAATTTTAAGGTTAAATAATAAGGTTGATGTTTTGAATTTCACATCATTTCTGAGTTTAAGAAACGAAACGGCGTTGCTTCCGATGTGGAAACGACGCCGTTCTTTATCTATTATTGTTATAGAACGTCGCAATAATAACTTCCCGATTTGGGCGGCGGCTTTTTGGCTACGCCGAACTTGCGTTTCCATCGGACTGCGTTGCTTCGTCGATCATGTAGCTTAGGCTACACTCTCTTCTCACGCCTTGTCCGGTGAAAAAATCCTCGCTCCGAAAACAGGAACTTATTATTGCGACGTTCCTATGCTGATTAGTTATTACCCCCACCTGGAGGAGGAGAAGGCTGGCAATCAAATTCTCGAACGGTCATACTACACGCGCATTGTCCATTGCATTGAAACGTGACAGAGCCGTTATGTATAGTGCCACTTGGTGTACAGGAGCATTCACCACTACAAGATATGGTATAACATTTATCAGGAGCTCGGAAAAAAGAAACCTCTTTAACAAAAATAATTTTACTGTTTTTTCCTTCATCATTAGAAATTTCGATAAACAAAGCTGTCTGAGTGTCTGTTTCAAGGAAATTGAAATCAATAATATGGAAATCAGCACTTGATTTAAATAATTGAATCACTGAAGGTTTAATAGCCTCTTTCAACGCCCCGATTGATTCCGAAATCAAAACACCATTGGGTGAAATGATTTCTTGAATATTCTGTTCTTGCATTTCTTCTATTTTAGGATAGATATCCTTAGAACATGCAAATACTAATATGCTAATAAAAATTAGCGTAATTTTGGGAAACAAGTTTTTTAAATTCATCACTATTTTCTTGAAAAATTACCCTTCTTTTATTTAAGATGGCTTCAGGAATCCCCATCATTGATATTGATAGTTATTACAAGATGTCTATAAGAATTTACACTGATATAGCCATTTGTTTAAATGCATCCTAATTAATGGATAAACATTTTACTGACTAATTGGCAGCATACTACCCTAATGTGGATACTCCTTGTTGCAACCCCAATATGTTGTGTCTGAAAATAGTGTTTGAATTAAACGTGTGCAAGTTGCAAAAAAAAAATGAGGTTGTCAATCCCCCACTCATTTTTACGACAACATTAACACTCCTCCCCGCTTTTCGTCCATCAAAATCCACTGTTCGTCGGAAAATGAAAAAAAACGAAAGAAAATCAGGAAACTTTTGAACCGCCGAAAGTTTCCGCTGTTATCAAGCGGACTAAACAGAAGAGTAAGCATGTTTGGAATGGAGCAGATATTATCGAAGTGCGAACAGTATTTTATGCGTAACGGCCTGAAAAGCACGACGATGGATGATGTATGCCGGTTCATGGGGATATCTAAAAAAACCCTTTATCAGTTCATTGACCAGAAATCCGATCTTATTTACCGAATTGTGCAACGGCGGGTGCAGGAAGAGCAGGAATTGGCTCAAACCATTACGCTTGAGTCAGAAAACGCCATTGACGAACTCTTGCGCATCAGCCGGCATGTGCATGAAAAATTACAACAAACGGCGCCGAGCATTTTATACGACCTTCAAAAATACTACCACCGCAGTTGGGAATTGATGGAACAACACCGCAAGGATTTTGTGGCGGGAATGATCAAAACCAACATCGAACGCGGCATAAAGGAAGGCCTTTACCGAAACGATCTTCAAACAGACATCGTTACTGCGATTTTTTCATGCGCTTTAGGGGCGATGGTTGACGAAGATTTTTACGCCGGATACGATTACAGCCCCTCGGAAGCCCATCGGGTTTTTGTTGATTACCACATCCGTGGCATTGCTTCGGAAAAAGGGATGGAGTTGTATGGGGAGTATTTGAGAGGGTCAGAGGGAGAGGGTGAGAGAGGGAGAGGGTGAGAGAGGGAGAGGGTGAGAACAGACCAATAACCGATAACCAATAACAAATAACCCAACGTGGGAACAGACCAATAACCAGTAACCCATAACCAGTAACCAGAACAAAAGCACTCATTCAACTTTAACATAACAATTTTATGCGCACCAAATTTTTCCCGATCACCCTGCTGCTGTGGAGCCTGCTGACTCTGCTGACCGCACAACTAAGCGCGCAATCTCAAAGCTTCAGCCTGAAACAGGCGGTAGAGTATGGTTTGGCCAACCACAATTCTATCCGAAGCGCGCGCATGGACGTTCCTTATGCCGAAGCGGAAATCAAAGAATACAGAGCGATTGGAATGCCCAAATTGGAGGGCAACATCGGCTATCAGTATTTTCTTGAACTGCCTGTTTCTTTTTTGCCCGACTTCCTCACCCCTGCGGTGGAGAACACGTTGTTGAATTACGACCTGATCACAGAAGATCAACTGACGCCTTCCAACGGCGGCCTGTTTCCGGCGCAATTCGGTACCAACAATAGCCTCTCAGCCAGCCTCAATTTCAATGTGTTGATCTTTGACGGCGCTTATTTTGTAGGCCTGAAGGCGATAAAAGGATTGCGGGAATTGAGGCAGTTACAAATCGGCATCCCCGAGCAGGAGGTGGCCTATAACATACGCAAAGCTTACCTTGCCGTATTGGTCACCCGCGAAGGCACCGCATTGGTGAACAAAAACATCAGCAATTTAGAGAAATTGCTCGCAGAAACCCGCGAAATCTACAAAAATGGTTTTGCGGAACTGCTGGATGTGGACCGCTTAGAACTTTCGCTCAGCAACCTGCAAACCGAGCAGGAAGTGTTGCAGCGTCAGGAACAAACAGCGATTACCCTGCTGAAGTTTCAAATGCAATACCCGATTAGCCAACCCCTAACTTTGACAGATAACATCGCAGATATGCCGATGGAAGTTGCCGACCCGGCGCTCAGCGGCGCTTACCTTTTCGACAACCGCGTCGAATACCAGGTGCTTAAAAAAAGTTTATATCTGAACGAGCTGAACATTGAACGCTTTCGCAAATCGTATTTCCCTTCGGTGGTGGGTTCGGCCGCTTACAGCCAGTCTTTGCAGCGCAACAAACTTTTTGATGGCGATGAAGCCGGCTTTTTCTCTACTTCCTTAGTCGGTATAAACATCAATGTGCCGATTTTTGATGGGTTCGACCGCCGGAGCAAAATCCAGAAAGCCTCCATTGACCGGGACAAAATCGGCTTGCAAATCAGAGATTTCGAACAAGTGATGGCTTTTCAGATCGAATCTTCGCGCATTGCCTACCTGAATGCGAGCGACCGACTGAAAGCGCGCCAAAAAACGCTGGCACAGGCAGAACGGATATTCAATACCACACAAATCAAGTGGCGCGAAGGCGTTGGCTCCAGTTTTGAAGTCACCAATGCCGAACGCGAGGTGTATACGGCACAAGCCAACCTCCTCAATGCCTGGTACGACCTGGCGAATGCGAAAGCAGATTTGGAAAAGGCAATGGGCGTGAAGTAATCATTCAGTCGGCAGGATTTGAGTTGGCAGTTTGCAGTCGGCCTTCACAACTGGCAAATAGCAAATTTTCTACTTGAAGCTGCTGAAATAAATACAATCAAAAACTTACAATCAACTATAACAACCGTTATGAAAAGGACTATCCTGTTTTCTATAATCGCCCTTGCTTTTTCGGCCTGCACGTCAGCTGGCGGCGACGACCTTGCGTCCAAAAGAGCGCAATTGGCTACTTTTCAGACCCAAAAAAACGAACTGGAAGGCAAAATCCAGCAATTGGAGGTCGAAATCGCTAAAATGAGCGAGGGCACTGTACAGCGTGAAATCGCCAAAGCGGTGGCTTTGGAAACACTCCAGGCTTCTTCGTTTTCTCACTACATCGAGGTTCGCGGGAACATTGAGGCGAAGCAGAGCCAGAGTGTGAATGCCGGGTTGCCCGGACAGCTAAAAAAGGTGTACGTCGTGGAAGGCCAGCAGGTCTCGAAGGGACAGTTGATCGCAGAAGTAGACGCCACTTCCATGCGCGAGTCTATGCGGCAATTGGAAATCAACATTGAAACGGCCAAAACCGTGTACGAACGCCAGCAAAAACTGTGGGAGCAAAAAATCGGCAGCGAAATCCAGTACATCCAGGCCAAATTGGGCTACGAGTCGCTGGTGCAGCAACTAGCGTCCGTGAAAGAGCAATTTAAATACGCCAGAATTACCGCCCCTGTTGGTGGCACGGTTGATGCGGTGTATCTGAAAACGGGCCAATCCGTGGCGCCAGGAATGCCGGTGGTGAACATCGTGAACACTTCTGACCTGCGCGCCGTAGCCAAAGTGCCGGATTCTTACTCGGATAAAGTGCGCGAAGGTTTGTCGGTAAAAATTATCCTGCCCGACACCAAAGACACCATCAACAGCAAAATCATTCTGGTGAGCAAGGCCATCAACCAAATGTCCAGAACCTTTACGGTAGAATGCGCGCTGCCTGCAAGATCGAACATCAAACCAAACATGTATGCGGTAGTTTCGATCAACGACCAGAACCTGAGCAATGCGCTTATCGTGTCGGAGAACATCGTTCAGTCTGACGAAAAAGGCAAATTTGCTTTGATTGCGGTTGAAAAGGATGGCAAATTCCGGGCAGAAAAGCGCTACGTGGTGACCGGCCTGTCGTACAACGGCAAAATCCAGATCAAATCGGGACTTACAGCCGGTGAAAAAATAATTTCGATGGGATACCAGACGGTGACTGACGGGCAGTTGCTGACGCTGTAAGTCGGGTATTGGTTACTGGTTACTGGTTATTCGTTAGCTGGGAGCCGGGAAACCAATAACCAGTAACGAATAACCAGTACCTAAAAAAAGACACATATGGATTTCCTAAAACATATAAAAGAATTCAAGCCCACTAGTTGGTCCATCAACAACAAAACCAGCGTGTACATCTTCACGATACTCATTACGCTGACGGGGCTTTCCATTTTCATCAGCATTCCCAAAGAGCAGTTTCCCGACGTGGTGATTCCGACGATTTTCGTTTCGACGATTTATCCGGAAGGCGCCAACCCGGAAGACATTGAAAAGCTCATCACCAAACCGATTGAAAACCAGCTCAAGTCCATCAACGGCATCAAGCGTGTCACGAGCCGCTCGGTCCCGAACCTTTCTTTGGTAACGGTTGAATTCAACACCGACGTAGCGACCGCCGATGCCAAACAAAAGGTAAGCGACGCCGTGGACAAGGCCAAAAACGACCTGCCTACCGACCTCGACCAGGATCCCCAGATTCAGGAAGTGGACATTTCGGAGCAACCCATCATGCAGGTGAATATCGTGGGCGATTTGCCGTTGACGCAATTGAACAAATACGCGGAAGACCTGGAGGACAAGATTGAAGGCATCAAAGAAATCACCCGGGTGGACGTCATCGGCGCACCCAAGCGCGAAGTGCAGGTGAACATTGATTTGTACAAAATGCAAATGTCGGGCTTTTCTTTTTCCGACATTGAAAACGCCATCGCCGGCCAGAACGTAAACATTTCCGCAGGGGAATTGCGCATCAATGAATTGCGGCGCACGCTGCGGGTCATTGGCGAGTTCAAGAGCATGAGCGACATTGAGAACATCATGGTGCGCTCCTTCCGGGGCAATGCCGCTTTTTTGAGAGACATCGCTACAGTAACCGACGGATTTGAAGAAAAACAGGATTTTGCGCGCCTTGACGGCAAAGCAGTCATTACCCTCAGCGTCATCAAACGCGCCGGACAAAACCTGATCGAAGCTTCAGAAAAAATCGTTGCAATCACGGACGAATACCAACGCACCAAACTGCCTCCGGGCGCGGGCATCACGATCACCGGCGACACAGCCGACCAAACGAAAGTACAGCTCAACGACCTGATCAATACCGTCATCCTTGGCTTTTTGTTCGTTTTCTTTATCCTGCTGTTTTTTATGGGGTTAGAAAGCGCTTTTTTTGTGGCTTTGGCCGTGCCATTGTCCACCATGCTGGCTTTCCTGTTCATGCCCTCGCTGGGTTTTACCCTGAACATCATGGTTTTGTTCTCCCTGCTGCTGGCCCTGGGGATTATTGTGGACGACGCCATTGTGGTCATTGAAAACACACACCGGATTTTTCACCAAAATCCAACTATTGACATCAAAACGGCGGCCAAAGCGGCGGCGGGCGAGGTTTTTGCCCCGGTATTGGCCGGTACGCTGACCACGATTGCGCCATTTTTTCCGTTGCTTTTCTGGCCTGGCATTGCTGGTAAGTTCATGAAGTTTTTACCGATGACCCTGATCATCACCCTGTTTGCATCCTTGTTCGTCGCTTTCATCATGAACCCCGTTTTTGCGGTGGACACCATGAAACGCGAAGAGGGGATCAGGAAATCGAAATTTCGGAGAACGTTGCGCCCCATGGCCATTTTCGGGGTTATCGCCTTGATTTCTTATCTGGCGGGCAGTCTGCTGATGGGTAACTTAGCCATGGTTTTAGTCTTGTCCGTTCCTTTATATATTTTCATCATCCAACCCGTTGCAGAAGGATTCCAATTGGGAGCATGGCCTGCTTTAATCCGCGGCTACCGGAATGTGCTGAATTTTCTGGTCCACCGCCGGGGCATGCCTTATGTGGCTATTTTCAGTACGGTGGTGTTGCTGTTTGTTTCTATCGGCCTTTTTGTTGCTTCCAATCCCAAAGTGGAGTTTTTCCCGGAAGGGCAACCGAATTTTGCTTTTGTCTATTGTAAATTGCCAGTAGGAACCGATGCCAGCGTAACCGACTCGCTGACCAAATTGATCGAAAAGAAGGTGTACGAAGTCATTGGACAAGACAACCCGAACGTCAAATCGGTGATCACCAACGTCGGCATTGGCGCAGGCGACCCGATGGATCCCGACCGCGTTGTGACCCCGCACAAGAGCAAGGTGGCCGTGGCTTTTGTTCCATTTGAAAAGCGCCGCGATTTCAATACCGCTGAAACCCTGAATAAAATCCGGGAAAACATCAAAGGCATTCCCGGCGCGGAAATTTCTGTAGAAAAAGAACCCAGCGGTCCGCCCGTAGGCAAACCAATTACGGTTGAAATCAGCGGCGACGACTACGCAACTTTGGCAGAGATCCAAACCGATGTGATCAATAAAATTGCCCAGGCGGGCATCGAGGGAATTGAAGATTTGCGCTCCGATCTCGTGCGCAACAAGCCGGAAATTCTCATCAAGGTGGATGTGCCCAAAGCGCAGGCCGACGGCTTGAGCAGCGCCCAGATTGTGCTCGACATCCGAAAAGCGCTTTTTGGATCGGAAGCCTCCAAGTTCCGCGATGCTGAAGAAGACGAAGACACGCCCATTATGGTGCGCCTCGATCCGGTCTACCGCGACCGCCTCGAAGACCTGATGAACATGGAAATCGCTTTCATGGACATGGGGTCAGGCATGTTCAAACAGGTTCCGATTTCTGCCTACGCTACTATCGAATACACGACAACGTTCACCGGCATCAACCGCAAAGGCTTCCGCCGGGTAGTGACGCTGGGCTCGAACGTGCTGGGCGGCTACAACGCCAACGAAATTGTGGGGCAAATCAACCAGGTCATCACCACCCTCGATTTGCCGGAAGGCTACGATGTGCGCATGACCGGCGAGCAGGAAGACCAGGCGGAAACGACCGGCTTCCTTGGTTCTGCATTTCTCGGCGCGTTGGCGCTGATGTTCCTGATCATGGTGACGCAGTTCAACAGCGGCTCTAAACCGTTCATCATTTTCTCAACGGTCTTGTTCAGCCTCATCGGGGTGTTCCTCGGGCACGCCATCACCGGTATGACCATGTCCATCATCATGACCGGGGTCGGAATTTTTGCCCTTTCGGGGATTGTGATCCGAAACGGAATCCTGCTGCTGGAATTTGCAGACGTGCTGCAACAACGCGGCGTTCCTTTCCGGGAGGCCATCATCGAAGCTGGTACCACAAGGATCACGCCGGTATTCCTGACGGCCATTTGCTCCATCGCAGGGTTGGTGCCGTTGGCCATTGGTCTGAACATGAGTTTCTCCAGCCTCCTGACCACCGGTGAAGCGCATTTTTATCTCGGCGGCGACAACGTTGCGTTCTGGGGCCCATTGGCCTGGACGATGATTTTTGGTCTGATTGTTGCCACGTTCCTGACCTTGTTGGTGGTGCCTTGTATGCTGTACGCTTATGAAAGCTTCCGCAAAGGCATCTCAAACCTGGTTGGACGGACCCGGGTGCGTAAAAATGAACCAACAGTGGAAGAATATATTTCGGAATAAGGCATTGGGATTTGTGTAGTAAGAGCGGTCCTACGACTTGGAGTCGTAGGACCGCTTTCGTTTAATAAAGACAGACACTATTTAGACCAATTACGTTTTTCACAAAACAACAAAAAAACTGTAACATCCTCAGCAACCTTCCGTTTGACCACTCATACGGGATTGCTCAATGTTTTTGAGCCCCTGGATTTGATTTCACACACGACACACGACATTTATTCCATTACCTTGAAAAGGCAATCTTATGCGTAAAACTTACTTAGTTTTTTTCACAATTTCGGCATTTGTATTTGCCTGCACGCATGAGTCATTTGGCACCCTTGACCTGGAGATGCTGAATCTCATTGGAGACCCAAAGCATCTCCAGCTTCCAGACAGCGATGATTACGCCAATATTCCGCAATCTGAGGCCAATCCGCTCACAGCCAGCAAAGTGAGCCTCGGCAAAATGCTGTTTTTTGAACCAGGTTTCGGGGTCGAGGCCACGCACCCTGAAAACAGGCGGACTTTTTCCTGCGGTTCCTGCCATATTCCTTCTGCCGGATTCCGTCCGGGGCGCCTCCAGGGCATTGCCGACGGCGGCCTGGGAATCGGAATCAATGGCGAAGCCCGCATGATGTCCGATGGTTATGTTCCTTCTGAAATTGATGCCCAGGGCGCGCGCCCATTGAGCGTGCTGAATGTTGCTTTTGTGAGCAATACCATGTGGAACGGTTCTTTTGGTTCGGAAGGCGTTAACGCAGGTACGGAAGCCCGCTGGGGCGTAGCCGATCCCGGAACCGCCATCAACCACGAACGGTTGGGCACGCTGGAAGGCCAGAATATTGAAGGGCTGAAAGTACACCGCCTGCTGTATACCAAGGAATTAGTGGAAGCGAACGGCTACAAACAGTTCTTCGACGAAGCTTTTCCGGATGTGCCCACCGCAGAGCGCTATACCCGCAAAACGGCCAGCTTCGCCATATCTGCTTACCTGCGTTCCCTGCTGACCACCGAAGCGCCTTTTCAGCGCTGGCTCAAAGGCGACCGGGCGGCCATGACCGAAGAGCAAAAACGCGGCGCCATCGTATTTTTTGGGAAAGCCGGCTGCAACCGCTGCCACAACGAACCCAATCTCGGTTCCGTAACCTTTCAGGCACTGGGCGTAGAAGATTTGTTTGAAAACGGAGGTCTAAAAACTTCGCAAGCCGATTTGCGCAACCTGGGTCGGGGTGGCTTTACCGGAAACCCAGATGATTTATACAAATTTCGGGTGCCGCAGCTCTACAACCTCGG
>JBJXFD010000078.1:0-3374 GCA_046153985.1 Saprospiraceae bacterium
CACGCAGGCCAATTGCAGCAATTTTACCTTCGCGGTCAATAAGGAACGTGCGCGGGATGCCCGTTACGCCATACAAACCAGCCGGAGCCGATTCCCATTTTTTAAGGTCGCTTACGTGGTAATCCCATTTCAGGTTATCCTGAGCGATGGCGTCTATCCAGCGCTGCTTAGATCCTTGAATCATGGTAGTTGCCTGATCCGGCGAAGAAAGGCGCGCCATCGAGCGCGAATCCATACCGTCGAGCGAAACGCTGAACACCGTGAAACCCTGCGCCTTGTATTTGTCGTAAATCTTCACCACATTCGGGTTTTCTGCGCGGCAGGGGCCGCACCAGCTTGCCCAGAAATCGAGTAGCACCACTTTGCCTTTCAGCGACGAAAGGGCATATTCTTTCCCATCCGGGCTTGGCAATTTAATGTCCGGCGCCATTTGCCCGACCTGGATCAATTCCGTAGCGCGCTGTTGGTTGTATTGCGCTTCCACCAGGTTGATGAAATTGCCATATTCGGTTACTTGCTCGGAATTTGGAGTAGCCTGGGCCAGTTTAGCGTGCGCTTTTTTCTGGATTTCAATAAATTGTCCGCTGGTTCCCAAGGTTTTAAAGGCCACAAATGCGCCTAACAACGGATTCGTTGTGGTGTCCACAAAAGAGCCAATGTCTTCCGGGCGCAATTTTCTGTTTAGCGCAGCTTGCATCAGGTTCGCAAAAGCCTGCGTTTGTGGCGAGCCGGAGATTGAAAAATTGTACATTTCAAGGGTATTCAAATCACCCTTGATTTCTACTTTTTTTTCAGTGCCGTCCAACACTAAGTTGATGCGTCGGGCGCCAAAACGAAGGTTGTAAATGCCTGGTTCCAAGCCTTCCGGAAAATCAAATTGAAATTTGCCGGAGCTGTTGACGTCAACTTTGGAAACGACGCTGTTGGCTCTACCAATAACAACGTAATCCAGGAACGCCTGAATGTTTGGGGCGTTAGTCAATTCGCCTGAAATGACGACGCCTTTTTGCAGGCCACTGCACTGCCAGGCGCCCAAAACGACCAGGAAAGCAGCAAAGATGGTAGCAATTTTTCTCATGTTCATGATAAGTAAGATGATGGATTTGAGATATTAGATTTTAGATTTAAGACATTAGATTTAAGACATTAGACATCAGACGCTTCCAGGATGCCGGTCAAAGTCTCGTCGTAAACCTGCTTCCAGGAAGCCACCGCGCCATAATCTTCTGAGTCCACAAGAATATGGTCGCCTTTCACTTCGCCCAATTTTGAAAAAGAAACGTTATTCGCGTTCAGATGGTTGACCAATTCATCTTCCATCTCTGTTTTTACACTGATAATTACCCGACTCTGGCTTTCGCCAAACAGGTAAGCGTCCTTCCGGAAATTGCTGTCCGTTTCAACGTCGAAACCCAATCCTTCTACCATCGCACACTCCAGCAAAGCGCCAAACAGTCCGCCTTCGGAGACATCGTGCGCCGAGCGGATGAGTCGTTTGCGAATCAACGCCTTGATTTGCTGTTGGATATGGTATTCCTCATCCAAATCAAAATAAGGCGGCGGGGAATGGTGAATGTTGTGAATGACGCGCAGGTATTCAGAACTTCCAAGGTCATTGTGTGGGGTGCCCAACATATAAATCTGAGCGCCCGCTTCCTGAAAATACATCCCGGTTTGCAAACTTACATCCTCCAGAATGCCCAACATGCCGATGGTTGGCGTGGGGTAAACCGGTTCTGTGCGGTCTTTGAAAACCGACTGGTTGTAAAAACTCACGTTGCCGCCTGTAACGGGCGTATCAAATTTGCGGCAAGCATCGCCCATGCCTTTGATGGCGTGTACAAACTGCCAGTAAACTTCCGGGTTGTAAGGATTGCCAAAATTCAGACAATTGGTGATGGCCACCGGTTCTCCGCCAGAGCATACGATGTTGCGCGACGCTTCTGCAACGGCAATCATCGTACCCACATAAGGATCGGCATAAACATAAGCCGAGTTGCAATCGGTGGTCAGGGCCAGCGCTTTTTTCGTGCCTTTTACCCACACCAAAGCGGCATCGGATGGCTTATTGGTACTCATGCTGCCGGTGCGCACCATCGAGTCATATTGTTCGTAAATCCAGCGTCTCGAAACGAGGTTCGGCGATGCAAACAGGCGCCGCGCCGTTTCTACATAGTTTTCCGGACGGGGAACCGCAGCTGTTTTGAACTGGGCAATTTTTTTCAGGTATTCCGGTCGGGTATATTCTCTTTTATAAACCGGCGCGCCGCCACCCAATACCAATTCCTGGGTAGGGACATCCGCTACTTTTTCTCCGTGAAAATAGAACTCCAGCCGCTCGTTTTCCGTCACTTCGCCAATTTGTTCGCAAACCAGGTCCCATTTATCAAAAACCGCTTTCAATTCTGCTTCGCGGCCTTTTACGCAAACGATCAACATCCGCTCCTGGCTTTCTGAAAGCAGGATTTCAAAAGGTTTCATGCCGGCCTGCCTTGTCGGAGCCTTGTCTAAATCTATGCGCATGCCTACGTTGCCGCGGGCGCTCATTTCTGAGGTAGAACAAGTGATTCCGGCTGCGCCCATGTCCTGCATGCCTACAATGGCGCCGGTTTTGATGGCTTCCAGCGAAGCTTCGAGCAATAGTTTTTCCTGAAAAGGGTCGCCGACCTGCACTGCCGGAAGGTCTTCGGCAGAATCTTCCGTTAAATCGGCAGAAGCAAAAGTAGCGCCATGTATACCGTCTTTGCCCGTTGCGGAACCCACGATCAGTACCGGATTGCCGGGGCCGGCAGCCGTTGCAGATACGGTCTCACCCACCTTGACAATGCCCGCCGACATGGCGTTGACGAGGATATTCTGGTTGTAACAATCGTTGAAGTAGACTTCACCGCCTACAGTCGGTACACCAAAGCAATTGCCGTAGTTGCCAATGCCGCTGACGACCCCACGCACCAAGCGCTTCGTATGGGCCAGGCCGGGATTGCCGAACCGCAGTGAATTCAACGCGGCAATGGGGCGTGCGCCCATCGTAAAAATATCGCGGTGGATGCCGCCAACCCCTGTCGCTGCGCCCTGATATGGTTCGATGGCCGAGGGGTGGTTGTGGGATTCGATTTTGAACGCGCAGGCCAACCCGTCTCCGATGTCCACGAGTCCGGCGTTTTCTTCCCCGGCTTCCACGAGCAGGCGTTTGCCTTCGCGTGGCAGGGTTTTTAACCAGGTGATAGAATTTTTATAGGAGCAATGTTCCGACCACATGACGGAAAAAATACTCAACTCGGTGAAATTGGGCGTTCGGCCCAGGATGGATTTGATGCGCTCGAATTCATCTTCGGTTAGCCCGAGGTTTTTAGCGATATCGAAAGTGATTGCGG
>JBJXFD010000080.1:0-3249 GCA_046153985.1 Saprospiraceae bacterium
CGGGTCTCTCCCCAGGCGTCGGCGATGGGGATTACCGGGTTTTCATTGGAAATAATATTTTCAAAAGCATTGTCCATGTCCCAGGGAATCAAGTGCAGGGTACCTTTGGTGGGTTCTTCGTACCAGAAATAATTGTGAGGGGAGCAGTACCCGGCATAACAATACCAGTGAAATGGGCCATCGTCAACCCTGATGGTTCGGTCAACCACGGCGTATGCGATGATCTCTTCCAGGTTCATCCGTTCGGTGATGATGCTTTGTATGCTTTCCGGTGTTCCACTCGCAATCGCTTGCGCAAAACCACGAATCATGGCGGCCGTCGGGTTTTCGTCTTCATTGGTTTCCAGGTGACTCAAATAAGTTTGCTCGGAAAAAGGCAGGCCGTTCATGTCTAAGGGCCAGATTTCTTTGTAAAGATTGCCCTTGCCATCGTCGAAATTTTCTCTGGTAAAACGTCCGTCTACTTCTTCGGTCAAGGCAAACAAGCCCATGTATTGCCCATTGATGATTACCCGTGCATGGACCGACCGGGGGGCCGGAACGCCCATTGCCCGAAAAGGCCAATAAGCAAGCCGCTCATGCATTTGGCTGGGATCCAGGTTTTGGGAATGCAATTGGATTTTTTTAAGGCCATAAAATTTATTATCGGAATCTAACCAATTGATTTTGAGTTGTATGGACAGCTTGGTGCAAGTCTTGTGTCCCATACCCGCCCCGGAAAGGCAACCGACAAAAGCACCGATGGAACCTTTGTACCGGATGCCTATCGGGCTTATTTTTTCCCCTGCAAAAGTCAGGGTACCTGCCACATATTTTTCGGCGGCAGGGTCTGCATCGAGTTTATCCAGTTGCGAATTGGGCAGGTTTATTTCAAACGTATGAAGGCGGGTTTGGTCAAAGATATAATCGGAGCCTTGGGTAAAAAATTGCTCATTTCCTGTTGGAACCAGGGTCTCCACCACATATTCTGTGGGTACCACAGGCGTTACGGGGTCATCTTTTTTACAAGCAACGAAGAGAAGGGTTGCAAGCAAAAATAGGGTTGTGTTGATTTCGTGGTTTTTCATGAAAGGCAATGTGTTTTTGTGGTGCTGTTATTGCTCCGGCATTTTGAATTTGGTTTTAGAGCTCGTTCGGGATTTCCGAACAAGCTCTAAAACATACTCAACAAATTTTTGCTCAGATGGCATAAGCTTATTCTTTTAGTACGGTTCAGGTTGCAATCCTTCACAGCAAAGTTAGGATTAAATTTAAAAATTGGATGAGGAAGGCGTGGCGCCAGCGGGTAATTCTCTTCGCGTGTTGGTTATAAAGGGAGGCAACAACCCAATAAGGCTTATCCCTCGGTTTACGTTTGGAGAATCGTTTGAATGCCCATCCCGGATCGGGGGGCCGATTTATGCCCAGGAAATGAATCCGATGCAGTTGAAATGCGTGAATGATGTAATTTAAACCCAACATTGTGTAACACATATCGGCCTTAAAACAAGTACCTTGTGCTATGTAAATAAGTTTAATAATTAATTAAAAAAATGCAATAATGAAAAATTTAGCACTAACATTTGGAATGCTTGCTTTTGCAGTAGGTGGTTTTGCCCAAATCAGCGCAACAACAACAGCAAATGCTACAGCAACAATCATCACGCCACTTGCAATAACGAAGGTTACCGACATGAATTTTGGCACCTTTACCAATGGCAACGGGTCTGGTTCTTTTATACTCAATCCTTTGCCTGTTGCAACACGCACGGGTGTTGTTGGGGTAGTATTATTTGGAGGTACAGTAAGTGCAGCTTCCTTCACCGTAACTGGAGAAGGTGCTTCAGTATTTGGCATTACGCTTCCTGCAGCGGACTTATCCCTGGCTTCTGGCGCTAATGATCCTTTGACTATTTCTGCATGGACAAGTAGCCCTTCGTTATCAGGAACCCTTACTGCCGGAACTGCAACCATTCTGGTTGGAGCTACATTGACTACCGGGGCAGCATCAGGCGCCGGGGTATATGCTGGTCCTACCTTCAATGTAACTGTAAACTATAATTAACCGGATATTAATTTTAATGCAATGTTTCTGCATAAATTAAGAAATTATACAAAGTTTAATACTTTGTTCGAGCCCGTTTCATTGATGAAAATCCTGACGCTTTTGTCAGGATTTTCATTTTTTCCTATTGCGAATGTATCGGCTCAGGGAAACCTTCTTATTACTCCGCGAAGAGTGGTTTTTGAAAAAGCGACGAAATCATTTGACCTTAATCTTGCAAATACAGGACGAGATACGGCAACTTTTGCCATATCAATGGTCCAGATCAGGATGAACGAGGATGGCGGTTTTGAAACGATTACAAAACCGGATTCAAATCAGTGGTTTGCCGACCAATATATCCGCTTTTTTCCGCGAGTAGTCACATTGGGTCCTAATGAATCTCAAGTTGTTAAGATACAACTCATGAGGTCTAATGGGATCGCGCCTGGAGAGTATCGTTCTCATTTTTATTTCAGATCGTTGGCAAAAGTAAAACCGCTGGGGGAGGAAGATCAGGCCATAGACACAACTCAAATCTCGGTAAGACTAAACCCGGTTTTTGGGATTACTATTCCTGTAATTATACGAGTTGGAGAACCTTCCGTCAAAGTCAACCTTTCCAATCTTTCGTTTGAGCATGTAAATGATACTATTCCGAGGTGCAAACTTGTTTTTAACCGCACAGGAAACACGTCCGTATATGGTAATGTAACAATAGACCACATTGCTCCAAATGGCCAAATGACTCGTGTTGGCGAAGCAAATGGTATTGCTGTATATACCCCCAATACAATTAGAAGGTTTGAGCTCAATTTAACCAACGCTCATGAGGTAGACTTTAAAACAGGTAAACTTCGTGTTGTATTCGCTGCACCATCCGATGACAAGTCCATAAGATATGCCGAGGCTGAATTATTACTTCGCTAGCCAACCCACAGGCCTCATTGCTCGAAAATGTCCAGTAGTATGTGAAAAATGACACTTGCAATGGCATACTTCAATCTGAGATTAACAAGGTATTTTATTTTATTTATCAGCATATTTATTTGGCCAAAGCCGAATTTTGCACAGACAGAATCAGAATACGATGAAATAGCTGTTTTTATTAGCATTCCACCGATTGGTGGCTTCGAAACACTTGTCCTGGTAAAAGATGAAGCTGTATATCTACCAATTACTAACCTTTTCGATTTTTTAAAAATAAAGAATATCCCTTCTACAGG
>JBJXFD010000249.1:0-7437 GCA_046153985.1 Saprospiraceae bacterium
CTTTGCTGAATTTCACTTCACCACCCTCGGCAAACTGCACCACCCCGGTGAAGTTTTTTTGGCTTTGCAAATACTGATCCACTAAAGCCCAATGCGCTTCCGGGATGGTTTGTTTTTGCGCAAAGCATATGGAAAAGGCCGATAAGAAAAGAATTAAAATGGTTGTTCCAGTTTTCATAGAATGATTGTTTTTTACCACAATAGTTTTTTTTACCACAACTTGTCCCGACTTGGCGGGATAGCTCACATAGAGGTTTTCACATAGAGCACACAGAGGCTTTCATATTAATTACGAATTCTTTCGTACAAAGATAAGCGATGTATTTTGCAACATTGCAGGCATTATCCCAATTGCCTTTCCTATGATGTGAAAGCGCTTATTTTTTATTCAAAACCCATTTCAAATAAAGAATCCGGCAGTTCGCATAATCCCCATTATTTCCAATCCAAAAAAGCAGAACTTTACCTGCTATGAGACACCGCCGTTTACTGCTGCACCTGCTTTTCTGGACGTTGTACCTGCTCAGCCAGGGCTTCATCTGGATGAATGCATTTGTGTCTGAAACGGTCATCGTTTCTCCGGAAACGGGGCAGGAAATCATTACCCGATCCACATTCCCCGGCACCTTGGGGCAGTCGCTGCTGGCCGAATGTTTTGCATTGCCGGGAAGGCTGCTCGCCGTTTATGTAAACCTGTATGTGCCCAAAAAAAAACAGCCTCGACGCAAGTGGCGACAGGCTGCTCGAAAAAATCCAACTTCAAAAGGGGGTAAAGCTTAAGAAATAGCTTTACCAAAAAATTCTTTATCGGAAATGGTTGTGCGCTCGGTTATCGGTTCGTTGGGGTAGAAGATTTTCTACCCGTACGGAAAATTTTCTACCCGTACCAGGGAAAAGCAAAATGGTGTGTGTGACTTTAGTGTTTGAACGAACAACGCCGCTTTTGTTTATCGGTTAGATTCAGGGAAGCGGCTTGTATGCCGTTTTCTCTGCTTCCAGCTACAAAAGTAATACCTTATTGCACAAAACTCAATAGCTAAGATAAAAAAAAACTCATATACTTTGCACTTATCCACACAGTGTGGATTATTTATGGTAAAAAATGCACTGGAAAACTTAATTTTGTGGTTTAAGAGCATGTTCAAATTTCCATGATCGAGCGAAAGCAAGGAAATTTTGTTTTAGACGAGGCAGATTTTGCAGACATAGCCAGCAGCTATGGCGAAAAAATCTAACGAAGTATAAAACAAAATTTCCCGCTTGCAGCCGATTGATGGAATTTTGAACATGCTCTAAGTCAAACCCTGCTAAGCGCTTGTCTGGATTCCGGACAAGCTCAAAACAAATAAATCCGATAATACTATGAAATTCAGCATTTCATCTTCCGAATTGCTCAAGCAGTTGCAGATTGCGGGCGGCGTTATCAGTTCCAACCCGGTGCTGCCCATCCTCGAAGATTTTCTTTTTTCCATATCTAACAATAAACTAACTATTACTGCTACCGACCTGGAAACGTCCATCACCACCGAACTGGAAGTGATGTCGGATTCGGACGGCATGGTCGCAGTACCCGCCAAAATCCTCTCTGAAACCCTGAAAGCGTTGCCACAGCAGCCCATTACCTTCACGGTGAACGACGAAAACTTTGGCATCGAGATCACTTCGGCTTATGGCAAATACCGCCTTGCCGGCGAAAACGGACAGGATTTTCCGCGCATTCCCGAACCGGATGCAGTGGATACCGTAAGTCTGCCCTCCGCTTTGCTGATCAAGGGGGTCAATAAAACCATTTTTGCCACCAGCGGCGACGAACTGCGCCCGGCCATGACCGGCGTATACTTCCAGGTGGATTTCAACAAGCTGATCATGGTGGCCACCGACGCGCACAAGTTGGTGAAATACACCTTTTCGGATGTGACCAGCGATGTTTCCGCAGCCTTCATTGCGCCGAAAAAAGCGCTCAATTTGCTAAAAAACGCCCTGCCTTCCGGCGAAGAAGTCAAACTGGCGTTCAACAAAGCAAATGCCTTTTTCTCTTTTGGTTCAACGCAAATCATCTGCCGCCTCATAGACGCGCGCTACCCCGATTACAACGCCGTCATTCCGGTGGACAACCCGAACCTGCTGACGTTGCCGCGTGGCGATTTCCAAAATTCGCTGAAGCGCATTGCCATTTATGCCAATAAAACGACCAACCAGGTCATCCTGAACATCACCGAAGGCAATCTGACCGTGTCGGCGCAAGACCTCGACTTTTCCAACGAAGCCACCGAAGTGCTGCCCTGCACCTACGAAGGCGGCGCCATGACCATCGGTTTCAACGCCAAATTTTTGGTGGAAATGCTGGGCGTGCTGGAGTCGGACGACATCAAATTAGAGTTATCTTCCTCTACCCGTGCAGGCATTTTATTGCCCGGCGAAGCAACGGCAGGTGAGGAGATTTTGATGCTGGTGATGCCGGTGATGTTGAGTAATTAGTTTGTGTCTGTCTTTATAGTCCGATAGCTGCGTTATGCTCGGCTCGACTTCGACTCCGCTCAGTCTCCATCTCGATAACCGCTCGTTGAGCGAAGTCGAAACGGGTCTTCGCATGCCTTGCTCTCGAACTCTAAAGAGCAGACACCGACTAAATAGGCAGACCCTACTTGCTCGCGTATGCCTTAAAATACTTGCACTCCCGAATAGCTCGGGCGTAATATCGGGTGTCAGAATAATTTTCTTTCAAAACATTGAAATAGAAATACGTGCGGGGAACGTCGCTGGAGGCGGATTTCACGTAGTATTCATTCCGCTCGCATTTCGCGGCCATGAAGGTCGCCCGGGCAGCAAGCTCCGGATTTTCGGCTAAGATGCGCGCTTTTTCAAAATAGAACTGCGCACGGGAACAATCGAACACTTCGCGGTTGCCGCCCGGATAAAGATGATGTGGGGTGACGCTGTCGCCGTCTTTCAGGTGGCGGCGCTGCATGCTGGCGCCGCTTCGGTAGTAGTCGGCGGCTTTCCAGCTAGACCCAAAATAAGTCATGTTGTAAAGTCCCAGACCGAGACGGTAAAAACGGCCCGCGGCGAGGTCGGCGTTGGTTTCCGATTTGGCTCGGTATTCCAATTCCAGCAGTTCTTCGATGAGTTTCCCTTTGTTGTAGCGCGCACCGATGGTGTCGGGAATCCGGCAGTGTACGCAGTCGTTGAGGCGTTCTACAAAGGGGTAAAACGTGCCGTAACTGTCCCATTCTTCCCGGTTTATTTCTTTCAGCGTTTCCAAAGCCGCTTCCAATCGGAATTCTCCCAGCAGCATGGTAGCTTTCATTTCAATAAGGTCGTTTTCAATGGTGGTTCCGTCTTCTTTTTCAATCATGTTGCGCTCTAAGCGGTTGGTGGTTTCTTTGCGCGTGGTGCGCAACAGGTCGTCAACGATGGCGTCCTTTGGATTGAGTTTGAGGTAATCAAACGGGTAATACTGCAAAAAAGCCTTGCCTTCCTGGTTGCCGACGCGGTAGAGATGGGCCATACGATCCTGCAAAAACCGGGGAAAATCTTTGTTTAACCGGTAGATATCCGAACTTTTTAAAGCGGCAATGGCCTTTTCGCCGTCGTTGTTGATGCTGTCCAACGAAATGACATTCAATACGTTTTGAAAAACCTCCAATTGCTTTTTTAAGGTATCGCTTTCGACCAGTTCGCTGGCGGCTTTGAAGGTTTTTCCGGCAAAATAAAAATCGCCGGCCAGGAGTTCAAGGTAGCCTTCCGCCAATTTCCAGAGGTCGGTTCGCTGCACTTTCCCGCCTTTCAGCGCCTGCCGGACGAACGCCTGCAACCGGATGACGCGCTTGTCGGCCTCTTTGCGCGGAATGCCGAGGTAGCGGCGGTTTTGCTCCTTGCGTTTGTTGAAATCCAGCCCCAGCAGGTCGCGCTCTAAGCGAATTACTTCCCGGATGAGCAGCGCGTTCAGGTGTTCACTTTCAGGGTGCAATTTGTAGATGCTTTCCATTTCTTCGATCAGGCGGGCTTCTTCACCCGAAGCACGCAGCGCATGCAGGGCGGCGCGCTCGCGGTCGTTTTGGCAGAGCAGCATGCAGGCTTCCCATTCTTCGTCGGTTTTGATGCGAAAGCTGAGGTAGGCCGATTCGCGTTTGCCGGGACAGTTGTCGTAGACCCTTGAGTAGAGGTAAGAGGCTTCCACGTTTTTGCCCAAAGCCAGCAGCGCTCCGGCTTTATGGCCCAGAATCCAGAACTCCACGATGCTGGGGTCGTGGTCAATTTTAGGCATCAGGAAGTCGAACAATTCGAGGGTTTGTTCGTAGTCTTTGAGGTAGTGCGCTAAGCGGATGATCTGGTAGGCGTAGCGCAGGCGGATGTAGTCCGATTTGGTGCGCATGAATTGTTCGCGGCCTTCCTTGATCAGGCGGTTCATGGCATTGGTGGTGCGCAGTTGTTCTTTCCAACCTTCGGGTTTCAGGGCGTAGGGTTCGCATTGTTTTGCGTAAAGCAGGTAATCAATGGTTTCGGTGCATTTGTGGCGATGCAGGTAGCGCGCGAAGGAGTTGTTCAGCAATTCCGGCGCAAAGGTACTGAGCGGGGATTTTTCAACAATGGCGGCGCGCAGGTTTTCCAATTCGTACGCCGGCGCGGTGTAGACGAGGTAATGAATGTCGTTGGGGTTCGCCTGCTTGCAATAGCGTTCGTGCCATTCCCGGATGTTGTCGTTGGCCTGCGTGTATTCCGGCCCCTGGTAGTAGCGTTCGAGTTTGCTGAACGGCATCAGAAACGGCGCGGCTTCGGCGGCAATGGTAATGAGTTCGGCGCTGAGGAAGCTGTAGCCGTAAAAGATGCGATTCGGATCGCAGGCGGATGGGGAAAGGCGACCCGGGGCGAAGAGCAAAGCGCAAAAAACGGCGCAGGTGGTTGCTTGTCGCAAAAGGTTTTGTAAATGCCCGGGCAGTTTGAGTTGCTTCATGGAGGATTGGTTGTGTGTTCTTCGGGTTAAAGATAGTATGCACGGCGGACAAAAGCCCGCGAAACTATGCTGTCTTCGTTTCGCGGGCTATGTTTCGCGGGCTTCAGCCCGCCTGCTTTTTTCTTTTAAATTAAAAGCATCAATAGTATTTTATAAATTAACTCGTTCTGGGAATCAACCAGTTGCTATCCTTAGATGATGGTATTTAAGGCGGGCTAAAGCCCGCGAAACATAGCCCGTGACTCCTGCGCTCTTTCCCTAAACATCCGGAATGGTAACGGTTACGAAACTATTGGAAATTTCGCAAACGTGGCAAAAAAAAGGAGAACGGCAGAACCTTCGGCTCCTCAAATCCATGATTTCCTACCTGTTGTTCCAGCTGCCGCCGCGCAAAACGCGGTTCCTGCCCTTATACGGCGATTGACCTTTTTCTTAAAATATATCGTAAATCACTTCCTGAAAAATTTATTGGGGCTGTGCCCCAAACCCCCTGCTCCGCATGGCCACAACGCTGCATCGGGGTTCCGTCCCTCCACCCCTCACGCAGCGTTGCCGCCATGCTTCGCTGCCCTTTTTTGCTCACAGGATCGGACTGAATAACCCCCGTCTCACTGAAGGGACGAGGCCACCCGGAAGCCGACACTGTAGTAGCGAAGGGTCGGCTCGTTGTGGTAGCGCCAGGCGGCACGGCAGAACAGCGGATAGTTGAACCAGCCGCCGCCGCGCAAAACGCGGTACGTTCCGGTATCAGGCCCTTGTGGATTCGACACCATTCCCTGAGCTTGGCATTGTTGATAATAATCTTCAGCAAACCAATCGGCACACCAATCATATACATTGCCGGCCATATCGTATAACCCAAGCGCGTTCGGCTTAAATTGGTTGACTGGCGTCGTTTTTGCCCGGTATTCGCCAACGATGGAATAAGGTTGTTTGTAATCTTTGGTTGCATTAAAATTCATTTCAGCAGGGTTGGCGATGTCTTTGCCATTTCCAAACCTTATTTTTTTCCCACCTTCTCTTGCCGCGTATTCCCACTCGGCTTCGGTAGGCAAACGGTATTGTCCTCCAGTTTTTTTGTTCAATACCTGAATGAATTCCTGCGCGTCATCCCAGGAAACCTGCTCTACTGGCAACAAATCGCTGTCTTTGAAATAAGATGGGTTGTTGTTTTCTCCCATAATCGCTTTCCAAAGCCCCTGTGTCACCGGATATTTGCAGAGCCAATAATCAGAAAGCGTGACCTTGTGAACTGGTTGTTCCCTATCGATTCCATCCCCAAAAGTATCTCCCATGTCAAATATGCCACCTTTGATGGGGATCATCTGGTCGTAGAAGGGATCTATGCGGCGGCGTTCAGCGATTTCCTGCTCCCGTTTTTTTCGGGCGGCTTCTGCTTTTTGCGCAGCTTCTTCCTGTTCTCGTTTTTTTCGGGCGGCTTCTTGTCTTTCCTGCTCAAAAGCCGCTATTTTTTGCTGTGCTTCTGAAGCATGGAGACCTTCCGGATATTTCCCTAAATATTTTTGGAAAGCTTTTTCTGTGCCTCTTTCAAATGCCAATTCCCATAGGATGTCATCCGCATCGAATGCGTCTAAGCGGCCTCGGGCTTCTGCTGCATAAACGCCTTCCGGGAAACGGGCAAGGTGCTTTTCATAAGCTGCACGGTTGTCGTCTTCGAGTGCGAACTCCCAGGCGTGTGCTTCTGCTGTAGTAGGTTTTGTGGGGGATGTTATAGGCTTTGGATCGTCTGGTATGACGCCTTTTTCCATTTCCCGCACCATTCCAATCACGCCCATCAGCACCTCATTCCACGCGTCTTCACGGTTGGGCCAGGAGTTGATCGGTTTCATGCCTTTCGGCAAACCCTGCAAGTCGGCCAGCGGAGTTTCCTGCCAGAGACAAGCCGACAAGACCACCGGCACCACTCGGGCCGTGCCTGCTTCGTGGCGTTTCAGCGCGTCTTTCACTTCCTGTTCGTAGAAATAATCGGAGGCCAAAGCATGAGAGCTTAGCAGCATGAGGATGATGTCGGCTGCGTGGAGGTTGGCTTTAATTTCTTCGTCCCAAACTTTGCCTGGCTTTATTTCGCCATCGAACCATATCGTTACATTGCCTTTGCGCAACAGGGGTTTCGCGTGGGTGCGCAGGGCATCCAGTTCCGTCCGGTCTTTTTGCGAGTAGGCAATGAAGATTTGTATGGTCTTTTTTTCGGCGCTCATTTGTATTTAGTCTGGTAAACACGCAGGGTCACCACGCGGGTAGCGGCTAAGATAGTGTTTTTTGGTAATTTAAGCATATGGGATAGTGGGTAGGAAAAATGATAACGCGTCTTTATTTTATCAAAGAGATTTTGTTGCTGGAAATCCGGGCAGAGCCCTTTGCTGTCTAAAACCTTGTTGAAGGCAAGAATGCAGGAGGAAAGCAGTACAGCAATCCGCGTTTTTCGCGTCGTTTGCGTCGTCCGCGTTCCTAAAAAGCCTCAA
>JBJXFD010000112.1:0-3854 GCA_046153985.1 Saprospiraceae bacterium
GACGCACCATCAAGCAGATAGCTGCTTTTGCTGGCATCTGCCCAACGGATACGGTACCAGTCGAGCACATCCTGCCCCACATTGGTCAATCCCCAGGCGATGTTTTCATTAAACCCAATGACAATACCCGGAACGCCGGGCAGGGAAACCCCGTAAGCATTCAACTCCGGCGTATGGATTTGTACCTCGTACCAAATCGAAGGCAAGGTGAGCCGAAGGTGCGGATCGTTGCAAAGCATCGGGTTGCCCGAAGCTGTTTTACTGCCCGACAAAGCCCAATTGTTGCTGCCGATGCCTTCCGGCGATTGTGGGATGTTTTTAAAAGGAATCAGGCCGCTGAGCTGTGGCTGGAGATCGCGTTTACCAACAGGCTGAAAAATCCAGCTTACCTCTGCGGGTATGATTGGGGATTGTTTAGGATTGTATTCCGGATACAAAAAGCGGAACAATGCTTCACCAAACAACTCCATGGAATTGGATGCGGCAATGTCATCACTGCGGGAACAAAGGGTTTCGGCCATGTTTTTCAGCATGAGCGAAGTCTTGAGCGGCGTCCACAGTTCAGGCGCATACCCCAGTAATTTGAATTCCAGCGGGTATTGCTCTGGTTTCAGCGAAGCTACCCAGGCGTTGACTCCTGCGGTGTAGGCTTCGATGATCGCCATTTCTTCCGGATTTTTTTTCCAGGCTTCCAGCGCTCGTTCGGCAGCAAAAACCATGCCTTTGCGGCGTTGCAACCGGTCGCGTTTCAGGGTGCGTTCGCCCAGCACTTCCGACAACCTGCCGCCCACGGAGCGTGTGGCAATGTCCATTTGCCAAAGCCGGTTTTGGGCAGTGATGTAGCCCTGCGCAAAAGCGGCGTCCGGTTCGCTTTCCGCGAAAATATGCGGCACCATGCGGTCGTCGAGCAGGATGGAAACACGCTGTCCCTGAACAGGGAGTTTCAGGGCTTGGTTGACCAAAGCGCCCAGCGGTTCCGCATTTTGCCAGAAACCTTTGGCCGGGTCAAAAAATGAACCAATTACCGGCAAAGGCGCCCCAAAGGGATGGAACCAATTGCTAATGAGTGCAATAGCGAGGGTCAGAACGATGGCAGTCCCCGCTTTTACGCGCGGCGATCTGTTCTTGAAAGATAATTTGGATAGCGTCACTTTCTACATTTTTTCGAGGGCAAAAAGGTACGCATATTATGGTAAATGTTAAGGAAAAGCCATTATATTTGCCATATCCAAAAAAGTAGTTTTTGTGTTTATTTGTTTGGGTTAGAAGCCCTTGCTTTTATTAGCAAGGGTTTTTTTATTTTTTTGACTGCGCTTCCGCGTCATCACTCATGATGCACAGGGCCAACCGGTAGAGTTTGTCTTTAACCGGCAGGATGTGCTGTTTGAAGTAGATTAAGCTCATTTCTTTGGCACGACGATTGTTAAGAATAGAATGTTACAGGGTCATTGAAAATATTTTGCGGTGGACGGTGGACGGGAGTGCGTCCGTCAACCCTCAACCGTCTCTCGTCCTCAAAAAAAGTTTGGCACGGTTTTAGTTCTACACATAGCAACTACGTCAAATTATTTTTTTTCAAAAATCATTCATTCATCATTATCAATTTTATGTCTATGAAAACGTCAATTTTTTCGCTCGCTTTTGCTACACTATTTGCAGGCATGTTGAACGCACAGGAACTCGCGACCACCAGCAGCGCTCCATTCGCATTGGCTTCTTACAAAGCCGGTTCTGATCAGGCGCAACTTCCATGCAATGCCGATTACGCGCCAAAAAAAATCGAAATGGGGCTGCCTTTAACCGACTGTGAGTTTGATACCGCGCCAAAATACGCCAGTAAAGACGGTTCGCTGGAAAAAGACTTAGTCGCCGAAGTGCGCAAACAATCCAAATTCAGCGATTTTGAAATGGGATTAACTTATATGCCGCATTCAGCAATTTTGGTTTCCAATACCTCCCCAATGCAGGACAAGCAGGGTTTCCTCGTCAGCATGGTGATCAATAAAAAAGGACAAGCCGCCAAAGTAAAAGTATACGGACAGGGGCACTTAGCCGGATTGGTGGAAGCCACGCTGAAAACAACGACCTGGGAACCAGCCGAATTTGAAGGCGTTCAGGTGGACAGTAAGGTTTGGTACGGAGTGACGCTGCAATCGCGCTCACAGGTTGCCGTGGCGCCTTTTAATCCATAAGCTTTGAAAGTGACCGGGTCACTACAAAGCCTGCAAACGACAAAAGCGCGCCACGAAAGTGAGCGCGCTTTTGTCGTACTAAAAAGTCAGAAAAAACTTAGACGTCTTCTTCGACTTCCGCATTCAGATCTCGTTCCAGTTCTTCCATGAACACATATTCAATGCTTTCTGCAACGGTAGGAATGATGGTCAATACGCTGTCCAAACGCGAAATCTCAATCAGTTTCTTTACACTTGGGTGCGCGATGCCGGTCAGCACGAACATGCCCAACTCTTTCCAAAGGCGGTTGGCGGTAAGAATGGCGCTAAGCCCCGATGAATCCACATATTTCACCCCGGAGAGGTCAAGAATCAGATTCACGATGCCTTCATTGGCAAAAATAACAAACTCGGATTTCAGGTTGGGGGCAAGGAGGGAGTTCAGGTTTTCTTCTTCCAGCCGAAATACAGCGTACTTCTCCTGCTTGTCAATCGAATATTTCATTATCTCAGATATTTTTTTCGTTATTGCATCGCCCAATGGCATGCAATTCCACAATGAATTGCAAAAGTATCAAATCTGTGCAAGTAAGGATAACGTAATCGGAAGAAAGTTAGTTTACGGGCCGGTTATATCGCAAGCGGTATTTGTTCTTTACAATTCGACAGACACATATTATTCTGCCCGGTCCTGTCCTTCGACATCGCTCAGGAACCGTAGGGACCTAATGCCGGTAGACCTTTTCGGCAACAAGCGATATACCTGAGGCAAATTTTCTGCGAGGAAAGGCCGTGCCTGGCGGTGGAAAGCCCGGTGCCAGGCTAATGCCCCCATCACCCGGGTCGCTTTTCCAATGTACTCTACCGTTGCAACAACGTAGCGTTCCCAGTACTTTCGCAGGGGCTCAATGTAAATAACCATCCAGATGAAAAGCGCTTCGAACAGCAGGGCGCCGATCAGACATTGCAGCGGCGTAAGGCTGTGTTTCCAGAAAGTTGACAAACCAATGCCAAAAACAGCACCGTACAAAATAATGTAGTGTACCGTGTAAACGGTAAGCGTTTCGCTGCCAAATTTTAGCACCAAAGAAGGCATTCGTTTCCACAACGGGGTGATGTACATGATGATACCTGCCACAATGATGGCGTGACCCAGTTCGATGAAAAGGTAGTTGTAATTGCCGAGGGTCTGAAAGTTATCCCAGCCGGTAAAAACGTGCAACAGCTTGAACCACTTGGTGGAATAAAAATGCAGCATGAGCCCGCTCCCGACCATTGCAGCAGGAAACCAGTTGCTAAACGCCAATGCAGGTCGTTTGTGCAAAATGTAGCCTAAGACGCCGCCCAACAGAGAGTAACCAATCCAGGGAACTACGGTGAACACCGAAAAACTTTTTATGAAATAAGCGGCAATCGGCAAGGGTAGCCACGACCAGTCAGCAGCTTCCACATCGGGGCTGATGAAAAAGACCATGAGACCCGCAAACAACAGCAATCGAGGCAGCGGCACCAAAGTGGCCGTGTGCAGCGCATAAACGCCGATTAAAGACAACAAGGCCAATCCCATACAATGCAGGACGTCTATCGCAAACATGGAGTGAAAATGCTCCATTTGAAAATAATCAAAATAAACCAGCGCATTGATGTTGAAACGCAGCAAATAAGCCAGTCCAATGAGCATAA
>JBJXFD010000113.1:0-9984 GCA_046153985.1 Saprospiraceae bacterium
TACCGCACCAACCATTTACTATTCGTATTACTGATCCATACCCGGTTGGAATGATCTATCGAGGCCGCAAACGGGGCAGAAAGAACCTTATTAAGACCCTTATTATCCTTAACAACAATGCCTTTGGAAAGGTCTCCGCCAGGAAAATGAAGCATCTCATTGGACGAAGTTCCAACAATCCAAATATCACCATTCGGCGCTACACCAATCCCTTGCACGCCCCCAATGTCAGTTAAGATTGCCGCCACATTTTCAGGCACCTCGTCCACCACTGGAGTACCGTCTTCCAGTCTGTATACGCCAATAGCGCCATTAAAACTCGTCACCCAACAGGTGCCAGCGTTTGTAATGGCCGTCCCCCAGCCCGCGCCATCAACCCCCATTCCCGTGGAACCGGTAACAGGCGGCGACATCAACCGACCGGTCGAATCCAGCTTAACAAGTCCTCCGCCGATACCCTGATACACGCCATTTTGTGCGCCCGGCATCCAGTTCAAACCGGTCCACAAGTTTCCCGCTGCATCCAAAGCCAGCTTTCCGGGTGCGCAGATGCCACCCTGACCAAACGCCAGGATCATTGAAAAATCCTTTGGGACAAAACTTAAATAGGGTACAAAAGGAGCACTCCGCCGACTGACCGGAACCTTGCTGTTGGGCTTGGCGGGGAAGCCATCCTGCGGCTGAGGATAGGCTTTATCAAAAAGGGCAAACAACGCTGCCGGATGCACCCAGGGCGATTGGGCAATACCAATCATTGCCTCGGCAGTATTCTTCGGCTTTTGCCCTCCTAACGGCGTTGCGTACGTCAAAAATTCATCCTGCCAGTTGTATCCCTCTATATGTACCGTATCGTAGGCGGTGATCAGTGCGCCCAATGTATTCAACCGCGCCAGCGTCTCATTTTGTGTGATGTTGAACGGGTCCGTTAACACATCCCCCCAGGATCCGGTTACCGGGTTGACAAGATTAGGCGTATTTTTAGCGGCGATCGTCACTCCCTGCAGCGGTCCTGACAACTGAAGCCCGTTGAAAAACTGCGCACACGTAAAGGCAGCGGCCACCGTAGTTAACTCGTTCACGACCACTCCATACTTTGCAATATCCTCCTGCCAACCCGGAGACAAAACGGACAGCAAAACGACTTCGGTGTTGTGCAAGGCAGCAGTAATATAGAGAATGGCATCCGCTGATCCGGGAGTAGCGTTTACGGTAAATTGACCTTCCGCTGCTGGTGTCACGGTACACGCACCAATCGCGTCTTTAGTATTTGCTTCCCAGACTTTTACAGTGGCCGTAAGCTCATTAGATTGGTTAAATGATAACTTCCCGCTTAGGGTAATTTGATTAGACATGGCTTTAAATTTTTTATTATTCAAGAAATCGAACAGGCGCCTTGTCCTCCGGGCGCTTGCCAGGTACCCCCGATCGTGTCGCCGTTTTTAAGGGCAGCTACGTTGGCGACTCCGCAAGCCTGGTACCATTATAGGCAGCTAGATATTTTTGTACGAGCAAAATTATCCTTTAATTTTGTTCTGGTTACCCGCAATTTTACCTGATTTTTAAAATAGGTAGAAATACGGTTATCGGCAGGTTTTTTTTATGGGATTAGCAGCTGTTTTTTGCACTTTTCAGACTGTTTTTTGTTCTCGTTTCCATAGCATTATTCTTGGGGTGGTGAATACTTAACTATGTCAATTCCAATTCCGTTGGGGTCTTCAATGGCAAAATGTCTGTCGCCCCAAGGCTCATCTCTTAATTCAACCTTGATTTCAACACCTTTATTTTTAAGGTTATTGTAAATCGTGTCCACATCATCTACTTCAATGGTCAAGTACATACCTTGTCCATTGAATGGTTGATGAAAGAATGGTTGTTGTGTTGGATGATGAGGCAACAAAAAACTAAGCTCAGCCTGATGGTTAGGCGTGTGCATCAAAAGGTAAAATTCGTTTTCAAACGTTACCCCAAATTCTAATTTGTCGGTGTAGAAAGCCTTACTTTCTGCTAACTTTTCTGTAAGAATACCTGCGTTAAGTTTCATATCTTCTCCGTTTTTAAGTTAATGATGATACAAAACTACAAAAGGCAAAAGGCTTGGGCTTGTAAAAAACGGACATTCTATCTTCCAAAAGCTTTGCTGGGTGTAACACCATAAAAATTCTTGAACTCCTTTATGAAATGGGCTTGGTCATAATACCCCAAGTCAAAGAATATTTTGTTTTGTCTAAGACTTTGTGTTGAAGGTTTGGCATTTAGAATGTTTTGGAAACGTACTACTTGACTAAATGTTTTAGCGGTGTCGCCAATATAAAACTCAAAGTAACGTCTTAACTGTCTTGGGCTTAAGCCGATGCCTAAATCAGTCTGAACATTTACAACGCCAAAGTTTTTTAGAATGATATTCATGGCATTTTGAAAACGGCTGTCCAAAACGGTATTGGCATTTTCCGTTACATTAATGAAATATGTATCAAGTTTGAGTTTAATTTTTTCAAAGTCGTCTGCGGAAGAAAAATTATCTGTAATGAATTTGGAAGTTTCGTTTAATACCAATTCAAGTCGCTCAAAGCGATTACTTAATTCCTTCGCATCCACTTTGAATAGTGTCGGAAACGTTGTCGGCAAAAAACGGATACCTATATATTGAAAGGAATTGTCAAGTGGAAATTCCGTATATTTTTTGCAAAACCCCATTACGAAATTTTCTGAAGGGTTGTCAAGTTGGAAAAAAATATCAATGCACCCATCGGCAACAACTCTGTAGGTAAATGGGGTTTGAAGTATTTCGTTCGTTTTCAGTTCCCAATAACAATAAATAGCATTTGAAAGTTTGTCGTCTGGTGAAACTTCCCGGTAAGAAACACTTTCTCCTGCCTGTTTAACAGTCGGCTGCACAGGTCGGTAAAGTCGTCTTATGTCAAAGTCATTTTGCACGGGTTAGGTCTTTTTAGCATTACGTACAACGTTTTGACAATAACTTGTTGGAATTTAATCTTCCATATGCACCAGGTAATTACCAGGTTTTTTTATTTTTTCAAGGCTTTCAGGCAAAGCTTAACCATTGTCTTAAAGGAAATGTCTGGGTGTGCGACTTGATTTACAGTGCCTGCAATGTAGATATTTTCTCCTGGACTATAATATGCTAACGCACCAGAAAGCCCCGAGTGCCCTATCAAGTATGGAACGGCACCCGTTGGATTAAAAATCCAGGGAAGTTTGAATAAGTGAATACCAATACCAGAACGCATAGGAAAAAAGATTTTATTCCATTCTTGCAATTCATCAATGTATGATAATGAAAACAATTTACCCATAAAAAATGCTTCAATTTTATCCAACACAGCTTGAAAGGATTTTTCTTTTTCAGTCATATTTGCGCTGTTATTTGTTGATGCAATGGTGGTAAGGTTTTGCAGATTTGGTTTAGGCGGGTGTTCTACCGCAAATATACCAAAAAGTTAGAGCTTGTTCGGGATTTCACGATTGAGCGAGGTCGAGGAAATTTTGTTTTAGACAAGGCGAATTTTGCAGGCATAGCCGGCAGCTATGATGAAAAAATTCAACGCAGTATAAAATAAAATTTGCCGACCGCAGCCAATTGGTGAATTCCCGAACAAGCTCTTAGCTTTTTTTCTTGTTTCGGGGCAGTTATTAACTGGTGTGCTGCACTTATTAATACGGTTTAATACGGTTGATGGTAGCGGATAACTTTGCTGCATCATTCATTAAATCTATGATTATGAACATCAAAATTGTTACCTTACTGTGCCTGTTGCTTTGTTGGAATATGAAAGCAAATGCACAATGTGGCCCTGCCACGAACCTCAACCATCAATTCGTTGGCGCAATCAACATCTTTAGTTGGGATCCGGTGCCTAATGCCATTCAGTATGAGCTGATCATCGTTGAATCGGGCGCTTTTGCAGCACCAGAATCTCTGGTTACGGTCACCACCAATAGTTTTTCGACTGCGGGTGGTTTGCTCAGCGCTACCTACGATTATTGGATCGTTACGACCTGCCAAAACGGAGACATACACACGTCGCCGCCATTTACCTTTACCATTCCATGCCCCGAACCCACCAACCTAACCACCTCCAACGTCACCGAAACCAGTGCTACCCTCAACTGGTCTAATCCGTATGTGAGCAACCCCGCGTATGGGCAAGTCGTAGATCTGGCATACCGCCCTGTTGGCGGCAACTGGATTTCGCTAGGCAGCTCAGTGCCTAACGTGTACAATTTATCCAATCTTACGCCGGGTACTGCTTACGAATGGTGTGTTAACCTCAATTGCCCGTACTTCGATAGTGCGCCGGTCTTTGGCACCTTTACGACATTGAATGTACCCTGCCCGGCTTCCACTTTTCAGAATCTGCTGAACATTACCAATACCGCTGCCCAGCTCAACTGGGCTGGCGTGCCAGGGGCCTCTTCTTTTACCATACAGTACAAGCCCTCGGGTACCAGCACCTGGACAACGCTGACGACAACCAACAGCAATACCTCTTACACCTTGACGGGATTATCGGCCAATACCTCCTACGACTGGCGGTTGGCGACGAATTGCGCTTTCGGCCAAAGTGCCTACTCACCCATCACTACTTTTACGACCAACTGTGTTAGCATTGACAACAGTGTCAGCTTTATCCAATATGCCCAGGTCAAGACGCTTATTCGTCCGTCTGGCGCAGAGCCGGGGGGGTACGTTGACTATTTTGCGCCAGTTGATGCGCAAGCGGGCAGCACGGTGTCGGTTCGGGTGCGGGCAGGTTTTGTGGGCGGTAGTTCGGCACACGATTTCGCCATCTATCTGGATCACAACCGCAACGGGGTTTTTGAATACAGTGAGCGCGTTGGCGGCAATTACTACATAGGCAATACCAGTATCAAAAACTACACCATCACCGTTCCTGCTGGCGCCTCGCTGGGTCATGCAAGGTTGCGTTTGGTACTCCTAAAGCGCGCGCCGGGTATGAGTATGAGTGCTTGTGTGCCCGCAGGCGCGCAGGGAGAAGTGGAAGACTACTGGCTCAACATCACAGCACCCGCTGCGGCTTTGACCGCCCCGGGGGGGCCAGAAAGCAATACAATCGTAGCCGAACAAACGGCCCGCATGGAACTGGCCAGCGATGCCGACCATGCTGGTTTGGAGGTGGTGCTGTCGCCCAATCCAACGACGGGAAATTTTACCATTCAGGCAAATTTTGGTATCGCGGCTTACAGCATTTTTTATTCGGGCGGCTCGCTACTCGTTCACCAGGATTTATCTGATCAGCCAATGCTGGTGGATGTGGTTTTGGATGTGGTGCCTGACGGCATCTATTTTGTGAAAGTAACGGATGGATATGGCGTTTCAATAACGAGTAAGCTGATTGTTAAGAATTAAGGAACTGCTTACCTGCCCAGTTATCTTTGATGCGTGTTGAATTTGTTTTTTTCTGATTCCTTAGACAACTGGAATGAAGCCTGTTCCAGGTTATATTCACCCTCTAAAATCCCAAATTCGGAGCGGGTTGTCAGCAGTGGCAACCCGTTTTACTTGCATGTAGTATTACTGGCCTGGCGATGTGCAAGGGTGGCTACTGCGAGCAGCCAGCCCTGGAACGTAGCGCCCGAAGGGAGGCCCCAAAAATGACTGGTTCAAGCGCTTTACACTTTTGTCTCCAGGAAGGCCAATACGGCATCGCGCTTGCGCTGGGATACGGGTATCCGCTCGCCGCCGTCCATGATGAGACAGCCGCCTTCGTTTTTGTCGAACCGGCTGATCAGGCTGGAATTGACTAAGTAGGAATGATGGCACCGGATGAATTTGAAAGGCGCAAACATTTCCTCGTATGCCTTGAGGTGTTTGGAGATGAGGATGTCGGGCATTCCTTTGATGGCGAATTTGGTGTAAGGCCCGTCGGCTTGACAAAAAATGACGTCCTGAATTTTTACAAAGTAGGTGCTGTTAATGTCTTTGAGCGCGATTTTCTGGTTGTGATCAACCTGGTTGGAAATCTTTGACATCAGGATGTCCAATTGCGCTTGTAAGTTGTTCTGCTGGATGTTTTTCAGGGCTTTTTGCAACGTCGCTTCGAGCGCTAAAGGGCTGATAGGCTTGAGCAGATAATTGATGGCGCTGAACTCAAAAGCCTGGATGGCATACTGGTTGTGCGCTGTTGTGAATATCAACTGGAAGTTGGGATTGTCTATTTTTTTCAGCAGGTCAAACCCCGTCCCATCTTCCATTTCTATATCCAGGAACAGGATTTCGGGAGGGTTTGCGTTTATTTTTTGCAATCCCTCCTCAACACCCGATGCTTCTTGTATGGTGAAATGATTGCCCAAATAATGGTGTATGAGCTTAGCCAGCGATGTTCGGATGGGCGATTCATCGTCAACGATGAGGATTTTAGGATTCATGGATGATGGGTAATTTAATGGTGACGGTCACGCCCTGGTCTGCATTGTTCGTAATGCTGAACGTTGCATTGGTCTTGAGTTTTAGGTTGAGCAGGTATATCCTGTCTTTGATGATTTGGGAAGCCCTGCTCACGTAGGGCTTTGCCAACGGGGCGTTGTAGTCCAATCCCCGGCCATTGTCATAAACGTTCACGCGAATGCCGTCGTCGTCCTGATCGAACCGAATGTTCAATAAGCCTTTGTAGGGCAAATTGGCAAAGCCATGTTCCACCGAGTTTTCGACAAATGGTTGCACAATCATAGAAGGAATCAGCAAATCCTCGTCGTCAATGTTTTGGCTGCAATGTATGGAAAAATCAAATTTATCCGGGAAACGCATTTGCTGAAGCTCCAGGTATTCCCGCAAAAAGTCTTCCTCCTGTTTTATGGTCACGTACTCGCGGTAAGTATTCTCCAGGGTTTGGCGCATGATATGCGAAAATTTGGACAGGTTTTCGGCCAAAGCTATGAAATCAGGTTCATTAACGGCAAAACTTTGAAGCGAGCTGAGCGCATTAAAGAAAAAATGGGGGTTCATCCTGGCCCTGTTCAGCCGCTGTTCGGTTTCCAGGATCACTTGCTTTTGCTTGAAAGCCCGCTGCCGGTATTGAAAATACATCCCCAGCGCCAACAACGCCAGGCCCAATACCCCAATCCATAAAAACTTGCGCTGATTGCTGAGGTTGAGAATGATGTTTTCATAGTTTACACGTTGGTACTTTTGTTCCCATTCGTTGATGGCCTTGCTGCGCGCCACATTGAACAAGCTATCAGACATAGCGCTGGATGCCTTGAGCGACGCCAACGCCTTGTCTTTTTGGTCGCACATTTCGAACACCTCCACCGCCTGCTTGAGTATATTGGCGATAAAGGCAGGTTGGGCGTATTGCCGGGCATAATGGATGGCAGAATCCTGAAGCGCGGCAGCGGCTTTGCAGTCTTGCATTTCCAGCAAAGTGAGCGCCTTGGTTTGAAAATACACATGGATTTTGTCCCAATCACCCGTTTTCTGGATGTAAAAGTACGTCGAATCGTGGAAAGACAAGCTCTGCCGGAAGTCCCCACGGTGGTAAGCAATGGCTTCCTTGATCTGAAAAGCGTATTGCTTTTGCTTGTCAAGCTGGTATTTGCGAGCCAAAAGCAGTGCTTGGTTGACAAATAAGGCGGCGCTGTCGAGCAGCTTGGGATCGCTTAGCAGTGCGAAGTCAGACTCATAGATGCGGCTCAGCCAGGTGTAATAGGCTGCGGTTTTGTAGCTTTCGGGCTGTTTTGCTATCCGTTTCAGCGCCTTCAAAATATAGGGTTTGGCTTTCGCTTCCTGGTTTTGCCTGTAATACACCGTTGATAAAATAGTAATGGCCGACAGCATTTTTTCATCGTCCCCCAGCTTTTCGGCCAATGCCAGCGCCTCAAAGGCGTATTGGGTAGCCAACGCCACACTGTCCATTTTTTGGTAGTAGTCCGCCTTGTATCGCGCAATGTCAACGGCGGCCAGTTCCTTGCAGGGGACGGATTTGCTGAGCGCTTCAAGCCGGGCAAAGCAGCCGGGAATGGCGGAGAAATTCCGTTTGGCGGTCAAATACTTGATCTCATGACCAACCCCCAGCAGCTGACAGTAGGCTTCGGAGGAACGTTGGAGCTGGTTGAACCACCCCTGTATTGCGGTCGTATCCGTGCTTTGATTGGCCAAATAAATGGCTTTTTCGTTTTGCGAAAAGAAAGCGCACGCACATTTTTGTGCTCGTAGGCCCAAAGTCAAAATAAGCAAAAAGCCCAAAAGGGAATATCGCATGGCGAAGATGATTTCACAGAGAGAAACGATGAAAATGTCAATTTCAGACTTACAAATAAAGGGCTAAATCCATGAATGCCCTAATCCTTTTAATAAGTGAAGGGATTGGGTTAACAGGCGCGGGTTACGATACTTCGAGCAAGCTTACGCATGGAGCTTTTGCCATGTTAGCTAAGTTTTTGTCTTTTAGTTAGTTTATCAATTCTCCTTTTATTTTCTTGCTGTAATAATGAAGGATATAAATTCATCAAAATATTCGCAATCATTATTGGGAGCCCGAATATGAAGCTCACGCTAAAAGTTTTATGAATGGCAAAAATGGCTGCAAAAATAAATCCGATTAAATGACTTATCTCCGCAAGCGTCATTTCGTTTCGCATTTTGGTCAAATCAGCTTTTTTGTTTGCTACCTTAATGTTCTGATTGAAAAATTTGAAAAAAGTATTTTTTACAATCCATTTGAAGTATTTGAGTCCGATACGTTCATTCAATCTTTTTTTTGTAATAAAATTTAGGTTCGACAGCTTTTTATAGTATTTAGTTTTCATAAGAATACTATTCAGGATCATTCCAACGATCCATGAAATAGTTGATATTGATATTCCGAATATGAATCCTAATATTAAGTGTTTCGTTGCCATGTTTGGAATTGTAGCTAACTTATAGCAGTACATCCACCGCCGCCGCACATCGGCTTACTTTACCACTGGTGTTAGACTGGTGGCGGATGCACGGAGTTGAACAGTAAGCCGGAAAGCCGTCGCTCCAGCAGATGCTATGGGCATTGCATCCCCTCCTTCTCTTTTAGACGGTTGATGTTAGGGTTGCAAAATACTCAAGCCTTGCGATAAAAGCAAGCCTTATTCTCCCATCGGTTTATGCCTCCATTTTTCCCAATACGCCCGATCCCAGAGAATTCGATAGCGAACATAAGCTTTCTCGCGATCATAAAATTTTAAAGACATCAACAAAGTGAGGTAAAACAGCACAATTTCATCAGTTTCTTCGGCTAGCCATTGCTCGAAAAGCGGATGCGTCCTGCACTTGACCTCGCGTTTAATACGACGCCGGATATAGTTTATGTTTTCCTGCCGTGGGTTGGTTCTGATGGCTTGAATGTGCTCACGGTGTTCGGGTGATTCGGTCAACTCATCCAGTTGCTGGAGCATATTTTGTATGCCTGCTTCTACATTGGCAATTGCAGGGTTGAGGTGTAGCGCTAATTCTAAGAAGGGGCGTTCGTGAAGATGCTTCCTGTTGTGTAAGTCGTCCAATCGCCATAAAAAGCGATGCTTTCGTCAGGAGTTCCGATGTTTTCACGTAGTTCAAAATGGTCTTTATCCAGGTTGGCCTGATGCCCATAATACGCTTCAACTCGGATGAGTTTCAGGGGGAAATGAGTGACGATGGAATGAATGCAGGGGTATGCGTTCTCCCATTCTTGAGGAGTGATGGCGGAAGTTTTGAAAAAGAGTTGAAGCATGCGTTCGTTACTTTATTTTTTTCCAGTGGTCAATTTTAAGAATCTCCGCTGGCGACCAACTTCCCGAACCGTCACCCTCCCGCGCTCGTTGTGATTTTTGATCTAATGTCGTCAACTTAGTGAACGATAACCACGAAGTGGTTGAAGGTGAATAGCCCCCGATGCAATCGGGGGTTGGTCGCGTAAACGAATTGCAACGCCCAACCCCGAATGGGGTTGAATGTTAATACGTCACGCCCTAATATTCAACCCCATTCGGGGT
>JBJXFD010000122.1:0-5442 GCA_046153985.1 Saprospiraceae bacterium
TTCTGCTCGTTTTGTTCGAACAGCTTTTGGTACAACAGTGCCGCTTTTTCATACTCGCCGTCGCGGAAATACTGCTGCGCCAACTGAGCATCCTGTGCGCCGACCAGGGCCGGAGTCAGGCTTGTCCATATCAATACCGCCAAAAATACGATGCGCCGCATAAACTTTTCTGATTGTTTGTTGTAGGTAAAATGGATCCGGGGACCACAAAAATACGATAATAAAGAACGTATTGGCACGGCAAAAGTTGCTCCTTTGCACACAGGGAGGTGGGAAATCCCCCTTTCTCATTAATATCAAAAAATATGAAGATGGAAAAAACGCTCGACATCGTGATCATCGGCGCAGGCCCGGTGGGTTTGGTTTGCGCCATCGAAGCGCAAAAAGCAGGCTTGTCCTATGTGGTGCTTGAAAAAGGCGTTTTGGCCAATTCCATCTACCATTTTCCGGATAACATGACTTTTTTTTCCACGTCCAGGCTCTTGGAAATTGGAGAGACGCCGTTTATTTCCCATACTGAAAAACCGACGCGCCGGGAAGCCCTGGAATACTACCGCCGGGTTTGGGAAGCCTGGAAACTGGACGTGCGCCTTTACGAAGCCGTCACCGGAATGGAAGCGGACGAAAAAACCGGATGGCGTGTTTTTTCCGTAAAACATACGTGGCATGCCCGTACGGTCATTGTGGCGACCGGTTTTTACGATACGCCGCGTTTGTTGGGCGTTCCGGGGGAGGAATTGCCAAAAGTGAAGCACTATTACGATGACGCACACCTGTACGCCGGGCAAAAAGTGCTGGTGATCGGGGCGGCCAATTCTGCCTGTGATGCAGCGCTGGAAACCTGGAACAAAGGCGCTGAAGTGACGATGGTCATCCGCGAAAGCGAAATTTACAGCGGGGTGAAGTACTGGATCCGGCCCAATATTGAAAACCGGATCAAAGAGGGCAGCATCAAAGCCTGGTTCAACACCAGCGTGCTCGAAATCCTGCCCGACCGGGTGGCGTTGCAAACGCCGGAAGGCAAGGTGATCCTGGAAAACGACTTTGTGCTGGCCATGACCGGCTATCAGCCCGATTTTACTTTTTTGGAAAAACTGGGCATTCAGCTTGGCGCGGATGAAGCGCGTACGCCGGTTCACGACAGCAACACCTTAGAAACTAACCTGCCGGGGGTCTACCTCGCCGGGGTTTTGTGCGCGGGGCTTCAAACCAACCGTTTGTTTATTGAAAATACCCGCCACCATGGCAAAGCGATCATTGAGCATATACGGCATACTTTATCCACCGATTCAAAAAAACGCGTTCATGAATAAATTATTGATTTTGTTTGGTTTATTAACTTTGCTTGGCGCAAATGGCTGCCAACATCAGCCCGCGTTGGAGCCGGTGATTGAAGTGCCGGTGACCGATGAAAAGCCGCCGCTTGCCTGCTTGGCCTTAGGCGACTCCTACACCATCGGGCAGGGTGTGCCGGTTGCTGCCCGTTTCCCGGTGCAACTCCGGCAAAAACTAATAGAAGCCGACCTTTCGGTGGATACCATGCAGATCATCGCCAAAACGGGCTGGACCACCGGAGACCTGAAGTCCGCCATCGGAAATACCCAGTTGGCCGCGGATACTTTTGATTTGGTCACCCTGCTCATCGGGGTCAATAACCAATTCCGGGGTTTTTCGCTGAACGCCTACGAGCCGGAGTTTGCAGACTTGCTGGAAATGGCCATCCAGTTTGCAGGCAACCGCCCCGAGCGCGTTTTCGTTTTGTCCATTCCCGATTACGGAGTCACGCCATTTGGGCAAAACCGCCCGAATCCGGCGCAAATCAGCCTGGAAATTGACGCGTTTAATGCCGCAAACCGGGCCATCACGGAAAGTCGGGGCGTATCCTATTTTGATATCACTCCAATCTCCAGAGAGGCGCTAAACGACCCTTCCCTGCTGGCTTCCGATCAACTGCACCCTTCCGGTAAGATGTATGCCCGCTGGGTGGACCTCCTGCTGCCGACGGTGTTGGAACGTGTTAAACCTTAAATAGTGTCTGTCTTTATAGTCCGATAGCTGCGTTATGTTTTGCCCCAAAATTGGTCATTTACGCGAGTAAACTCACACTTTTGGGGCAAAACATGCCTTGCTCTCGAACTCTAAAGAGCAGACACTCGACTAAATGGACGGACACTAAATAGGCAAGGTGTAAGGTGCAAGAGGCAAAGTGCAAGGGGCAAAGGGCAATTTTACGAGATGTTGGAAAAGCAACGTAGAAGGCATTAACTTCGCCGCTTAAAATCATACAACCATGAAAAAAATAAGCATTCTTTTTTCGGTTTTAACGGCAGTTATCTTCCTGGTCGGCTTCGGCGCCTGCAACAGCAATCCGGCTGAAAGCGAAACCCAGATGGAAGCCCTGCACAAGCGCCTTGCCATGTTCAACGATGCGCGCAAATTTGAAAAGGATCAGAACAATACCATTGATGAATTGCAAAAAATCATGGTCATGGACACCCTGCTCTCCGATTCGCTGACGCAATGGTTTACCTCGATGATGAAGAGCGTAATCCTGCCCAAGCAAAACATGCTGCTCAAAAACAGCACCGAAATTTTAGTCAAAAGCGACAGCCTGCTGGCAAAACACGGCGCCGGTGACCTTGCTCCGGAGGCGTTCGAGCAGGAATTCGGCTCGCTGAAAGCCGAACACGACCGCCTGACTTCCGAAATGGAGCCCATCCACGCCCAAACGGTGATGGTGCTGGAGGAGGTTAAAAAAGCTTCTGCTAAGAACATGGAGAAGGCGCCAAAAGACGTGCAATAGCTATGCTTGAGGTAAAATCTTTTACCGGCAAGGCCGCGCTGGCTTATCTCGATGACCTGGCTGCGCTGCGCATTGAGGTCTTCCGCGAATTCCCTTATCTCTACGACGGCGATATGGCATCCGAGCAGGAATACCTGCAAGCTTTTTTATCGGCGCCCGATGCGGTACTCGTGCTGGCTTTTGATGGCGATCAGGTGGTGGGCGCCTCCACCGGATTGCCAATGGTGTACGAAACCCCGAATATTCAGGCGCCTTTTCTTGAAAATGGCTACGATATAGAGCAGGTCTTCTACTACGGCGAGTCGGTTTTGCGAAAATCGTACCGCGGCAGCGGGCTGGGCGTGGCATTTTTTGAACACCGCGAAGCGCATGCAAGGAGCCTGGGCCGGTTTAAATGGGTTTGCTTTTGTGGGGTGATCCGCCCCGAAGATCATCCGCGCCGCCCCGCCGATTTTATTCCGCTCGATGCTTTCTGGAAAAAACGCGGGTTTGAGCGCACGGAAATGATTTGCACCATCTCCTGGAAAGATTTGGATGAGGATTCGGAAAGCCCGAAGGGGCTGCGGTTTTGGAGAAAGGGGTTGGTTTGAATGGGCGACATACCACTTCCTGTTCAGCAGTTGAACATTTCATTTTTTTTTGTAAATTTGTAAAAACTAATGTTATGATGAACTGGAGGGATTATATTGTTTCCGATAAAGAAGTCCTCGTGGGTAAGCCAGCAGTAAAAGGAACCCGGCTTTCTGTCGAGTTTATTTTAAAACTCTATGCTGCTGGCTGGACTGAACAACAAATACTTGATAATTATCCTCGTTTGAACAAGGAAAACTTACAGGCCGTATTCGCTTACGTATACGAATGTATGCAGGACGGACTGCTTTTTCCTTTAGACGCTGAAGTTGCTGCGTAATGAAGTTACTTGCCAATGAAAACTTTCCAGTCGCCAGCGTTGCATTGCTTCGCAACCTCGGATACGATGTTTATTCGATAGGAGAGTCAGATCCCTCTATTTCGGATATTATTGTAATGCAAATAGCCATTTCACAAAATCGGACAATCATTACTTTTGACCGTGACTATGGAGAACTCATATTTAAGCATGGCCATCGCCCTGAAAAAGGTGTTATTTATTTGCGGATAGAGCCATTATATCCAGAGTATCCTGCCGAAATTATTCATCAGTTATTGCAAATAGATGGTTTTCAAACAACACATACCCTGACAGTAGTGGAAGAGTCCAAACTACGGCAAAGGAAATACAGCTAACCTAATGTTTATGTGATTGAAAATCAAGGCAAAACAAACTCCGTTTTCACGAGCTCCACAATTTCCGCCTCATCCGGCAAAAACAGCAACAACCGCCGATCCGTGAGCAACAAAACCTGCGCTTCTATTTTGCCATAGCCGCCGGGCTGTAGAATGTCTATGCTCATCGTTGACGGCGAAAAGACATAACGGCGCGATTCCGGAAAAAAAATCGCGTGGTTAAAGTCCTCTTTGTTGTAAAGCGCAAGGGTGCTGTCGGCAAAAAACACCGCAAAATAAGGCATGGCAATTGCTTTTGCCACCCGCTTCACCTCGGCAATGCTGTCGCGTTCTTCCCACCGTTCAAAGCGACGCGGGGGGCGTTCCCCGGTTGTTTCGTCGTAGCCGTACCAGATTGCAGCACGCAGGCTGCCCACGTGTGCATACACGGCCTGTGCCTGTGGCAATGCCGCCTGTTTTTTGTCCACCTGCACGCCTTGTTCTGAATACCGGATCACTTCCCAGCGGCCCAGTAATTGGGCGGGGGTGACCTGAGTTTGGGCAGCAGCAGTCCCGGCGAGGCAAATAAGGAAAAGAGAGAAGCTATAATTCATAAAGTTGGTGTTTTTGAATCAAAGAACAGACACTATACAGCGACATCCGCCTGCCCAATATACAAAAAAATCATGATTTTAGTAAAAACATTCTCATAAAAAATCAATGCTATATTTGTAGCACAAATTAACACAAATGGACTTTTCGGATTTGGAAAAAAATGTGCGGGAGCGCATTAAAATTGGAAAAACAGGGGAGGCCCTGGATTTGCTGAATGGCTTTTTTAAAGACGACGCAGACTCCAATGAAATTGCGCTTTTGTCAGCCAATTATCATGCTATTGTTGAAAAAAGCCGCCTCGGAACGACAAGCGACGAAGCAACAACCCTCGCCATAAACAGGCTTAGTTCCCATATTTTTGATTTTCTGACCGCCAAAAAAGCCTATCTAAAATACAAGGAATTAACTTTTGGCGCATCCGCCAGCCCGACCGTAGCAGGCAATGAAGACGACGCAATCACCGTGTTTTTTAGCGTCGGAAGCCCCCACAACGATGTGCAACACGCCTACATCAAACACCTGACCGAATATTTCAGCGGCCACGGCATCAAATTGGAGACCTTAAAAGGCTGGGACGACAACGATCCCATGATTCCAATCATTCAGGAATTGAAAAGATCTTCCGGCTGCTTAGTACTTGCATTGGAGCGGTATTACGTTAGCCAGGGGATTGCAAAAAGAGGCAGCGAGCAGTCCACTGAAATCAGGGACAGAGCCTTGACAAGCCCCTGGTTGCAAATAGAAACGGCACTGGCCCGGTCATTCGATTTGCCCCTGAT
>JBJXFD010000144.1:0-7546 GCA_046153985.1 Saprospiraceae bacterium
CTGTCTCCGTATACCTGAGTACTTCAATGACATTCACCCCAGACCCGGCCAATGGCAACCCCGACTTGCGGCTCGTAGGCCCGGTCTCTAAAGCTGGTGAAAATTACTTTCGCTTATCCCCGGCTGCTGCCACCAAATTCACACATGTCATCTTGTGGTGCGGATCTGCTAATGTGCCTGTTGGCTATGCACGGCTCCAATAGAAATATTTAAGTGGTTTGAATAATCGTGAATTATCTTCTGATTAAGCCCGATGCGTACTTTTCTCCATCGGGCTTTTCAGAGGTTTACCGCTCTATACAAAAGCAACCCATTCGTACCATACAGCTATTTCAATTTGCAAATCCATAATTTCTTCAGAAGATGAAACATGTATTAATCCCGTTTTTGCTTGCCCTCTGGCCTGCATTTGGAATGACGCAAAGTGGCTGGACCCGCGAATTGAAAGGATTTTTTGTAAAATTTGACGCTGCTCACTTAAGCGCTGACCGCTATTACACTCCTGTCGGCAATGCGCTGAATACGAGTGTGTTTCAACAAACTTCTTTTAATTTGTACGCTGAATACGGCTTCCGCGAACGCCTCACTTTTATCCTACAGGCGCCACTTTTGCGGCTTAATCGTTTTGAAACAACCCAAACCGTTGCGGGTATTGGCGATCTTCGATTGGAGGCAAAATACCGATTAACCGGCAATAGCTTTCCTGTTTCAATCAGCGTGGCGCCTGAAATCCCCACCGGAAGAGCCAATGCCTTCGCATCCAATAAAGCTTTCCCTGACGATCGCATCAACCTGCCTACCGGCGATGGCGAATTCAATGTGTGGACGACTCTGGCTGCTTCTAAATCATTCGGCAAATTTTATGCATCTGCTTTTGCGGCTTATGATTTCCGTACAAAATACGATGGCAAAAAATTCCGAAACCTCTATCAGTTTGGCGGAGAGGTAGGCTACAACCCCTGGAAACCCTTATGGGTGAATGCCAAGCTACGCGCACAATTCAGCGATGGCGAAAGCCAGCATCCTGAACTCGGATTCGTGCGTGGCGATGGCACGACTTATACCCTCGCCAGCGTAGAAGCATTCTATAAAATGAATAAAAACTGGGGCGTAGCTCTGACCGGATTAACTGGAGGAAACTGGATTGCACCATTTCGCAACATTTATATCGCGCCCTATTTTTCCGTAGGGATCGTATATGAACGATAAGTTTAAAAATTTTCACACCAAAATTTCATCACCATGTCCATCTTAAAATTTGTTTTTCCATTCCTGCTTGCTTTGACTTTCGCTGCATGTGAAAAAGAAGAAGTCCTTGTTGATGACCCGATTGACATGTCTAATCCAACTTTGCCCTCCGGGGTATTTCAGGTGAATAGAGCCGGCCTTTTTCAAGAACAAAATGGATATACAGCCGAAGGAACCGCTCAGTTGGGTACTGATGATGCCAATAACCAGTGGCTTCGGTTTGCTCCCGATTTCAGGGCTTCGCTTTCGACAGGCGCAGTAACGGTTTATCTTTCAAAAAACCAGAACCTTGCGCTGAACAGTGCCGGCTCGTTTTTGCGAGTGTCTTTAGTAACAAAACCCGGCGAGCATTTTTATAAAATTGATCCTGCGGTGGGTACGGATTTTAAATTTGCGATTTTGTGGTGTGCTTCGGCCAGTGTACAGTTTGGTAATGCAGAGTTGAATTAAGGGGCCGGGAACCATCTCCCGCAAAGGGCGCGGAGGACACGCTAAGTTCGCTAAGTGTGACTCCGGTCGCCTTAGCGGATAAATTTAACCGCAAGTTCGCAAAGGAAGGCGATCATGCTCATTGCCCCGCTTCCTCCCCTTCACGCTTCCCTTTCTCCTCTTCCATCGGAAAATAATGATACCCCAAATACGCAATCTTCCACTGCCCGTCGTGCTTCTCCAAAATTCTGGTTTCTAAGGATTTGCCTAAGAACTTCCGCGTGTCTTTTTCATAAGAATACTGATCGAATGTGTACCAGGCCATTTCATGGGTTATCCTGAAATTTTCGTTGCTTCGTTCTTCCGTAGAGCCTTTCCAGAGGGTTTCGTCTGCTTCAAATTGGGCTTTTTTCATGGCTTTCAGGGATTCAAACCCGTTGTGAAAGGTTATTTTTTCGGGAAATCCTTCCCAATAGCCATTCATTCTGAATTGTGGCGAATCGAGGTAAGTGCTTTTCCAGGCTTCAAAATCTTGTTGATAATAAGATTCCGTTTCTTTGGCAATGACGGCTTTTATGGCGGCTTTTTCTTTTTCAAAGTCAACTTCGGTTGCCGGGCTTTGGCAACTGAAATTTGCCGCTAAGGCAATGAAAAGCAGGTTTAAATACGCAAATTTACGGTTCATAATTCAGGTTGATTTGACGTGTTAAGTAGTAAAATTAACACAAAACCGATGTAACAGACTGTTTAACAGCATATATTTTATATGGATACCGAAAAACTACGCGACCTCTGCCTTTCTCTTCCCGGAACAAGCGAGGGCATCAAATACGGCGACCAGCTCTGCTTTATGGTGTTGGGCAAAGTTTTTTGTTCTTCCAATTTAAAAAACCTGGATCGGGCCAATTTTAAAGCCGCAGACGAGGAGTTTGAAGAACTCTGCGAACGGCCCGGCGTCATTGCTGCGCCTTATGGCGGCGCAAAATTCAAATGGGTGCAGGTGACGGATTTTGATCATCTGACGGACAAAGAATGGGCGCAGTATTTGCGAAAAGCTTACGATTTGGTGAAGGCCAAATTGACAAAAAAGGAACAAGCCCTGCTGGATGCGCCCCGGAATGAGTGACTGGATGACTCAAGGTCTAATGTCGTCAACTTAGCGAACGATAACCACGATACCGCCGAGCGTTGGCTGTGCATCATAACACACCATCCGTTGTCACTCCCGTCAGGGAGTCTGCAACAGAAGAAAGGCTGTACGAACTTTTGCAGACTCCCTGACGGGAGTGACAAAACAATGATGCTTTATGCACAGCCAACGCTCGCCGGTAAAGTGGTTGAAGATGAATAGCCCCCGATTGCATCGGGGGCTATTCACATTTGACCCTTGCAGGGTCTTTTACGGCGCTAAGTTGACGGCAGTCACCCTATCACTTAGGTAACCTAAAATCAGGCGAACCCCGCCCAGCCAAACAACATGGCCCCCAGCGCAAACATACCGCTCAGCAAATGCATCACCCAATGATTTTGCTTCAAAAAAATGAATTGTTGCACGAGCCGCAACCCCCAAAATACTGCGATGGCGCCTAAGAAAAACCTGCCGACTGCACCATCATTCAAGCTTCCTCCGAAATAAAAACAAGCCACGCCAACGGCAATAAACAGCGCAATCAACTGCACATTCATGATTTGCATCACGCCGCGGTTGACGACGCCGAGCTTTGCCAATTCGGTTTTCCAACGAAGGATTTTCCAGAAAAATAGATGAAAAACGGCTAAGGCGAAGCTTTGCAGGCCGCAAAGGAAGAGCAGGATTTGATCGTCCATAACTACAAGGTTAATTTCAAAAAATCGCCATCCACAATCAACAGTTTTACCCCACCTTCTGTAACCGAACGATGCGAACTTAGTTCATCAGAAACAACATACGTCATGCCTTCCGCCATGTGAAAAACTTCCCCGGCCTCCAGCTCGCTGACAAATTCGCCTGCCAGCACGTGTACGATATGGCCTTTCCGGCACCAATGGTCGGCCAAATAGCCCGGCGAATATTCGACAATGCGCAGCCGCAAACCCGGAAATTGCAGCGTTTGCCACCAGGCCATGCCGGTTTCGCCAGGGTGTTCGGTTTTGGGAATGGAAGACCAGTCTATGGTTTGAAATGGAATGTTTAAATTGGGCATGTGTTTGATTTTTATAACGGCGTACGGGTTGAAAATTTTCATTCAATGGTGTATTTTCAACCCCTACATATTTCAAATTCGACCCCTTCATGATCCTTCCCATTCACCACAATCGCCAGCCGGTGCAGGCCGGGGTAGTGCTTCCGCGTGGTCATGTCCTGAAATGACTGCCGGCGACTGATGCGGTACACTTCGCCGGGGTGGTACCTGTTTTCCGTAATTTTGAACACCTTGCGGTTGTGCTTTCCGTTCGATTTCAGGTAGTCAATGGCGTATTCTAAGCGCAGGTCGCAGGGGCCGTCGCCGTCGTGCTGCAGCTCGAACGCAAACTCCAAATGCGCTCCGATTGGGAAGGTATGGTTTTTTAGTTCCAGGTTTTTGATTTGAACCGCTGCTGTTTCTGCCCAGCCAAACAAGGCCAGCGCTTCTGTATTGCCGCGTTTGAGCAGCGTACGGCAGCCGTGTTTCACCACCCAGTCGGTCTCCGTACTATGGCCCAGCCAGCTTTTGGCAAGGCGCAAAACCAATGCCGGGTGGTCTTTGGCGATGTCGTTTAGGTTGTTGGCGACGCTTCGGCGTACAAATTCAGACGGGTCGTTTTTCAGATTTTCGAGAATCGGCAAAATGGGTGAAGGGTCTTTTTGTAACGCGTGCAGCGCCATGCCCCAGGGCAAACGTGGCCGACAACCTTCGCTGGAAAAACGGCGAACGGTGTGTTGCGGGTGTTCCGACCAGGCCAGCATCTGCCGCATCAATTGCTCCGGATGCGCTTTGATGAAGGGCCTTACGGCAAATTCGCAACTGGCAAACTGCGTAATGGATTCCATCGCGCGAAGGGAAGCCTCAACGTGCGGCGGGCCGAACAACTCCACAAATTCCGCAAAAAACATGTATTCAAACCCGTGGTCGTTGCGGCGATTTTCCTTCAGGTGGGCAATGATCCGGTCAATGACATTGAGTTGGGCTTCGTAAGTCCCGGGAAGGATGCGCTGCAAGACAGAAGCGATGTGCTTCATGCGTTGTTTCAACTCGCGCGCCGCCCATTGCTCGTCCTGAACTGCATTCAAAAAGGATGGTTTGTTGAACTTCGGCACAGCTTTTGCCAGAATCGTGGTGAAGTGTTCGAAGAAAGCGTCGCTGTAAACATCTTTGAGTAAAGTGGACATTGGTATTAGTTTGCAGTTAGTGAGTTGGCAGCTCTTCGTTCAGTTGGCAGTTGGCAGGTTTTTAGTTGGCAGGAGTGGTTTCGGTTCGGATCAAAATAAGCTGTATCAATGGTATACGCAACACCCTGCCAACTGGCCCCTGAACAACTGCCAACTGAATTGTCTATCTTTGCGCAGGCAATTTGATAAAATCGTTTGCCGTTAGTATTTCGGGGTTTGGGCAAAACCAATTGCCGGTTACGATTGTACTTGATAAGGATGAACGCAAATGATCAAAGCAACTGATTTTCAACACAAACAAAAATAAGAGCTTGTTCGGGATTTCCTGATTGAGCGAGGGTGAGGAAATTTTGTTTTAGACAAGGCGGATTTTGCAGAGATAGCCGGCAGCTATCTTGAAAAAATCCAACGCAGTATAAAATAAAATTTGCCACCCACAGCCAATTGAGGAATTCCCGAACAAGCTCTAAGCCTCCCCGACAAAAATTTGAATAATCACAATGCCGGATATTACTATGAACATTTGGGTAAAACTACTCTTTTTAACCGGAACGGCGCTCCTTGCCGGGAGCGGTTTACAAAAAATTCAGGCGCAAAGCGGGCAGGTAGACGAAAAAACCGTCAACCTTGAAAAGCTGCTGATCGAAGCTAATTTAGAGCGGATTCTGGGGAATTACGATAAATCCATCAAGCTTTATGAGCAGGTTGTGAAAGACGATGCCGCCAACGACGCTGCCTATTACGAACTGGCGCGCCTGCACGATGTGAAGGGATCTGACGATGAGGCCATCCGATTTGCCAAAAAGGCCGTGGAAATCGATCCGGAAAACCATTGGTACCGCCGGTTTTTGGCCGATATCTACCAGCAGGTTGGTCGGAACAAGGAAGCTGCCGGCGTTTATGAATACTTGGTTAGCAAGTCGCCCAACGACGAAGAATACTATTACAAATGGGCTTATTTCCTGCTCAAAGCCAACGAAATTCCCAAAGCGATCAAAGTATACGACGATTTGGAAAAGCGCTCTGGCCTGACGGAAGAAATTGCCCGCCGCAAACACTCGCTTTATGTGGGCATTGGCGACAGCAAAAAAGCGGCTGTTGAACTGGAACGCTTGGTGCAGGCTTTCCCCAAGGACATCGAAAATTATTACCTGCTGGCTGCGTATTACGAACAAATTGGCGAGGCCAAACTCGCGGAAGGGGTTTACCGCACTATCCTCAAAATCAACATCAACGACCCGAAAGCCAGCATTGCGCTGGCCGGATCAGGCCAAACCGGCAACGATGCCCAGTTCTTAGCTTCGCTAAAAACGGTGTTTGGGCAAGCGGACGTCTCCATTGATTACAAAATAGCCAAGTTGCTGCCCTACCTCAATAAAGTCGCTGACACAGGCGACAAAAACATCGCAGTCGCTGCCATCGAACTTGCTCAAATTTTAGAGACAACGCATCCTGGCGATGCAAAAGCCTATGCCGCTCACGCTGATTTGCTGTACTATTCCGGTCAGCCGGAAGCAGCGTTGGCCAAGTACAAAAAGACGCTGGAATTGGACGAAACGGTTTATTTGGTTTGGGAGCAGGTGCTGCGCATCCAGTCTGAAATGGCCGATTTCAAGGCTGTTCACAGCACAGCAGAACAGGCAATGGATCTCTTCCCAAATAAAGCCTTTATCTATTATATGCACGGGGTTGCCGAATTTGAGCAAGGGCGGTTCCCGCAATCGCTCAGTTCGCTCGAACAAGCCTTGCTCATGTCGGGCAAAGACGGCCGGCTGCAGTTAGACATCCGCGTGCAAATGGGCAAAACCCTGGCCGAAGCCGGCAAAGCAACTGCCTCCAACGAAGCATTCGAGGCGGCGCTGGCCCTGCATGCAAAATCAGCGGAAGCCTTGAGCGCTTATGCATATTGCCTGGCTGTGCGCGGAGAAAGCTTAGAGCGCGCCAAACAAATGGCAACCATGGCCAATGAGCTCGCGCCGGAACAGGCTAAAATACAGGATGCCTACGGTTGGGTACTTTACCGCACGAAAGACCTTCAGGGCGCCAAAACGTGGATTGGCAAGGCTTTGGAGAATGGCGGCGACCGCTATTCTCTCATCCTCGAACACTATGGAGATGTGCTGTACCTGCTGAAAGATACAGAAACTGCCCTCCAATACTGGACGAAAGCAAAAGAAAAGGGCAGCCGCTCGAAAACTTTGGATAAAAAAATCACAGACCGCCGACTTTATGAACAATAAGCAATTTTTATTTGCGGGTACCTTGGTTTTGTTGTTGCTTTTGGGCGCTTGTACCCCAAAAAAGGCAGTGATTGGTGACAGCCTGAAAGAAAATACACCGGAGGCCATGATGGATAAGCTGGTCCGGAACCAGGTGTACGCCGAGTGGCTTGACGCCAAAGCCAAAATTTCGTACAACGATGGTTATCAAACGATTTCAGCCAACGCCACCATCAAAATGCGGAAAGACAGTATTTTGTGGATTGCCATCAAAAAGCTGGGTTTTGAAGTGGCGCGCATG
>JBJXFD010000149.1:0-2834 GCA_046153985.1 Saprospiraceae bacterium
TTGGATGCGGCTAATTGATTAAAAACGTTGTCTATTTCTGCACCGAGTTTTAATTGGTGGAAGGCGCTCAGGTTTTTTTTGTTGGCATGGAGCAAATCCCTCGCTGCAAAAAACTGTTTATCTTTCAGCAGGCTGTCAATGGTTGTATAATGGTGGAGCGAGGCAGGTTGGGTTTGGCCTTGCATGCCAATGCAACAAACTAAAGAGAGGGCAAGCGCCGGAAAGAAGGCGGATTTTTTCATAATTACGTCGGGTGTTATTTTTTTTACCACAACTTGTCCCGCGTACAGCGGGATAGTTTTTTTTATTTTTTACCACATAGTTCACAATAGGTGTTTTCACATAGAACACATAGCAAGACGTAGGCACTATGTGTTCTATGTGAAAACACCTATTGTGCCCTATGTGGTAAAATAAACTATATGGTAAAGAAATACGATTTAGCCCGTAAAACCAACGATTCTGGACGAATGATTCAATAGTTTGGATGATTGAACCATTTCTAACCTGTTTATAATCCATAGCATTTTATGAAAGCTAAAATATTCAGACACAGCAATCTTCACACAGTCATCAAAGAATATTGGGAAATTAAAGCAGATGACCACGACAAAATGCTGACCCATTTTGTACCGCCAATGGGGTGTCCCGAAATCGTTTTTTATATAGGCGCCAGGAGTCAGATTAAAAATACAAGGGTCAAAGATGGTTTCATAAAAGGACAATACAATACCCTGCAAAGCATCGAATTTCACCCCGGTTATCACTTGTTTGGCGTAGTGCTTCAGCCTTATGGCTTAAAACAGTTGTTTAACATCCGTGCAAATGAACTACTGAATGCCGTGATTGATGTAAAAGAACATCCGTTGACGGCATCTTTGGCCGAATGGCTAAAGGAGGTAACGACAATTAGTCCAGCCGTTGTCCAACACGTTTCGGCCACACTGCAAGCGTATCCTTTGCAGCCCGTTTCTCATTCAACCCTGACCTTCATTGAATTGATCAGGAATACTTCAGCAAATAAAATTGGCGACATATTAAAAAATACCGGGATTGAGCTTAGGACCTTGCAACGGAAGTTTAAAGCCGAAGTGGGACTTACGCCGAAGGAGTTTATTCGCATCGTAAGGATGAAAAGATTAGAAGCTGATATTTCATCCGGTAAAAATTTATTGCAAATTGTTGCCGATTTTGATTTTACCGACCAGTCTCATTTAATTAAAGAATTTAAAGATTTAAGGAGTTTTACACCTGGCGAATTGATCAGCAGAAAACTGCTTTTAAGCGACCAACTTCCGGTTCCTGATTACTTCAGCCTGTGATATTTGTCGCTTTTTTACTATAAAACAAAGGCTGGGAGCATGATATTTGCGTTAAAAATTCATCAGAATTAGGCACTCAAAAATTGTAATATGGATTGGCTTACCGAAATTGATCGCATCACCGATGCTTTTGAAGCCGAATTTGGCAAACTCGATACAACGGCGTTAAACTGGAAACCGGATCGGGATACCTGGAGTATTGCTCAAAATATTGACCATCTGGTGGTTGTCAATCAAACTTATTTTCCTGTATTGCAGGTAATTAAAACAGGCGCCTATCAACTTCCATTTCTGGCAAAAATCGGGTTTATGGTTTCCTTCTTTGGAAAAACCGTATTGAATGCCGTAAAACCTGACCGAAGGAAAAAGATGAAAACCTTTCCCATTTGGGAGCCTGCAACAAGCCATATTTCCGGTGATGTTTTAGAAAGATTTAAAAAACACCAAGACGAATTAAAAGATCAGATTTCCGCTTCAGAAGCGTTAATAAAAAAGCAAACAATCATTTCTTCTCCAGCCAATAAATACATTGTCTACAAACTTGAAACGGCATTCGATATTATTGTCACCCACGAGCAACGGCATTTGGAACAGGCAAAAGAAGTTTTGGAACTGCTGAAAAATAATGCTATAATTGCCTGATCTTTCTGGTCTATACCGAAGTGGATGAAACCATGAATTTCGACTTGTTTTTTGACGACGGCACGGTCGCGGCCTGCGAAACCAGCTTTGGCAAAGGCATGAACCGCCTGCACGTCCAATGCGCCAACGGTTGGTACGGCCTGGAACCTTTTCAGGCATACAGCGGCATTCAGGGCGAAACGAGCGACGGAAAACTGTTGAACAAGTCCATACCGAACGAACAAGCCCGCCAAATGGACGACGACGCGCTTGCGATTCTGCAAAATACGCCCAACTTAGTTCCGGGTGAAGAAGGACTGAAGGATATTCGGGTGGTGGAGGCAATTTATCGGTCGGTGGAGGAGGGGAGGAGGGTGGATATTTGAGTGATAGGGCTGTACCGTTGAACTCGGTTCAGCGATGCATCCCTCAAAATACTTGTGAAATTGGCCCAAAGGGGGTAAATTTGTATACAACTTACCGATCAACATTATCATGACGGAACAACTCAGTTTGCAGCAAATCAAAGAGATGTACCCTGATGAATGGGTGCTGCTCACTGATTTTACCAAAGAAGGAGTAGAAATATTGGGAGGAAAGGTATTGATGCACGATATGGATAAACGTAACTTAACCCAACGTGCACAGAATGAATCTTTTCCAGATACGCCTAAAACTGTTTACTATACAGGACAATTTCCGAACCGTCGCAAAATAGGTTTATTGCGCAAGGTAAATCTATGAAATATAGTTTTTCGCTTAGAACAGAGGAGTACCTCATTTTGGCAAGCCTGTTTGCCAAAGGGCATAGCACCATTACGGAGCACATCTAAAACGTATTCAACTAAGGTGAACTGGTTGAAACGGTGGTGTGTGGGAATTTGCGACACA
>JBJXFD010000159.1:0-6698 GCA_046153985.1 Saprospiraceae bacterium
TCCTCAAAACTTACAGCCACTATACCTTGCGAATTGAAGGGCATACCGATAGCCGGGGTGCAGCAAAAGCAAATCTTTCGCTGTCAACCAAAAGAGCGAAAACTTGTTATATGTATTTGAAAAACAAGGGAATAGATGCAAAAAGGATGACATACAGAGGCTACGGGGAAAATAAACCGATCCGTACCAACAATACGGAAGCCGGGCGCAGTCGAAATCGCAGGGTGGAATTTATCCTTAAATAGTGTCTGTCTTTATAGTCCGATAGCTGCGTTACGCTCGCCCCCAAAAGCGGTCACCCCGCCTGAGCGGGACTCTCGCTTTTGGGGGCTTCGTGTGCCTTGCTCTCGAACTCTAAAGAACAGACACCCACTAAATGGGCAGACTCTAAATAGTGAGCTTTATAGCCCGATCGCATGCCCGGGGAAAGGAGAACAGCAATCACCCCCCCTTTACACCATATTTATCATCAACTCAATTAAAACCTATTCAGTATGAGGAAGTTGTTTTACACCACTACAGCATTGATTTTGTTATTCCCGCTTTTGCTCAGCGCTCAGCCCCGCTGGGAACTTGGCGCCATGCTTGGCCTTGCCAACTATCAGGGCGACTTAGTCAACGAAACCGTACCGCTCTTCAAAGAAGGGAACCTCGGCGGCGGCGTCATGGGGCGGTATGTTTTCACCTATTCGCTGGCGGTTCGTACGAACCTGATGTTCGGAAAAATCTCGGGCGACGACTTCAATTATGACGATGAATTCCGGAGAAGGCGTGGCGCACAATTCAGTTCCTCCATTTTTGAAATTTCGGTAGTTGGCGAATGGGAGCCCCTGGGGCAGTGGCGTTATCTTTCCCGCGGGAGTGGCTTCAAAAAGCTCATTTCACCTTATCTTTTTGCGGGTTTGGGATTTGCGTTCACTAACCCGAAAACGGACTTTTCGAGGGCTGACTTCGACGATGCCAAACTTGCCGAGATGATCGAACGCGATCAAAATGCCCGATATTTTAATACGCGCATCAGCACCCCGATTGGTTTTGGCGTCAAATTTGACCTTTCCGAATATTGGGTGGCCGGCGTAGAATTCGGCATGCGCTATCCTTTCACGGATTATTTGGACGGCGTGAGCTATTCGGGCAACCCGGGCAGAAAGGACTGGTATCAGTTTTCTGGGATCACGCTGTTCAAGCGTTTCCGGGACTAACCTGTTAGCAATTGATCAACCACCTTGCGAACGCCTGTAGTGGCCGGCTCCGAAATGACCTTCAGGTTCCCGGCACGTTCCAGTTCGTAGTTGGTGGCTGGTTTAGGATCAATATAATAGATTTGCGCATCGCGCGGCGCAAATCCAACCAATCCGGCTGCGGGATAGACCTGCATGGAAGTCCCGATAATCAGGATGATGTCGGCCTGCTCCGTCAGTGCCGCAGCCGGATACAACAACGGCACTTCTTCGCCGAACCAGACGATGTGCGGCCGCAACTGGCTGCCTAATTCGCAAAGATCTCCAAGGTTGATGTCGTCCGGCCGGTGGTACACCAATTTCGGGTTGCGGGTGCTGCGCGCTTCTACCAATTTGCCATGCAGGTGCAGGATGTTTTTGCTGCCTGCGCGCTCGTGCAGATCATCTACATTTTGAGTAATAATGTGTACCTCGTATGCCTGCTCTAATTCCACCAGAGCATGGTGCGCCGCATTCGGTGATACTTCCTTCAATTGTCTGCGCCGCTGGTTGTAGAAATCCAACACCAACTCCTGGTTGCGCTCCCAGCCTTCCGGACTGGCTACGTCCATGACGTTGTGGCCTTCCCAGAGTCCGCCTGCGTCCCGAAAGGTTTTGATGCCGCTTTCGGCGCTGATGCCCGCGCCGGTGAGGATGATGATTTTTTTCATGGTTGTGGAAATAACGGGTCAGAATCCTGATGCAATCAATATTGACACTAAGGCTTTTCTCAGCAAAAATGTTCAAAATAGGCGGATAATATCGGGCTGGTCTCTTAAAATGAAATGCGTTGAAACCCCTCACCCATCTTTCCCACCAAATCCCCCGCAACCAGCGCCTCGGGACTGCCGGCCTCTGCCGCCAAATCCCCCGCCAGTCCATGCAAATAAACGCCCAGCAAAGCCGTTTCTAATGGCGTATACCCCTGCGCCAACAACCCGGTTAGGATCCCCGTCAGTACATCCCCACTCCCCCCCGTCGCCATCCCAGGATTACCCGTGCTGTTAAAATAGCAAACACCCTCTGGCGTAGCGATACAGGAATGGGCGCCTTTCAACAAAATATACACCTTCAATTCCAGTGCTTTCCTTCGTTGGAGCGCATTGCGTTCAAAATCGTTTTCTGATTTCCCGAACAGGCGTTCAAATTCTTTCGGATGGGGCGTCAGAATGCTGTTTGCAGGGATTTTAGCATACCAGTCGGGGTGTTCCGAAAGGATATTCAGGGCATCAGCGTCTAAAACCATTGGTTGGTTCGTCGCTTCCAGCAATTGAAGCAGTGCCGTGGCGGTTTCGCCCTGCCGGTCGAGGCCGCAGCCGATGCCAATGGCCTGAAAAGCTTCCAGCGATTCGGGCGGTTTGGAAAAAAAGTATTGGTTCCAATCCGGGCTAACCATTGCTTCCGGAACAGTAGCCTGCAACACTTCATAAGCACAACGCGGCACATGAACCGTGAGCAACCCAACCCCGCTGCGCAGGCATGCCCGGGCAGAGAGGATGGCGGCCCCGGCTTTGCCAAAACTGCCAGCGATCAGGAGCGCATGGCCATAAGTGCCTTTGTGGTCGTATTTTTTTCGCTTTCGGATAAAGCTCCGGATCAGTTCTAAGTTGATAAAATGGTTGGAAACGGATAAGTTTTCTTTAAAATCGGGGTGAAGGCCAATGGGTTGCACCGACCACTCCCCTACCCGTTCAGCATTTTCCGGAAAAAGAAAAGCCAGCTTGGGCGTTTCAAAACTCAGGGTATGGTGTGCGTGGATGCTGGTACCCGCTGTATGCCGGTCGGCGAACATGCCCGAAGGAATGTCAACAGAAACGAGGGTTTTTGCACTGGCGTTCAGATGCAGGATCAGGCGTTCAAAATCGCCTTCCGGGGCGCGGTTCAGGCCGGAGCCGAACAGGGCGTCTATGACTACGGCGTTTTGTGGAATGGCCGGCAATGGATCGCGGCTTTGCAATTCAATAATCTGAAGCTCCTGCAACCTTGGCAATCGCTCCAAATTGGCGCGAAAATCTGCCGAAGTATTCCCATCCGTATAGCACAAATACACCGTCACCGAAAAAAAACGTCCGTGCAAAATCCGGGCTACGGCCAATCCGTCGCCGCCGTTGTTGCCGGGGCCGCAAAAAATGTGAACCGGGCGGTCTATATCCGAAAAATGGTTCTGAAACCAATTGGAAAATGCAAGCGCCGCCCGTTCCATCAGATCAATGGAAGCGATGGGTTCGTGCGCGATGGTGTAGGCGTCCCAGGCACGCGTCTGTTGAGAGTCGGGAATAATCATAAAGGTTAGCTAAGTTCAATCATTGTGATGCCTGATCCAGCAATTCAAGCCGTTGCATGAGGATTAGGGATTTTATGCGCATCTATAACGGCATTCAGATCAAATTTTTCATCCTGCTCGATTTTGTCAGCGAGATCGCTTAAATCGAAATCAGCATCGAAACGAACGACGTAAGGCGAACAGCGATTTTGCTCCAATACTTTATCAAAATCGGTAAGCATTCCCATGACAAATCTTTTTTGCAAAGATACGTCCATCAATTGTCAAAATCCACTATTCCTTTTTCAGCCTTAATTTCCCTATTTTTGCACTTCTTTTTTTGGAAGAAAAATTTTTACCACATAGTTCACATAGTTGTTTTCACATAGTCCACATAGTAGTTCCGCTTTTATTAGACCACATAGACAGCCTTCCTATGTGCTCTATGTGAAAACAACTATGTGTCCTATGTGGTAAAAAAAAAACATCACATGACCTCCCAACACGTTCAACTCATTGCCAACACCCTGAACCTCAAAACCAAAGGCATTGAAAATACCATGGCCCTGTTTCAGGACGGCGCCACCATTCCGTTCATTGCCCGCTACAGAAAAGAAGCTACGGGGTCGTTAGATGAAGTAGAAATCGCTGCGATCCACCGCGAAATGAAGAAGTTGGAGGAGTTGGAAAAGCGGCGCGAAACGGTACTCAAGTCCATTGAAGAGCAGGGAAAATTGACGGATGAACTGCGCCGCCGAATCGAAGGCACCTACGATCCGGTGGAGTTGGAAGACATTTACCTCCCCTATAAACCCAAACGCAAAACCAAAGCCAGCATGGCCCGGGAAAAAGGGCTGGAGCCGCTGGCGCAGGCCGTTTTTGCGCAACAGCGCAACGATGTGGAAGCACTTGCAAAAACCTACCTCAACGAGCAGGTGCCCAATGTTGAAGAAGCCTTGCAGGGCGCCCGCGACATCATGGCGGAATGGATCAATGAGGACGAAAAAAGTCGGGGTCGGATCCGCTATGCATTTGAAAAAGATGCAGTTGTGCGGTCTAAAGTCGCAAGGGGCAAAGAAGAAGAAGCCGCCAAATACCGCGATTATTTCGATTATGAAGAAGTCCTGAAAAAATGCCCTTCCCACCGCTTATTGGCCATCCGGCGGGGGGAAGAAGAAGGTTTTTTGCGCGTGGTGATCACGCCGGCTGACGAAGAAGTCGCCATTGGACGGCTCGAACAATTGCACCTAAAAAACAATGGCCGTGCGGCTTCGGAAGTCAAAATTGCTATTCGCGACAGCTTCGAACGCTTGCTGGCGCCTTCGATTGAAACAGAGTTCCGACACAAGTCGAAAGAAAATGCGGACAAAGAAGCCATCCAGGTCTTTGCCCAAAACCTTCGGCAATTACTGCTCGCGCCACCGCTTGGGGAGCGCCGGGTGATGGGCATAGATCCTGGTTTCCGGACGGGCTGCAAAGTGGTTTGTCTGGACGCTTCCGGCAATTTCCTGTACAATACCACCATTTATCCGCATCCACCGCAATCGGACGCTGCAACTGCGATCAAAAACCTGCAACACTTAGCCGATCGCTTTCAAATTGAGGCGATTGCTGTGGGCAATGGCACAGCCGGTCGCGAGACCTTGTCGCTTTGCCAGGGCATTGGCTTCAGCCGCCCGGTTGAAGTGTTCATGGTGAATGAAGCGGGGGCTTCCATTTATTCTGCTTCGGATGTTGCACGGGAGGAATTTCCCGACGAAGACCTCACGGTGCGGGGCGCCATTTCCATCGGCAGGCGCCTCTCAGATCCTTTGGCTGAATTGGTGAAAATTGACCCGAAATCTATTGGCGTTGGCCAATATCAGCACGATGTGAACCAGCCTTTGCTCAAAGAAATGCTCGATCAGGTGGTGGAAAGCTGCGTGAACGCGGTGGGAATCAACCTGAATACGGCCAGCAAGCACTTACTCACTTATGTCTCCGGGCTGGGGCCTTCGCTTGCGCAAAACATCGTGCAATACCGCAAGGAAAACGGCGCATTCACGTCGCGGTTGGAGTTGAAAAAAGTGTCGCGACTTGGCGACAAAGCTTTTGAGCAGTGCGCCGGATTTTTGCGCATCCGAGAAGCCAAAAACCCGCTGGACAATACCGCTGTACACCCGGAAAGTTATGCCATCGTGGCACAAATGGCCAAAGACCTTAAGTGTTCAGTGGCAGACCTCATCCGTGATGCAGATCTGCGCCGGCAAATTGAGCTGCCCCGCTATGTTTCCGCAACGGTCGGCTTGCCTACGCTCAACGATATTTTGCGCGAAATGGAAAAACCGGGCCTCGATCCGCGTGGTGAAGCCCGGTCTTTCTCCTTTGCCGAAAATGTAAAAACCATCGAAGACCTCTACATCGGAATGGTCGTCCCCGGCATTGTTACAAATGTTACCAAATTCGGCGCTTTTGTAGACATCGGCGTCAAAGAAACCGGCTTGGTACATGTTTCTCAAATGGCCAACCGCTTCATTAAAGACCCCGCAGAAGTGGTTGCACTTCAACAGGAAGTTACTGTAAAGGTCATGGAAATTGACGTTCCAAGAAAACGCATTGCTTTGTCTATGAAGGATGTGAGTTGAAATAAAAAGGCAAGGGGCAAAAGGCAAATTGGCAAAACTTGTCCCGCACCGGCGGGAGGGCAAAACCAGTTCCATAATTGCCTACTTGCCTCTTGCCTACTTGCAGATTTGCCCCTTATTTAGTGTCCGTCCACTTAGTCGGTGTCTGGTCTTTAGAGTTCGAGAGCAAGGCATGCGAAGGGCCAAAAGTGGGAGTTTACTCGCGTAAATGACCAATTTTGGCCCTTCGCATAACGCAGCTATCGGACTATAAAGACAGACACTATTTAAACGCCCCGGCATCCACGTCTTTCAAAAACTCAATCACGCCTCCCATAAACACCTCCTGGTCGTCCCACATGGCTAAGTGGCTGCCGTTCGGGCAATAGAGATAGCGGCCTTTTGGCGCCATTTTACTCATTTCCTCCATTTCGGCGGGGTTCATGGTATCGTATTTGGCGCCCACCATAAGGGCCGGTACTTTGATGTTTTTGATGTCGTTCCAGCGATCCCAATGCAACAGGCGCCCGCCAACTTTAAATTCGCTGGGGCCCTGCATCATCACATACACCTCCTGGTTCACGTGCTTGAAGCTCCGGTTTACCGGATCCG
>JBJXFD010000206.1:0-8784 GCA_046153985.1 Saprospiraceae bacterium
TTTGGATAAAATAAGGTAAAATGAGCATCATTCATAAAGAAGGATTCAGGATCATTTCAATAACGGCTATTGTGCTTGTCGCAATAACGTATTTGCTCCACCGGATTTTACCGGGGAGTTTATGGTATGCTGCGGGCTTGTCGGGCGGACTTTTTTTGCTGGTGCTGCAGTTTTTTCGCAACCCCCTCCGAACCATTCCCACTGCCGACGACAGCATTGTTTACGCGCCTGCGGACGGGAAAGTGGTGGTGATTGAAGAAACAGAAGAACCGGAGTATTTCAAAGACCGACGCCTCCAGGTTTCCATTTTTATGTCGCCGCTCAATGTACACGTCAACCGAAACCCTATTGGAGGAAAAATTGCTTACCTGAAATACCATCCGGGCAAATACTTAGTGGCCTGGCATCCAAAATCCTCAACGGAAAACGAACGCACGACGGTCGTCATCCAGCATGGGCAGGCGGCGGTATTGCTGCGGCAAATTGCCGGCGCCATGGCCAAGCGCATCAAAAATTACCTCAAAATTGGAGACGAAGTTGTCCAGGGCAGCGAAATGGGCTTCATTACCTTCGGTTCAAGGGTTGACCTTTTTTTGCCTTTGGATGCGGTCATTGAAGTGCAGATCGGACAACCTGTGAAGGGGAATTTGACGCGGATTGCGAGGATTTGATTTGAGGATTTGAAAATGCGAGCACAGCCCAATAACCAATAACAAGTAACCAATAACAAATAACCAGCAACCACCATGCCCCTTCGCTACGAATTCCCACCCGCCGGCTTGGAATATTTAGGCGGCGAAAGCGACGGCTACGAGTACCGTACGACCTTCGGGGGGGCTTCTTTGGCCCACAGCTACGAAATGGTGCGGCAATTTCTGAAAGAAGAGGGCTATACCGAAATTCCCCTGCCTGCCAATGTTCAGGAGTTGGTGCTGTTTCGCTTGCCTACGCGCAATAAACAAATCCTTATGTTTGAAGACAATGGCTATGTTCACAACCCGGTGAAAATTCTGTTTCCAACCGATGGCCGCAAAAAGAATGTGTTGATTTTGTGCTTGTATAATGAAGCTGCGCCGGACCATTTGCTGCGGTTTCATGGGGTGGCGGGAGCGAAAAGTACCAATGGATAGAGCGCTTGTGGTCGCTGGCTTTAGCCGGCAGACCCCATAATCGGGCGAAGCCCGGTGGAATAGTACACGCGAGGCGGAACTTCGACTTCGCTCAGTTGCCGCCTACGCGCGAGCGGAGCAGAAAAAAGACAAATTATAAGCCTCATATTCACCAATGTTGGTATATTTTCATTTTTTTCTGGTATAAATGTAAAAAACAAAGTAATCTTGAGCCTCTGAATGCGCAATAGAAGAGGAAACGCCACCAAGGTTCCCTCCAAATCATCGCTCCATGATGTAACCTGAACAGTTATCATTCATTCTTTAACTCCTAAATTTTAAATCATGAATTACTATTTGAAAGTACTACAGAACTATGCTGAGTTCAACGGCAGAGCAAGGAGAAGCGAGTACTGGTATTTTGTCCTGTTCAACATGATCATCTCTTTTGGTCTCACTTTCTTAGGCGGAATGTTAAATACAGATTGGCTGTCCAACATTTACAGCCTGGCCGTTCTGATTCCCGGCATCGCCGTTGCTGTAAGAAGAATGCACGACGTAGGTAAAAGCGGATGGTTTATTCTCATCCCTATTTACAACCTGATTCTGGCTTGCACGGATGGCGAAAAAGGGACTAACCAGTACGGTCCAGACCCGAAAAACCCGGAAGTTGACATCACGGATCACTTAGTCAGCTAATTTTTCCCTATTTTTTTCCGAAATCCGTTGGTCGCATCTTCCATTTTTTTGCGACGATGCGATCAAGCAAACGGTGCGGCAGCATAGTCGGTAAAAACCAGGTATTGAACCAGTCTTTATTAAGTGCGTAACGGTGCTTGGGATTGGGAGCTATCAGGGAGCCGAATATCGCTGCCGCAACTGCTTTAGGCAATAATCCATTGGGAATATTTTTCTTCAGCGCGCCTTCCAGTCGCATGGAAATGGCCGAATAATACTCGGTATCTTTATAACGCTCTTTATACGGTGCGACTTTAGCCACCAGGTCATTGTTCACAGGGCCGACATAAATATCCACGACATCAATGCTGTATATCATCAACTCGCGCCGCAACGTATCGCAAAGGCTGTGCATGGCGCTTTTTGCAGCAGAATAAAAACTGGTAAATGGCAGCGTAATCGCCGCTGATGTAGACCCGACATGAACGATGCGGCCAGGCTTATTTGAGTTGGTTTCGCGCAGCAAAGGCACGAAGTGCTGGATGACTTCCAAGGCGCCAAAAACGTTCACATCAAACTGGTAGCGCATTTCTTCGCGGGTCAGGTACAAGATCGGACCCGGAATCTGAATCCCGGCATTGACCACCAACCCAAACAGGTTTTCCCCTTCTCCGAGTTCAGCTTTTACCGTTCCCACGGCTGAGCGGATGGCTTCGCTGTCCGTCACATCAAACAGCAACGGTGTATAATTCACGCCGAAAGTTTCGCTCAGGCGGGTAGCGTCTTCGGCCTTTCGCACGCTCCCAAACACATGGCACCCCTGTTCAATAAAGTACTTCAGGCAGGCGTAACCAATACCCGACGAAACGCCTGTAATCAGAATATGCCGCATTTTCAGAGCGTATTTTTGTTTTTCAAAAAACCAGGCAACAAACGTAAGCGTTTCGCCAGGAGCCGATCCAGCACACGGGCCGGTAAATTCACCGGGATTTTCCACCGGGAGAAATATTTGTAAGGTCTCACATAACGCAGCCGGGGGTTGGCATCGCTCAGTGCGCGGTAAATGGTTGCCGCAATGGCTTCCGGCGCCAAACCCCGATCGCGCAGGTATTGGGCGGAATCTAAATAGCGGGTCATGCCTTCTTCAAAGTCGGTCCCCGAAAAAGCTGCGGCATTTGCGGCAAGCGTATCCACGATGCCCGTTTTGACGCGCCCCGGCAGGATGTCAATCACAGGAATGCCATAAGGGTAAAATTCCCTGCGCAAGGCATGGGCAAGGTTGCTCAACGCCCGCTTGGAGGCTGAATAAGGCCCCATAAACGGCAGGGCTATTTCCGCGGAAAGCGAACTGACATTGACGATGCGCCCGGGTGGGTGGCCGTTCCGGCTTTTCAACAAAGGAAAATACAACTGACACAAGACGAGTGGGCCGAAGGTATTGACTTCAAACTGCTGGCGCATTTTTTCTTTGGGCATGTGCAAAATGGGGCCCGTGACGACCATACCTGCATTGTTGACCAAGCCTGCCAGGTTCTGTTCGCCAAGCATGGCTTTCACCTGCTCCGCAGCAGCCGACATGGCAGCTTCATCGGCCACATCAAAAATCAGCGGCGTAAAATTCCGGGGAAACAAACCGACTAATTTAACAGCGTCGGCAGCGGTTCTCACACTTCCAAAAACATAAAACTCTTTTTCGAGCAGGTAACGAACCGTTTCAAATCCGATCCCACCCGAAGCGCCTGTAACGACAATATATTTCATTAATTTTAGTACTTGAGTTCCAGAACCTCTACCAGGTCGTCCGCGTATTCGCGGGTATTGGCCAATCGCGGCATTTTATTCTGTCCGCCCAATCTTCCGCGGGCTTTCATGTATTGCCGGAAACCGTCTTTAGGGATGGAACGAATGATGAGCGGCTGCAACATATTGCCTTCGATCAAATCGCGGTAATAGATGTTTTTTTCACAGAGCAGGACATTTACCTTTTCTGAAAAGGATTTCATGTCCTGGGGTTCGTGAGAAAACTCCACAAACCACTCGTGGTAAGGCGGGGAGCCGTCCGGCGGATTTACCTGTGGCGCCACGTGGAACTCAAGAATGCCCACTCCGGCTTCATGCGCTACGGTCAACAGGGCATCGTCCACTTCTTCCGTGATGACGTGCTCGCCAAACGCAGAGATGAAGTGTTTCGTTCGGCCAGTTACAATGATCCGGTATGGATCTATGGAGACGAATTTGATCGTATCGCCGATGACATAGCCCCAAAGGCCGGAATTTGTGTTGAGAATGATGGCGTAGTTTACGCCCAGCTCCACGTCTCTCAAAATGAGGCGGGTTGGGTTTTCATCGTGGATTTCATCGGCAGGGACGAATTCATAGAAGATGCCGCCATCTAAGTTTAGCAACATCCCCTCCACGTTTTGCTTATCCTGAAAAGCAATGAACCCTTCGGATGCATTGTACATTTCCACATAAGCAATCTCTTTACCGATCGCTTTCTGGAATTGCTCCCTGTACGGAGCGAAATTGACGCCGCCGTAAGGGTAAACCTGGAAGTTGGGGAAAATTTCAGACACGCTTTTTTTGCCGGTTTTTTCCATCAGGCGTTCAAAATACATGAGCACCCAGGGGGGAATGCCGCCAATGACGCTCATGTCGTGTTTAAGGGTTTCGTCGCAAATGCGGTCAACTTTCAGTTCCCAATCTTCAATGGTGTTGGTTTCATAGGTTGGCGTCAGGTTGCGGCGCAGGTACTTGGGAATGTGGTGGTACGTTATCCCTGACATCCGCCCGGCCTGCACAGCGCCAACTTTATTCAGCTCAGGGCTGCCCTGTATAAAAATCAGACCGCCATCTACCCAACTGGCGTTCCCGGTTTCGTGCGTGTACATGGCAAACGCGATGCGACCTGCACTAATGAACGTGGGCATGCCTTCTTCGGACACCGGAATGTACTTCACCCCGGAAGTTGTACCGGACGTTTTGGCAAAATACTTCGGCAAGCCTTTCCAAAGCACATTTTTTTCGCCTGCTTTAATTTTTTCTATATAATCTTTGAAGCCCTCATATTCCTGGAGCGGGACGGCTTTTTTGAAATCTTCATAGTTTTTCACCTTGTCGAAACCATGATCTTTCCCATAAAGCGTCGTCCGGCCAACTGAAAGGTTGTATTCAAAAATCCGATCCTGATACTCAAGGGGATTGCTGCGCCACCTGGCTACTTTCCCGGCGTAATATTGCGCCATCAGTTTTGCAATGAAAGACTTCAGACTCATGTAGCTGACAATTAAATAAAGTTCAGGTTGGTGGGATTATCCCGGTGGCCCAGTTCCCGCAAGAACAACAGGTGGTCGCGCATCACCGTGGCTAAGGTTTTATTGACGTACCGAAGCTTGTATTCAGCGGCCGTTTGTTTCACGATTTTTGTGAGTTCGTAATAATGAATGTGGTTTACGCTTGGGAACATGTGGTGAACGACGTGGGTATTGATGCCGCCGAAAAACCAGTGAATCAGCTTGTTTTCAGCAGAATAATCTACCGTGGTCAGCAATTGATGCGTCATAAAGTCCATCTCTACAACGCCTTCATTGTTGGGAAGCGCATAGTCGCTTTCGTAGGTGATGTGTACCGGAAATGACACAACTGCCGTAAAAATGCCGGCGATGAAAAGCAGCGCTAAGGTGATTGCAATCAGGTCCAACCAAGGCATTCCTGTGACGAATTTGGGAATCAATACCATAAAACAAAAAAACCAGATCTTGCTCAGGATGATGATGATCACTTCTTTGAGCGGGTGTTTTTCCAGAATGGTATTTCCAAATTTTTTCTCTTTCAGCAATTTAAAATCGCGTACAAAAATGATGTACGGCCCCAGCAAGCTATAAATGAACATCGCATACAGGTGCTGGTACTTGTGCACATTCAGGCGCGGCGCCATTGGATTGAGGCGCAACAATTTTGTTTGATCCAAATCGCCGTCGCTGCCTGGAATGTTCGTAAATGCATGGTGGGAGATGTTGTGCTTCAACCGCCAGAAGTAGCTGCTCACCCCGAAAAAATTCCAGACATAGCCCATCAGGTAATTGACCCTGGGGTTAAGCGATACCGCATTGTGAACGGAATCATGCCCAACCGCAAACAGAATGGAAACGATTAAAACGCCCATTACCAAATAACAGGCCAGTGCGATTCCGAAGTTGTACGGAAGGAGTAAAACTGCAAAATAGCAGGAGAAATACATCAAAAACAAGCTGGCAACCTTTACCCAATAAAGGGAGGTGGCTTTTCTTCCTTGTTTATGGCTTTTGAAGTACGTATCTATCCTTTGTGCAAGGGTTAGATAGAATTCACTTGGACTGTCGTTTTGAAATGTTACTCTCATGACGAATCAGAATTTTGATGAGCAGTTACAGAGATTTTTGTTTCCTCAAAGGATGCTTTGAGGGAGGGCACTAAAAACATTTTTTTTGCAAAGAAGTTATGCCTTCTTTCAATTCAGGACAGCGCAAGTTGTTGAACGCCGTCGCCATCTTTATTTTCATTATCGGGCTTGTTCAATCCACTGAGGTCGTTGGAAAAGAAACCCCTCATCCGGAACAACCAGGCGCTGCAAGCGAAAAATCCGCCTGCAATCAGACTGCCCCAAGGGTTTCCAACCGATATTTCAAGCAAAATGAACGGAACGCCAATTGCCATCATGACCAACCGAAGCTGTTCGGCGTAGTAAACCCACTTTCGCTTTTCCACCAGCACAGGGATCGTCAGCGTAGCCATCGTGATTAATGCCGCATAAGCAGCTACCTCCCACGGCGTCATGTATTCCGTATAAAAAGCTTCAAGAGAAGCATAGCCGTTTTTGACATCGCCTTTTTGAATCATCATACCGGCAAGCAAGATCAGGCAGATAAAAACCTGAAGCAGGATATAAATCGTCAGTTGTGCCGGTGCTTTTGGCTCGTATTTCGGGCGATCTAATGGCTTGGGCTTGGGCGCTTCTTTTGGCTTCACGTCTTCAGGCAACCAACCGGGCCGCTGGAGGAACAATGCGATTTTATCTTTCCATTTCGGAATCACGCGTGCCTGCTTGAACAGGTCTACCCAGTAATGAAAATAAGACCAGTAAACGTTGCGGCTGTTGAATCCGGAAGTGATGCCATATCGAACTTCTGCTTCCTCCCTTTCGTATGTTCCGTAGAGCATGTCCCAAAAGATAAAGACGCCACCGTAGTTTTTATCTAAGTATTCCTCGTTGCGGCCGTGGTGCACCCGGTGCAGCGATGGCGTTACGAAGATGTATTCCAGAAATCCAAGCCGGCCAATCAGCCGGGTATGTAAAAAGAACTGGTGTACTCCGGCTGCAATAAATACGGTCCAGGCGAATTCGGGCGCAAAGCCGATTAATGGCAAAGGCGCGATAAAGAAGGTTTTTGCAATGGCCTGAATCCCGGATTGCCTGGAAGCAACCGTATAATTGTACTCTTCACTCTGGTGGTGCACGATATGTATTGCCCATAAGAAATTGGCTTCGTGCCCGAGCCGGTGGTACCAATAGTACAGGAAATCGTAAGCCAGCAGGCAAAGAATCCAGGTCCAGACCGTTCGGGGAATTTCAAAAATGGCAAAATTGTCGTAAATCCATTTGAAGGCAAAAAGCATGATGATTGCCCAAAAGAAATCGAACATGCGCTCCGCCATACCCGCGCACATATTGGCTATGGCATCGCTGAACTGAAAAACTTCTTTACCCTTACGTCTTCCCAGATACCATTCGAGGAGGACAACGACGAAAAAAATCGGGGCAAGCAGCCCAAGGAAATTAAGCATAGTCCTTTTTATTTCTTTTAAAAGTAATAGAAAGCGCAACCGACCTGGATACCCGATCCAACACTGATAATCAGACCAATATCACCTTTCTGAACCTCATTGCTACTAATCGCCTGATGCATCGAATAGGGAATGGAGGACGTAAACAGATCCTTTTTCCCTGCTGTGACATCCGCCACTTTTTGAGCCGGCAAATTTAACGCCTTTGACAGTTTTTGGATAAAAGATGACGAAATTTGCGGCGGAAAAACTTTAGCGACCTTATCCAGATCGAGCCGGGCCTTCATCATCAATTCCGCTACTGCATCCACGATGCACTCAACATAAAAATCATCCATGTTTTCATCGCGCTGCACATCGAGGAAAGGGTTGGCGCCTACCCAATAGTTTTCCACGATCAAGCTGTTCGAATACTTCGTGAATTTTTTGAACACAATATCGCCGAAGCCCGAACCGTCTTCCGATTTTTTCAGGAACATGCCCGATCCCGTTTCTTCAATCCCCATCAGGCTGTCGGGAAATGGGATGCTGTTGTTTTCAATTTCAGAAGTTAAGATCAGGGCATTTGTAGCTTTCCCGCTGTTGATCATGTTGATGCCCGTTTGGATCGCATTAAAGAATCCCAAAGAGCCATTCAGTACGTCAAACGCAAAAGAATTGCCGCTTTCGCGGTAAACGTCCGGACGCATGTTCTGGTCGCCGGCAAGCATGGCCGCAACCGCGGGTTCGCATAAAAATTCATCGCGATATACGCCTGAGTAAATCATCAGGTCGAGGTCTTCTCCGGTGATGGCCGACTGTTCAAAGCACTGCTTGGCCGCATAATTGGCCATGTCGAATGTGCTTTTTTTGATACCTGCATCACTTGGAACAATACCGATACTGCCGATGGCAACAGTCGGGGTGACCGTTCCGCCAGGGTGTTCAACCAATTGCGGGGCAATTTTTTTTGCCTGCGTGTTGGTTGCCTGAAAATTCCGGATCCGGTCGGGCAGGTCGTCAAAATTATAGACCGCAGTTCCCAGGGTAACGCCGGATGCATTGACGCTGAAAAGGATGTTTTCGCCCGATTTGATGCGCCCGCTCTGGATATTGTCCATCACTGCCACAAAATGGGAAGTCGTAGAGGTGTTCCCTCTTTTTTCTAAATTGTTGATGGTATTTTCCGAGTTGA
>JBJXFD010000213.1:0-17448 GCA_046153985.1 Saprospiraceae bacterium
CCGTAAGGGTCAAATGTGAATAGCCCCCGATGCAATCGGGGGAAAAGTGGAAATGGTGATGTAACGGGCAACCCCGAATGGGGTTGAATATTGAATATCAGGGCGTGACGTATTACATTCAACCCCATTCGGGGTTGCCCGTTACAATTCCTTTATGACCTACCCCCGATTGCATCGGGGGCTAATCACCTTCAACCACTTCGTGGTTCTCGTTCGTTAAGTTGACGACATTACACTTAGAGTGACACCCTCTCACTTGCCCCCAATGCTATTGGCCATAATAGGCGTTTTTGCCATGTTTGCGCTCATAATGCTTTCGAATCAGGGCCTCCTTCAGCCGGGGGGCATCCGGGTTGATCTGAAAAGTAAGGAGCGCCATTTGTGCGACCGCTTCCAGGACTTTGCTGTTGTAAACCGCTTTGGCAGCATCTTTACCCCAGGTGAAAGGTCCGTGGTTCCCGATCAACACCATTTCCACCTCTGTGTAGGAAAGTCCCCGTTCCTGAAAACAATCCAGGATCTGAATACCGGTATTGTGTTCATAATTGCCCTCAATCAAATGGTCTTCCATAGGGCGGGCGCAGGGAATATCGGTTGTGAGGTGGTCGGCGTGGGTAGTGCCCAGAATTGGAATGTCCCGCTGCGCCTGCGCCCAGGCAACTGAATAAGTCGCATGGGTATGGGCAATCCCGCCAATTTCGTCCCAGGTTTTGTAAAGCAAAGCATGGGTTTTGGTATCAGAAGATGGCCGCTTGCTGCCCTGAATAATGTTGTTGTCAAAATCCAGGATCACGATGTCTTCCGGTTTGAGCACCTCATAAGGCACTCCGCTGGGTTTGATGGCAAATACGCCAGCATTTCGGTCCACCGCACTCACATTGCCAAAAGTGTAAATGACCAACCCCAATGCCTGTAACTGCATATTGGCCTCGTAGCACGTTTCCTGAAGGTTCTGGTAAGGATTCATAGCGATGCTGTTTCAGCTTTACGTTCCGTGATGGTTTCTATAAAAGCGCTGAGTTCGTCGTATCTGGTCATCAGTATGGCCATATCCTCCACTTTGTCCGCTTGCGGGTAGTACTCCGCTTCGTAAGCGCTGGCCAATTTTCGGCTTGCAGTTCCTACATCCGGGTAGATACCCGCTGCAACAGCCGCGTAGATGGCGGCGCCCAGGGCAGGAGCATAGTCCGATGCCGCTACAATAATTGGCCGGTTGAGCACATTAGCCAATGTTTGCATGATGAAGGGCGATTTTCGGGCCACGCCGCCAATGCCGATGACATCTTTGATGACCACGCCTTCTTCTTCAAACCGATCTACTATTTTTTTAGAACCAAAACAAATGGCGTGTACCAATGCCTTAAAAAGGTGCGGCGCTTTGGTGCCCAGCGAGAGGTTGGAAATGGCGCTCTTCAGCTCCTGATTCGCATCGGGCGTGCGGCGTCCGTTGATCCAATCCAGGGCATTGGGAATGCTCTCCGACAACGGAATGCTTTCTGCCTGCCGGGTGAGGGTGCTGATGAGGTTTTCTTCTACATGGCGCGCTAATTTATCTTTCTGTTCAGCCGACAAGATTTCCGAATTGAGTACGAGGTGCTGCACCGGCCACAGGAGAATTTCCTGAAACCAGGCCAATACATCGCCAAAAGCCGATTGCCCGGCTTCCAACCCGATCATGCCCGGGATCACGGAGCCGTCCACCTGGCCGCAAATTCCGCGTACCGCCTGTTGGCCAATCACATCGGGATTCGCCACCAGAATATCGCAGGTAGAAGTGCCCATCACCCGAACTAAGCAATTTTCGCGAATCCCTGCGCCTACTGCACCAGCGTGGGCATCGAAAGTACCTACTGCTATTACGGTGTCCGTAGTCAGCCCCAGCCGATCCGCCCATTCCTGACTCAGGTTGCCCGCTGCTACATCGGCGGTATACGTCTCTTCGTAAAGCCGTTCCCGCAAGTCCGCCAAATCCGGATCCAGCATGGCCAAAAAAGCGGGATCTGGCAATCCGCCCCACTCCTGATGCCACATGGCTTTGTGGCCGGCGGCGCAACGGCTCCTTTTGAGTTGTTTCAAATCCTTGTTCCCAACGAGGAGGTGGGTCATCAGGTCGCAATGTTCAACCCAGGAAAACGCATTTTCCCGAACGGCCCGGTCTTCCCGGATGACGTGCAGGATTTTTGCCCAAAACCATTCCGAAGAATAGATGCCGCCTTCGTATTTGGTGAAATCCACGCCCCCCCAATTAGCCGCCAGCTCATTGATTTCGTTGGCCTCGGCGATGGCGGTGTGGTCCTTCCAAAGCACCATCATGGCGTTGGGATTTTCTTCAAAACCCGGCTTTAGCGCCAGCGGCGTTCCATCTTCCGTGACCGGTACCGGCGAAGAGCCCGTGGTATCCACACAAATGCCTTTTACGGATGCAGGACTTACGCCGGATATCTTCAGGACTGTTCGTATCGTATTTTCCAGACCTTCGATGTGATCCAGCGGGTGTTGCCGGAACTGATTTTTGGCAGGATTGCAGTATTGGCCTGCTTTCCAGCGTTTGTACCAGTGTACATGCGAGGCCAGTTCATTGCCAAACTCAGCGTCTATCAGTACGGCCCTGACTGAATCCGAACCGTAGTCTAAGCCGATTACATATTTTTTCATGGTTCGTGTTTTTATTTCATTTTGATCCGATAAACCACCAATGCCTGAGCAGGGACGCTGGTTTGCAAACGCCCTTTGGTCAGGGTGGCCGTACTGCTTTTCGGGCTGATTTTTTCGGGGTCATCCAAAGAATTGACCGCCTCGGGGTCGGAGGATGCCAGGGTCTGAACGCTGAGGACGCCATCGAATTTGGCTTTCCCTTTAAAGCTGATGTTGACGTTTTGAGCGGTCGCTGCTGTGTTGACAATTTTCAGGATCACTTCACGGGTCTTTGCATCAATGGAAGCCGTTGCATACACTTGTTGCTGGCCGGTTAAAGCACGGCCTTCGTGGGTAATGCTGATTAAGTCTGAACCCCGATTGGTCGCGTACATTTTCTGAACATAATAATTGGTTGTTCCATAAGCCCGGAGATTGTCGAACCAAATCATATCCGGCGTCCATTGCCAGCCTTCCACGTGCGCCATGAGGGGCGCGTAAGAGGTCATCACCACAATATCCGCATTGCGTTCCAATCCGGTCATGTAGGCCGCTTCTGAAAGGGCACAATTCCAGTTATTTTTGTTGTCCGGGCTTGCAATCGCCACGCTCTGGGCGGCGTATTCACCGGCAAAAATTTTGGGGCCTTTGCGGTCATAGCTGTCATAACGGGTCGCATTTTCACGGAACCAGTTGGGCGCTCTGTAATAGTGTTCATCCACAATTTCAGACTTCAGGGTGGTCAACGCTTCCATCCCAAATTCAAAGTGCTCGCCATCGGGGAACGGACCGCTGCCGGAGATAATGACAATTTCTGGATAGCGGGATTTGATGGCTTTTTCAAAAACCACATAGCGCTCTATATAATCCGCGCCCCACTGCTCATTGCCCACTCCGAGGTATTTGAGATTAAAAGGTTCTGGATGCCCCATATCGCTGCGCAATTTACCCCAACGGGTGTTTACGTCACCATTCGCAAACTCAATAAGGTCTAATGCATCCTGCACATAAGGTTCGAGTTGGTCCATAGGCACTAATTCGGCTGTATTGAACTGACAAGCCATGCCGCAACTCAAAATGGGCATTGGGGCTGCGCCCAGGTCTTCCGCCAATTGGAAATATTCGAAAAAACCTAAGCCAAAGCTCTGGAAATAGTCTGGCGCGAGGCGGTGACCAAACTCCGTATTCCAGCGGTTGATCAGCAATTCCCGGTCTTCTATGGGGCCTACTGTTTTTTTCCATTGATAGCGTTGCTCCAGGGTCCGACCTTCCACTATACATCCACCGGGAAAGCGCAGGAAGCCGGGCTTCATGTCGTACAACAACTGAACAATATCTTTTCGGAGGCCATTTTTTCGCCCTTTCCAAGTATCTTCGGGAAAGAGGGAAACCATGTCAATATCCACGACGCCCTTGCCGGAAAAAGTGAGCTTCAGCTTGGCTTTGGGAGCCGTATCCGTTGCTTTCAGGATGCCTTCATAAGGGCTCCATTGAGTTCCGGTTAAGGCAACGGTACCCGTTCCAACGACCTTTCCTTTTTCATCCACCAATTGGATGTTGATGCTGTTAATTCCTTCGCCTTGTCGGGCAGCCTGAAAAGAAAAGCGGTAGTTTTTTCCTTTTTCGACCCCCATGCCCCGGAAACCTTCATTCACTAAGGCGAAGTTATCCGCTTTGTTTACCACGACCCTGCATACATTTTCATTGGCGGCAGAGGCGCCGGATTGCAGGATGGTTCCCCGGCCGGAATTGAGGTTCAGGGAATGCCGGTCGCTGTTCTGTTGCTCCCAGCCCATCATGGGGTTTTCAAACTCAAAACCCCGGTTTTTTACCATTTCGGCGTATAAGCCCCCATCGGCAGCAAAGTTGATGTCTTCAAAAAAGATGCCGTACATGGTAGGTTGTATGGGCGTCACGATGTTGCTTACATCCACCAACATATCCATCGGCGCAGGTTGTGCTTGCGCATGGCCAAAGCCCCAAATTCCGAGTCCAAGCGCCAGCAGACAGGTATTTTTTTTCATAAATTTTGTTTTTTTGTATTTCAATTTATGCTGGGCAGGTGAGGGGAGGGTATTAAGGTACAAAGGGCAAGGGGCAAAAGGCAATAATTTCGTAAAATGAAATAATTTCGTAAAATCAATCTGATTGCTTACGAAAACATCAAACTTCACGAAACAAAATTGCCCCTTGCATTTTGCCTCTTGCCTTTTACACAACCCCTCACTAACCGTGCCATCAATTTCTGTTAAGCCAAACCTTCATTTTGCCAACGCCCCTGTTCGACCATGCGTAATATGGAATGGCCTTCATGCGGGTGTTGCTCAGCGTGTTTACCCCGCCCAGCAGTTGTTCTTCTTTGAGCACCAAAAAGGTATCTCCATCCCTGAGTGTTATTTGATCGAATCCTTCCATGTTGTCCGCTTCTTCGATGGCATACACCAGCGGGCCGTATTCCAATGCGGCTTTTTGCCGGGTGTCCTCCACGAACTCTTGGGCAGTGACCTTTCTTACCCTCATGGGCAAGTTGAGTACGACTACATCCCCTTTCTGCCACTTCCGGCTTAGGCTGATGTACCCATTTTGGGGTTGAACTTTTTGGATTTCCCCGTTGATGGTCACTTGTACCTGGTCTTTGGCAATATCGGTGTACTGGTAAAGTCCTCCTGGCATTACCTCGTTTCGTGCCCAGGAGGGCACCCGCAGTCGCAGGGTGGTTTTCAGGGATTTTTCTGGGTCGAGCCTGATTTCCACCTTCCCGTCCCAAGGGTAATTCGTTTTTTGCTCGACCTTAATTTTTTTCCCTTTCCATTCGATGGAAGCGTTATTGGAAGCATAGATATTGAAGTAAATGGCCTCCTCCGAAGTGGCATACAACAAGCCCGGAAGAGAAGGCAGAAAGCGGATCATATTGGTTGGACAACAAGAGCAATCAAACCAACCTTGTCTTGTACAGGCTCCCCGGTTGAAGGTGTATTTCCCATCGGCTTCCAGGGCATTAGGGTAAAAAAAGTGGGTTCCATCCAAAGAAAGCCCTGAAAGAAGTCCGTTGTACAGGGTTCTTTCCAGCACATCCATATAGGCGACCTCCCCTGTTTTGTTAAATAAGCGGTTATTCCAGTAGACGCTTCCTATGGCAGCACAGGTTTCGTTGTAGGCGGTGAGGTTCGGGAGTTCGTAATTTTCACCAAAAGCTTCGCCATCGTGTCTTGATCCGATACCGCCGGTTAGGTAGGTTTTCTTTTCCACCATGTTTTGCCAAAGTTGGCGCACCGCAGCATCGTAGGCCGCGTCTTTCTGGAGCACGGCAATATCCGTCATGGCCGCGTACATGTACATGGCGCGCACCGCATGGCCGACCACTTCGTCCTGGTCCGTCACCAGAATATGATCCTGGGAATAAGCCCCGTAAAGCTCGTGGTGTCCCGCTTTGCCACGACTGTCCAGAAAGTACCGGGCTAGCTGTAGGTATTCGGCTTTTCCGGTGATCTCAAAGAGTTTGATCAACCCGCTTTCGATGATCTGGTGGCCGGGAACGCCCTTAATTTGGCCTGTCCCATCCCCAAATGTTGCGACCATCAAATCTGCGTTGCGGAGGGCGATGTTCAGAAAATTGCGCTTTCCTGTGGCCTGGTAATGTACCGCCGCAGCTTCATAGAGATGCCCGGCATTGTACAACTCATGGCTCATTGCAAGGGATTCCCAGCGCTTGCCTACGACCACTTTCACCCAGGGGGCAGGCGGTTTGGCGGGGTTGATGGTACGCCAGGTGGTCAGGTATCCATCCTTTTCCTGCCCATTGGCGACAATGGCGATGAGTGAATCCAGCAACTGTTCCAAAACAGGATTGGGCGCGCTCAGCAAGGTATTGGAGGCGCCTTCTATGATTTTGTAAACGTCAGTGTCGTCAAATGGCATCTGCCCTTTCACAGTGCCCGGTTTTTTGCCCCCTGCCACGAGGAAATTCTCAAAACGCCCTTCCTCTTCGCATTTGTGGATGGCGTAGGCGATGGTTTTTTCCTGGATGCGGGTAACAATGGGAAGCCAGAAATTATCGGTTAGATGAACTTGCCGGATGTCCACAGGCTGAATCGGGTACTTCCCAAGCTCCTGTTTTGCAGGATCGGTCTGACGGTCAGGCGTACCCAAATAAAACGGCAGCCAACCCAACAGCAACGTGGACAGCCCAAAAAATAAGGTATTGCGCAAGTTGGTCATCTGCTGTCTTATTTGCGAGGTTCCACAATAAATGGCCAATCATTGCTCGTCCAGCCCAATTCCCGGATTGCCAGTTTGGCCTTTCCGTTGTCGTTTTTGTCGTAAGCGTGAAAAAACAGGTAGTCCTTGTCGCCAAAAGTATAGGTACTGCTGTGGCCTGCTCCGAACCAGTTTTTGTTGCCTTCAAGCAGCAGGCTACCGCCACCGTGAAACAGGTTCCTGCCTTCCTTGTCAAAATAGGGCCCGGTAAGATCCCGAGAGCGGCCTACCACTACTTTGTAGGTGCTGTTTTCGCCCCTGCAGCAATAATCCCAGGAAAGGAAAAGGTAATACCAATCCTGTTTTTTGAAAATAAAGGGGGCTTCTAATGCCGCATCGCCGGGGTTGTAATCCCCCAGATTAAAGTCCCTTTCCCGTCGGGCTAAGGTATGCCACTCCTGGGGTTCTGCGATTTTGAGCAGGCTCTTGTCTAATTTAACGAGTTTCATGCCTTCCCAGAATGAGCCGAAGGTCATCCAGGGCGTACCTGCTTCATCAAAGGCAATATTGGGGTCAATGGCGTTCCACAAATCGCGGTTGGGATGCGATTGAACCACAATGCCGTGGTCGGTCCAGGCGTAGTTGCCGGCATTGACATCTAAGGTTTTATTGGTGGCCACCCCGATGGCAGAGGTGTTTTTGGCGAAAGCCGAAACCGAATAAAACAAGAAAAAAAGGCCATTGTGGTAGAGAATGTCCGGAGCCCAGATGTGATTTTTAAAGTCGGGAACAACCCCGTCTGTCCAGGCTGGCTTTTCCGGAAAAACAGGGGCGACTTTTTGCCAGGTAACCATGTCTTGCGAAGTAAAATGGTCAATGCCTCTTCCCGTGCAAAACAGGTGATAAGTGTCCTTTTCGCGGATAGCCACAGGGTCGTGCGCGGGGACATCAATGGTTTGCGCCCATATCGCCGGGCTGCTGAATAGAAGCAGGCCAACGAGCCACCCAATCATACTATTTTTTTTTCTACTCATAATCAGTCGTTTATCTTTGAACACCTTCCGAGGTCATGCCAATTTCAATTTATTTTTTTTGCCCATACCGCAGTTCCTTCCTGGTTTAAACCCGACAGCAACAGCGTTTTTTCCACTTTATTTTCCCAATCCCTTCCAAAGTCCGCATGCAAAACATCGGTGTATCCGTTACTCCAACTGAGGGTAAGCCAGGGAGCATCAAAACTCCAGGTGCTGCCAGCATCCCCGTTCAGTTTCCCATCCGCAGACAGGGTCAGTGGGATAGCGGTCTGAAAATCAGGCAATAGCTGCGTTTCCGCAAAACCCGGAACAACCCGGTAATTCAAAATAATTTGCTCGTAAGAACCTGCGATATCCGCAGAAGTAACTGCCGATTGCACAACCCCGGCATACCGTTCAGGGGAAGTGATAGGCCAGCCATCGGTTGTCCAGTATATTTTGCGATTGTGAAGCACCATAAAGCTGGGGTCTACGCCTGGCCGCCCCTGATGAGCGATGTAAAACTGTCCATTGCTATCGGAAAAAACTGTGGGATGTGCCACGCCTTGCCAGCCCGAATGTCCATTGAACTGGTAGGGGGCCAAAATCATGGGCTTGTTATCCGAAAGTTCATTCATGTCTAAGCCGTTGAAGTCCAGAAATGGCCCTTCCGGCGAAGGGCTTCTGCCCACCCGCACATTGTATTTTGTCCCCAGCCAATCGTAAGAAATGAACAGGTAATATTGATTAAAATCCGGGTTGTAGATGATCTCTGAGCCTTCAATATTCCCATTGATGGTGTTGCCCGTGAAACCCCGGTGGGCGATTCTAACCCCTTTGTCTCCGGACGTTTTTGCCAATCCGGTCGTTGGATTTAATTCCATGAGGTAAATCGCATCCCAGGAAGAGCCGTAATACATCCAGTGACGACCGGCTTCATCCACCAAAACGGTCGGGTCAATGGCGTTGGTGTGAACCGTTGCGATGTTCAGAGAACTGACCACCACTTCTTTTTCCACCCATGGCCCTAAAGGCGTGTTGGCTGTGGCCAAACCGATGACACTCAGGCGCCCCAGGTTGGAAGCTAAAGAATAATACAGGCGGTATTCATTGCCCACCTTCAGGATGTAAGGCGCCCAAAGGCCTTCGTTTGGCGTGCCGCCTTTGCTCTGGATGAATGCTTTGCCTTTAAGGGGCAACTGATCGAACACCCAGCCTACAAAACCCCATTCGATCAAATCCTTCGACTTGCGAATCTGGATGCCCGGCCTGACTGCCACCCCATAAGCTGCATCCGTGCTGTAACAGTAGTAGGTGTCGCCATCTTTGAAAATGGAGGGATCGTGAACGTTGTAAGGGCCCCATTTATAGACATTGGATAAGGGCGCCAGCGTGTGGTAGGTATCCGTGATGTCGTTAATGTCGAAATTATTGACAGGATCCACGGGATCAACGGGATCAGAGGGTGTCGGATCATCGCCTTTGTTGCAGGCGCTGCCCAGAAATAATACCGCCAGGAGGAGGAATAACCTTAGCCCCATGTTGATACCGGTTCCAAAAGGGGTTTGGATGCTTGCTAAGCCAACAAGATCCAAACCTTCCGAAGTAGTGTATGAAGCTAATTTTTTCATAATAAATTGAATTTTTCCAACAAACTAACGTCGCCCTTCTAAGACCACTACAGAAAACGGCGGTACCCGAAGCGTCAGTTTCCCTTTGTTGTACTTGAAATCCTTAAATGCTTTGGGTTGTACTTTATCGGGTTGTTCAAAGGTGTTGTGGTCCTGCAATTTTGCAGAAGCCAGTATTTCTGCTGAAAAAGTGGTCAAACCCAACGCTTGAATATCCAGCTCCAGTTCATGAGATTTGGTGGCATCAATATTCACCAATGAAAAATGGGCATTCCCGGATGCATCTATGGATGCAGAAGCAGAAATAGCCGGCAACGTATCCTTCTTGCTGATGTAATCCGGCGATTGGAACTGTAATGGCACCAGCCGTGCATCGTGGTGAACCGCGTACATTTTCATGACGTGGAAGGTAGGGGTACGCAACATTTTCTCTTCATTAGTCAAAATGACGGCCTGCAAGACGTTCACCGCCTGTGCTAAGTTAGCCATCTTCACACGGTCGGCGTGGTTGTTGAAAATATTGAGGGTGGCGCCTGCGACCATAGCATCGCGCATGGTATTTTGCTGGTAAAGAAACCCGGGGTTGGTGCCCGGCTCAACCTCGTACCAGCCGCCCCATTCATCCACAAAAAGATCCACTTTTTTCTCCGGATCGTATTTGTCCATAATAGCCGTGTGCCGCTGAATGAGTTCTTCCATTTCAAGCGCACGCTGCATGATGGTGAAGTACTGGTCGTCCGAAAATGCGGTGGCAGGGCCTTTGTTGCCCCAATCAATGACGGAATAGTGGTGCAATGCAATGGCTTCTATAAGTCCCTTGGGAATGTTTTTCATCAGCACTTCCGTCCAATTGTAATCGCTGCTGCTTGCGCCGGAAGCGATGCGCACCAAGCCGTCAGAGTTGGTCCAATTGGTCGTAAATGTTGCGAACTGGCGGTAGACATTGGCGTAATATTCCGGTGTCATGTTGCCGCCACATCCCCAGGCCTCGTTGCCTACGCCCCAGAATTTTACTTTCCAGGGTTCTTTGCGGCCATTTTTTGCCCTCAGATCCGGCATCGGGCTGCTGCCTGCAGGATGGGTGGTGTATTTTATCCAGTCGGCCATTTCCTGCGGGGTTCCACTGCCCACGTTGGCCGAAAGGTAAGGCTCCGTACCCAGTAACTCGCACATATTCAGGAATTCATCCGTGCCAAAGCTGTTGTCTTCTTTCACGTTGCCCCACCAAATATTGAGCATGGAAGGGCGATCTTTCTTCGGACCAATGCCGTCTTTCCAATGGTAGGTGTCGGCAAAACAACCACCAGGCCACCGCAAGTTGGGGATTTTCAGTTCGCGCAGTGCGGCTACCACATCATTTCTCACGCCCTTAGTGTTCGGAATGGGGCTGCCGTCACCGACGTAGAATCCGCCGTAGATGCATCTGCCCAAGTGTTCAGCAAAATGACCATAAATATGCCGGTTCACAATCGGTGCATCAGCGGCGGGAACTGCTGTGATCACTACCCTGTTTTGTGAAAAAAGCGGTACCGAAAAGCCCAATACCAGCAGGAAAACTAAGCGGAAAGGAGGTGTTGCCATGATTGTCGTTTTTTATTTCAAATATCGGTCGAAATTGGTGTGCAAAGATGTTCTGATTTCAAAAACAGCCGCCCCTTTTGTCTTAAGGGAAACATGATTCATGCGAATCAGGCGCAAAAGATCCGCATGAGTCATGCTATTTTCAAACTTTGACAAGTGTCAAAACCCTTAGTAACCCGGATTCTGCATGGTGCCGGGGTTGTTGTCAATTTCTGATAAAGGAATAGGGAAAAATTCCCGTCCGGGCACGTAAGTCTCAAACTCTGCATCCCTTGTTTTCAACCAGGCTAATTTGGCAGGATCTTCCAGCCAACCCCAGCGGCGAATGTCGTCGAAACGGTGTCCTTCCAGCGCGAACTCCAGGTAACGTTCGTGCGCAATCTGGTCGCGCATTTGCTGCTGACTCATATTGGGCTTCGTTGTGGCCAGATCCGGCAGATTCACGCGGTCGCGTACCATTTGGATAAAGCCGTAAGCCTGGGCGGTTTTGCCATTTTCATTCAGACACTCGGCATACATCAACAACACATCAGCATAACGCATGATGCGTTCGTTGATCCCGGAGCGCCAGTCAAATTCGTCCTGATTGGTCTCGTCGTTCTGGTATTTGCGGCAGAAAAGATCGTTCAAATCCGCCGGATTGCCTGCATAGAAATCCGAAAATACCCGGCCATACAACATCGTGCCGGGTTTGTTGTAGAAGATGGTCGCATCTAAGCGGGGGTCTACTTCCCCATCGGCGGTCTTCTCTTCCATAAATTGATTAAAAAGGGTCCAGGTCGGCTGTACATCCGTCCAGCCAAATCCACGGGGAGCATAAGTGATGGCGCGGGCAGATGTCCTTCCCCAGCCAGCTACAGGAACACAGCACCAGGATAAGTCTACTCCACCGGCTTCGCGATCAAACTGTACTTCAAATATGGATTCACTGTTGTGTTCATTGGCAACGGTGAAGTTGTCCCTGAAGTTGGGTACCAACTGGTAAACGCCCAGATCAATGACCTGTTTGAATACGGTTTCTGCTTCTGTATATTGCTTGTTGAACAGCAAAGCCTTGCCAAGATAGGCGAGCGCAGCGCCTTTGGTAGCCCGACCAGCCGAAGTCGCTGCATCAGCGCCGGTAATGCCATTGTAAGAGACCGGCAACAATACAGCTGCATCCGTAAAATCCTTCATCACCTGCGCCCAGCCTTCAGCCTGCGTTTTTTGCGGGTGGTACAAGTCTTCTGTATTTAGTGGAAGGGGTACGCTTTTGAACATGTTGACCGCATGGAAAAGGTACAATCCACGCAGGAAATGAGCCTGGCCAAGCACCCTGTTTTTTACGTCCTGATCCATGTCTATTTCGGGAACGTTGTTCAACACCTGGTTGCTGCGGTAAATACCCTGGTAGTAGGTTTCATAAGCCCAGCCATAGATGGCCGGATCAGCGATGCTGGAGTTGAAACGCCCCGTATTTGCCATGGCGCCCCAAGGGCTGAAACTGCGGGAATCGTCGCTTTTCAAATCCAGCAACAGCGGTGTTGAACGCATGTAGGTGCCATCCACACAAAGTTGCCCATAAACAGCATTGATGCCATTGACGGCGTCTTCGGCTGTTTTCCAGAAGGAAACCTCCGTAGCTACGTTCGGGTCGGCTTGCAATAAATCATCTTTATCAACACAGCTCGTAATGCTCGCAAACACAAGCGTCAGAACCATTATTTTAAGAAAACTGATATTTTTCATAATTCTTCTTTTTTGAATGAATTATACTTCACGCTGCTTAATTTTGTGTGTGACTTTTGATCTAAACACTTGACTATCAACGTTCAGCATAACAAAAATGGATTCACACCTAAGAGTGCGAGGCATAAAATCAGAACCCTGCCTGGAGGCCAAACAAGAAACCTCTTGGGTTGGGGAATGAACCGCTGTCAAATCCCCTTGAGAAAAGTCCGTCGCTGATAAAGTCCGGATCAAACCCCCTGTATTTAGACAGGATGAATACATTTTGCCCTGAAAAAGATATCCTTACACTGCGGATGTATTGGGATTCCAGCGGGATGGTGTATCCGATCTCGAAGTTCTGGAGCTTCAGGAAGTCGCCCTTTTCTACGAAACGGCTGGACAAACGGTTGTTTCCGTTAGGGTCGCCAATGACGGGGCGTGGAACATCAGTATTGGTATTGCTCGGTGTCCAGTAGTTGAGCATGTCGGTATGGTGATTCACGTAATCCCCTAGCATGAGGGCTGCGTAAGTGTTATTGATCACCTTATGACCACCCGCTCCCTGGAAGAAGCAGGATGCATCGAAGCCTTTGTAAGCAATGCCAAGGTTAAAACCAAAACTGTATTTGGGAATGCTGATGCCCTGAAAACTTCTGTCCTGATCGGTGATGAGTCCATCGTTGTTCAGGTCTCTGAACTTGATGTCGCCAGGGGCTGCATTGGGCTGGAGGGCATGCCCTTCAATTTCTGCCTGGTTCTGGAAAATACCTTCAACTTCAAAGACATAAATTTCACCAATCGAACGGCCAACTTCTGTCCTTGAACCTACTCCACTGATTGGGATGCTGTCAGCACCAATGGACAAAACCTCGTTTTTCAGGGTTCCTACGTTAGCGCCAATGTTGATGTCCAGGTCACCGATTTTGTTATTGTATAACAGGGAGATTTCCAGACCTTTGTTCTGAACAGAGGCTGCATTAGTGGTAATGCTGGCAGGAAAAGCGCCCGTTGATAAAGGCAGGGGCACATCAGCCAGCAGGTCGGTAGATTTTTTGGTGTAGTATTCTGCGGTCAGTTGCACGCGGTTTTCAAACAGGCCGATTTCGGCGGCCACATTAGAAGTTTCTGTATCCTCCCACTTCACATTGGCATCTTTGATGTCAATAGCTGTAATCCCTGTTCCATAAACGCCACCAAAAGGATAGAAAGCAAAAGGATTCACCGTAGCGGCGTAATCATAGACCCCGATGGTGTTGTTACCTAATTTGCCATACCCCCCTCTGAGTTTCAGCGAATTCATGAATTCAGGCAAATTTAACCAGCTTTCGTTGTGCAATTTCCAAGCGCCCGCGATGGAGAAATAGTTGCCGGTATTGTTTTCAGGAGCAAAAAGGGAGGTCCTGTCCTGGCGGAAGTTAAACGTAAGCAGGTATTTGTCGTCGTAACCGTAGTTCAAGCGGCTGATGTAGGACAAGCCTGTAATGGTGTAATTGAATTCCCGCACAGAGGTGGCCTCAGCATATTCCAACTGGCTTATTTCACCGGGCTGATAGCCTACGCCCCTTCCAATCAGGTTGGTGTGTTGGTTGCGTTCCTGGATATAACCGGCCATGGCGCCAAGGGTATGCTTTCCGAAAGTGCCGTCGTATTGAAGGATATTGTCTAAAATAGTGCGAAACTGGTTGCCAGAGGTCGCATCGAGCGAAGATTCTTCATTGGTGGTGATGTAGTACCAACCCAGGTCGCTGGGCGGGATGAACAAACGGGTTTTCCAATCCGCACGGTCAGCGCTTCCACGCAGGGTATAGGACAATCCTTTCAAGATTTCAACCTTGCCCCAAAGGTTTCCGATCAGACGGTTCCGGAGGTTGGTATTGTCTATCAGGTTGTTGAAACCTACCACATTCAGAGTGATGGCGCGCTGGGTCAGGTTGTCAGCGCCACCGTAGCCGCCCAAACGGTTTTCATCGTAAACAGGCATAGTAGGAATGGCCTGTAGCAACTGAAGGAAAGAGGTGGTGCCTACGAAATATTCGTTAAAGTTTTCCCTGTCAGAGCGGGAATAAGCAATTTTAGAACCATAACTGAAACGGCCTTTTTGTCCGTTCAGGTTCAGGCTGGCGGCATACCGCTCGTAGGCCTGGGGAGTCTGTATGTAAGAGGTGTTGTTGTAATAATCCACATTCAGGTTGTAGCCCAGCGTTGGAGCGCCGCCACTGAAGGTAAGGGAGTGGTTCTGGATTTGACCGGTGCGGAAGGCTGCATCCTGCCAGTCGGTGTCTACATTGCCGATGAAAAGCGGGCTGTTGGGGTCGTTCCCGGGAACGACAGGCAAGCCTGCGTTGATTTCAGCCGCACTTGTGATTTGCTGGTATTGGGCAGCGTTGGCAAGCGGAAGTTTCCTGGCGAGGTTTTGTACCCCCATTTGCATCCGGTAGTCCACTTTCAAAGCGCCGGTTTTACCGCTTTTGGTCGTGATGATCACAACACCGTTGGCGCCACGTACACCATAAATAGCAGCAGCAGAAGCATCCTTCAGCACTTGGATGGACTCAACATCACCTGGTGCAAAATCGTAAGGGGAATCCACCAGCATGCCGTCAATGACAAAAAGCGGGTTGTTGTTGTTGAAAGAAGTGATCCCGCGGATTTTGATGTTTACAAATCCGCCAGGCTCGCCGGAAGACTGAACAGTGACACCGGGAACTTGCCCCTGTAAAAGTTTGGCCACATCATGCGTAACGGTTTTTTTGGCTTCGTCTACGTCTACAACACTTACTGCACCCGTAAGGTCGGATTTGCGCTGGCTGCCATAACCGATGACCACGACTTCGTCAAGCACATTCACGTTTTCCGCCATGGATACATTGATGACTTTCTGGTTTCCAACCGTCATTTCCTGCGAGTGATAACCGGTGTAAGAATAAACCAAAACATCGGCTGCCCCGGCTGCAACGGTATAAGAACCGTCTACATCGGTTGCTGTCCCGGACGAACCTCCCTTGACAAGGATGTTCACTCCAATTAATGGGGTGCCTTGTTCGTCTGTAACAATGCCGCTGACGTCCTTGCCGGACTGGGCATGAAGTGTAGCTGCCAAAAACAGCATGAGAACAAAAGGAAGGCGCCGGCAAAAGTTGCTTACCATCCTCTTTATCTCAGGTGAAAAATGTTTAACTGTTGTCATAAGTATTGCTTTTAAGCTTACAAGTGTAATAATCACACTTCCAAAGGTAGATAAGAAATTTAGGTGCCCAAATTTTTTGGTTTCTTTTTTTGATGCAAGAATAAAATTTAACACTTCGCAGATTATTCAGAATATAATAACACCAATTATCTTTATGGCTACGCTTATATTTTTAATGTAGAAATGACACTTATTTTTTCGACTAACAAACATTGTTTCTTGTAAAATCATAATAATCAATATATTATGAAATCAAAACAGAAACCTGATGCCCCCTTCTGTTTGCTGCCCGAACCAGGGCTTTTTGTATTGTTCAAAGCGGGAGGTGTAATTGTCACACTTTTCTTTGGAAAGCACAGGAATTGCATATTTTTGCCAATGTTCGGCTACACTAAGTAGTTTAAATAGGATTGCATGATACATTTATATAGCACAGAGGATAAAGTTTTGTTGGCAGTGGACTGCATCATTTTCGGGTTTGACGGAGAGGATTTGAAAATTTTGCTGATCAAAAGGGACTTTGAACCCGAAAAAGGAAAATGGTCTTTGGTAGGCGGTTTTTTGAAAAAAGACGAAAACCTGGAGCATGCCGCTGTGCGCATTTTGAATCACTACACCGGGCTAGACAATATCTATATGGAGCAGGTCGCCACTTTTAGTGAGGTGGATCGAGACCCTGCCGAACGAACAATCTCTACCGCCTACTATGCCCTCATCAACATCCAGGAACACAACGACAAGCTCAACAAGCAGTTTTCAGCCAACTGGTTCAGCATATCGGAAGCTCCCTCGCTTATTTTCGACCACAGCGTTATGGTTTCCAGCGCCATCACGCTGCTGCGCGACCGCGCCTCTACCAAACCTATCGGCTTTGAGCTGTTGCCGGCAAAATTCACTATGCGCCAACTCCAGAATCTTTACGAAGCCATCTGGAACCTGAAAATTGACAAGCGCAATTTCATCAACAAGATCAACGCCCTGGGGATCGTGGAAAAACTCAACGAGAAAGACAAGGAATCTTCCCGCAAAGGGTCCTTCCTCTATCAGTTCAACGCCGCCAGTTTCGACCAAAGCAGCGGCAAGCAGTTCATTTTGAAATTTTAGGTTACTTTAATCCAATGAATTAACGGCGTCGTGTCCACAGGAATCACGGTAGGGGCGACCCTTGCGGTCGCCATGCCATCACAGCGACCGCAGGGGTCGCTGTGATGGCCATACGCCGCATCCTCCTCGTTATGTATGCCCGTTGTGTTGGCCCTGCCAATACCCACGAGGGGCATTTGTAGGGCAGGGCGACCGCAAGGGTCGCCCCCAGGCTTGATCAGTTCTATAAAATGATGGTTAATCGTTCATTTTTATTTTTTATTGATGATTGACGATTACATGATTGATGATTGTTAATGTGTGAGATACGTACACATCGAATGTGTATGCTTTACATCATCAATCATCATTTATCAATCATCTATCATCAATTCTTCTTCAAAAACGTGGT
>JBJXFD010000251.1:0-3655 GCA_046153985.1 Saprospiraceae bacterium
GCCAAAAAACAGCAAAATTAGCCCTAAAGGGATGCGAAAACTATAATGAGTAGTCAAACGGTGAGTAAAAACCCGCCGCCGATAACTCAGGGCTTGCACCAACACCGGACTAAATGGACGGACACTATTTAGTAAACCAAAACCTAAAATCAACACAATCAAGATGTCAAGAATACTCCTTTTCAGTTTTTTCCTGTTGTGGCAAACTTCCTGCAAGCAAAATCCAGCGGCGCTACCCGACGAAAATACCGCCACAACTTACAAAACCATTGGCGCCATCGAACGGTACGACGAAGCACTGAACTACATCATCGCACCCGACGCCAAAGTTGAAGTCATTGCGGAAGGGTTCGACTGGAGTGAAGGCCCGCTTTGGTTAGATAATTTGGGCATGCTCCTGTTTTCCGATGTGCCCAAAAACACGGTTTACCAATGGACGCCCGCCAAAGGCCACGAAGTTTACCTGATGCCTTCCGGTTATACGGAAACACGACAACGGTCAGGTGAAATGGGCAGCAATGGTTTGACGCTAGACCCAGCCGGAAATCTGGTGTTGTGCCAGCATGGAAACCGGCAGGTTGCAAAAATGATGGCGCCGCTCTCAGCGCCAACTGCAAAGTTTGAATCGTTGGCCAGCCGGTATCAGGGCAAGCGCTTCAACAGCCCAAATGACGTCGTTTTTGCCAGCAATGGCGATTTCTATTTTACCGACCCGCCTTATGGTTTGGAAAAACAAATGGAAGACCCCACGAAAGAAACGCCCTGGCAGGGAGTATACAAAGTCAAATCCAACGGCGAAGTCATCCTGCTCGTTGACTCTTTGACAAGGCCCAATGGCGTTGCTTTATTCCCCGGTAAACGCCGCCTGATCGTCGCCAACAGCGACCACGGCAAACCCAATTGGTATGTTTACGACCTGGAAGGGGACAAAGCAACCAACGGGAAGATTTTTTTCAGCACTGCGGGATATGACAAAACCTGGAACGGCCTGCCGGATGGGTTAAAAATTGACCAAAAAGGCAATGTATTTGCCACAGGCCCCGGAGGAGTGTACATCTTTAATTCCGATGGAAAAAAATTGGGCTTGGTTCGGGTGGATGGCCCTACGAGTAATTGCAGTCTGACGCCCGATGGCAAAACCCTTTACATTACGAACGACGGCTTGGTTCTCCGCATGATCATGCGCAAATAATTTGTCATGAAATTATACAACCTAAAACAAGGCATCGGCATTGAGCACGAAGGCCAGTGCTACCTCTTGCAAAACGAAGATTGGGAAACCCTGATCAACCGGGACGATGCACTTGCGGCTGTCACCGCCAAACTCAATACGGCGTCAGAGATGGCGTCCCTCCATGGCGCCGGCATCTTGTCGCCATTGGGTCAAAATAAAGAATTGTGGGCGTGCGGAGTGACGTACCTCCGAAGCCGGGAAGGAAGGCAGGAGGAAAGCAAAACAAGCGGGGGAAGCGAATTTTATGCCCACGTTTATGAAGCAGCGCGGCCTGAAGTTTTTTTCAAAGCTACTCCTCATCGCGTGGTGGGACACAACGGGTTTGTTCGCATTAGAAAAGATTCTTCCTGGGATGTGCCCGAGCCTGAGTTGACTTTAGTGGTGACTTCCAGCGGCAAAATCATTGGCTACACGATCGGCAATGATATGAGCAGCAGGAGCATTGAAGGCGAAAACCCTTTGTATTTGCCACAGGCAAAAACTTATGACGGTTGCGCCGCACTGGGTCCCTGCATTTATTTAACGGAAGCGCCCCTGCCAGTAGACACCCAGATCAGCCTGCAAATCCGTAGAGCAGGCTCGGTCGTGTTTGAAGGGGCAATCGCTTTGAGCCAGATGAAACGAACGCCGGAAGAATTGGTGTCTTACGTATACAAAGAATGCTCGTTTCCGCATGGTTGTTTCATCATGACCGGAACGGGCATTGTACCCTCTGCCGATTTTACTTTGCATAGCCAGGATGAAATTCATATTTCGATTGATTCGATTGGAACGCTCATAAACACCGTAAGCTAACATGACACTGCTGATTATCCTGTTTGCCATTATTTTTCAGGTGTTTCTGACCGCAAAAAAAGTCAGCCCTTTTTTATCGCTGCTGCTCGTTGCAATCCTTGCAGGCCTGATGCTGGGCATGCCGCCTTCCGCCATCCTGGTGTCGGTGGAAAAAGGCGTAGGAAGTACCCTTGGTAGTTTGGCGCTGATCATTTGTCTGGGCGCCATCCTCGGCAAAATCCTGGAAGAAAGCGGCGCAGCGGAACGGATCACGACCACCCTCATCAGCAAATTTGGAGAAAAAAACATCCAGTGGGCCATCATGCTCACCGGTTTTTTGATTGGCATTCCACTGTATTATAATGCCGGTTTTGTGATTTTAGTACCCCTTGTTTTTTCATTGTCCCGGAGGACCGGAGTACCCCTGCTGTACGTCGCGATCCCCATGGCAGCCGCGCTTTCCACGACGCACTGTTTTTTGCCACCGCACCCGGGGCCCGTGTTTTTGGTCAACGCATTTAAAGCCGATTTAGGAAAAACGCTGATTTACGGCCTGATTATTTCGGTGCCCGTGGTCATCCTTGCCGGAACAGTATTGGGCAGTTTTTGGAAATCCGTTCAAACAGGCACGCCCCTGCAGGATGCGCACAACGAAGACAAACCAAAAGTGGCATTGCCCGGCGCATTTCTAAGTTTTTTGATCGCCTTGTTGCCCGTTCTGCTTATCGCGGTGTCGGTCATTGCCAGCAACGTTTTACCCGATGGCTGGCTCAAAAAATCCCTGCTTTTTCTGGGAGACGCCAATATCGCACTCCTGATTGCGGTGTTGCTCGCCATTTATTTTTTCGGATTGAGAAAAGGGGAAACCATGGAAACGACCATGAAATGGCTAAATAGCGCCATTGCAGGCATTGCGGTCATCCTGCTGATCATTACTGCCGGCGGAGTATTCAAACAAATTCTGACCGACAGCGGCACCGCAGCCTATATTTCGTCATTCAGCAGCAGCTGGCAAATGCCCCCTTTGCTTTTTGCCTGGATCATCACCGCCCTGCTTCGGGTCACCATTGGATCCGCCACAGTAGCCGGTATTACGGCTGCAGGCGTGGTTACGCCGATCGTGCTGGCCGGACAGGTTTCGCCCGAACTCATCGTGCTGGCAGTAGGCACCGGCAGCGTATTTGGATCCCATATCAACGACACCGGTTTTTGGATGTTCAAAGAATTTTTCAACCTGACGCTCAAGCAAACCTTCCAATCGTGGACCCTGATGGAAACCCTGATTTCGGTACTGGGCCTGATTGGGGTGCTCATCCTGGATTTGTTTGTGTAACGTGAGATCGGGCATTTACTATTTGATAATGAGCATTTTGCCATCTGCACGTACCTCTATTTATGTACTTTTACACCTTATTCAGGAAATAAGGCGGCCTAAAGCCCGCGAAACAGAGCACGGCGCCCTTCGTTTCGCGGGCTTCAGTCCGCCGTTCCTTATAAAGTGCCCGAGTTCAAGTTTGTATAAAATAGCTCAATCATTCATCACATGACGAATACTGCCCAATCTGAACAGACACACTTTGATGTTATAGTCATCGGAGTCGGCTCCATGGGGGCTGCTACCTGCTATTATTTAGCCAAACAGGGCGT
>JBJXFD010000261.1:0-4268 GCA_046153985.1 Saprospiraceae bacterium
TGGCCTGGTACGGGTCTTTCCGGTCTTTCGTAGCGGCGCGCACTTCCCCCACTTCGCCCACCTGAACCGCGCCCGCGTCGTTGCCCCACGAATTGCGGATATAGGTGATGATTTTTGCGATGGTTCCGTTATTGGTGGCCATATTTTCGCGCATTCCGATCATGACGCCCGGCAACGTGTAAGGCTTTCCGGCTACCGTCACCGGGCCTTCCAGTCCATCGAGCACAATACGGATGGGAATACTTTTATCAGCCGCATTGACCCAGCCCGATTGCACAAGTGGCGGTGCGAGGTTGGGGATGCCTTCGCCGGATTTTCCGTGGCACGCCGTACAGTAGGTTTCGTATAACCCGCGCCCTTCGTGGTAAAGTTCGAGGTCAGGCACCGAGAGTTTGGCCACGATCGGGTCGCTTGATTGCGCCTCGGTTTCTGGCGTTTTTTCAAGATATTGCATTAACACGGTCGCTTCAGGGACGCCCTTTTGGGCAAAAAAGCGGCGCCAAACGCCCACTTGCTCCACCGAGCAATTTTCCCACAATGCGCCAGCCAGCACGGCGGCGTGCAAGGTGTCGGCAGCGTGGGCCTCCGCGAGTTTTTGCAAAACGGGCCGGATGCCTTCGGCGTGTTGCCGGCAAAACGCGGGCGCAGTTGCCGCAAAGTAGGCCGCTTCGGTTGCGCCGGCTATTTCAAACAGTTGTTTGAAGACAACCAAATCATGCGGAGCGCACAATCGAATGGCGAGCCGCGCCACTTCGGGGTGGTTGCTGTTGTCAAAAACGGTTTTTAAAAACCCGGGCATGAATGCTCCCAGACCATCAAGCGTCCACAGCGCATGCAACCGGGCACGCGGGTCGGTATGGCCGAGCGCCATCCCACGCAACAAAGGCGCAACGGAAGTATCGCCGCGTTCCACGAGCAGCCACTGGGCTTTGTCGCGCCGCCAGCCGTTGGGATGCGCCAATACATCCACCAATTGAGCAGCAGACAACGTGGCGAACGACGCGCAGGGCTGCGGCGGATTTTCAGTTTTTCGGATGCGGAAAATTCGTCCAAGATGAGTAGGGTGCAAAAGATCTTTTGCCCTTGTATGTTCCCGCAAATACGGCGTCAGGTAGGTCGCGTGCTGGATCAGTCCGCGATGAAAATCCGCCAGCCACAGCGTTCCGTCAGGAGCGGTATAAGCGTTCACCGGTCGAAAACGCTCGTCGGTGGCGGTCAAAAAATCAATGCCCTCCCGGTCGGGTTGTCCGGAGATGCCTTGCGGCGTATGCGACACCACCACGCACTTGACCAAATGGGCGGCGGCTTCGGGCACAAAAGCCAGAAACTGCGTCGCATTGGCCGGCGTTGGCGCTCCACTGGCATCCTTCACGGAAAAGTTATCCCCCCGAAAAATAGTCGGGCCGCAGGCGGAGGTCGCATTGACCAACCGTTGCGTACTGTCTAAAGCGCCTTCCTGGTAGCCCCGATTGACCCCCGGCGTGGGCCTTCTGGGGAAAACCCGGTTGTTGCCGTATCGCACCCCGAATTTTTTACCAACTTGCTCATTCATGGACAATGCCGTGAGCGGCCAGGCCGAAGGAGGCAGGTTGTCGCCCGTCAGCACAGTGGAGTTGTCGTTGTAATAAAGCCGCCCAAAATCGTCCTGCGCCATGCCCCATTGCCCGCGAAACCGGGCTTTTTCGATACGCCAGGCGCCCGTTTTGTCGCGGCGGTAGCGTTTTTCGCAGCGCGCGGCATAAATCCAGTTGTCCATGGCGGGGGTCAGGCTATTGGCCTGGTGTTCGGGGTTGTGGCCTTCTGCAAAAGCGCTGTCCACAAGGATTCGCGGCCCGGCTTTGTCGCCCCGGCGCTCATAAAACCACAGCGCAGGCGGTTCGGCCACCAGCACGCCGCCGTACACCGGGCAAACCGCCCTCGGCAACACCAGCGAGTCTAAAAATAGATGTGCCTGATCCATGGTCCCGTCGCGGTTGGTGTCGCGCAGGATTTTGATGCGCCCGGTCGGTGCGTTTTCACCCAAGCCGTTTTCGTCGGGCATGTAGCTGCGCATTTCCACCACCCAGCAATCCGCGTTTTCGTCAAAAGCCAAGGCCACAGGCGCTTCGACCAACGGCTCGGCGGCGACAAGTTCGGCAGTGAAGCCATTGGGGAGTTGGAAATCGGCGAGGGCTTCGGCGGGGGAGAGGACGGGAGGGGCGTCGGGCGTTTTGTTTTGGCAGCAGGTGATGCAGAAAAGGAAAAAGAAGAACGTGGCGATTCTTGTCATAGTGGTAAGGTGTTGAAAAAGAATGTAGGGCGAGCAGAGCCTCCTGAATATGCACGCAAGGTGGAGCTTCGACTTACTTCGACTTCGCTCAGTACAAGTCGCTCAGTTACTGTCCCAGCGCGAGCGTACAAATATGCGTTTTTTTTCAATGGTAAACCAACACTCAGGAGAAAGCCTCAAACAAACAATCCATATCCAATGCCCTGTCCACGGCGCCTAAACTATGCTCGTTGGGCGTCAGCGGGAACGTCGTCAGCAGGGTGAAGAAGACTTGTTTTGTGGTCGCGGTGGCTGATTTAAAAATGGCAATTTTCAGGCGGATGTCGTTGGCTTGTTCTTTATTTAAGACAAATGGCGACTGGTGAAATTTGATCTCAAAAATATTAATGGCGTGGTCGGCGCGGTCAATGAGCAAGTCAATTTGGATGCCGCGTCCGAATTCGCTGGTTTTTAGATAAAATGCGGAAGCTTCGGTATAAATGCCCGAAATGCCCAATGCCTTTTTGATCGCGGGTACGTGCTTAAGGCAAATACTTTCGAAAGCATAGCCGCTCCAGCTTTTCCAGGACTGGGTTTGGGCGAGCTGTTCCCAAACGCCTGCGCCTTCGCTGCGCTTTTCTTCAATAAATTTCAGGTAAAACAGCGAATACTCGTCGGTCAGCCGGTAGCGCAACTCTTTTTTCTTTTTACCGAAGGCATAAAACGAAGTGATGAAGCCAGAACTGGCCAATTCCTCTAAGGTGCGTGTCGCGTTGCCGCCACCGGGCAATCCGGTTTGCGATAAAATATCCATACGGGTCATGCCCTGCCAGGTGGCGCTTAAGGCGCGAATGATGCGAATATGATTTTCTGCGTTGTCAAAAAGCGCGGGATACAACTGTAAAAATTCTTCGCGCAAGAGTCCTTGTGCCGAAAAACAAATTTGGTCAATATTCTGAGCCGCCGTTTTACCGCCTTCCACTTCCTTGAGGTAATGCGGGATGCCGCCCATCGCCATGTACAGCTGGAGTACCTGGTAACGGTCTAAGTTTACGTTTCTGCTTTTTAAAAATTGCTCCGTTTCAAAAAGATTAAAAGGCTGGAGGTGAATTCGTCGCGTGATGCGGTTGTGCAAGCCGCCTTTATCGCGTACGACATTTGTGATCATCCAGGAGGCCGCAGAGCCACAGATGACCACGACAATATTGTTCTGAGAAGCCCAACTGTTCCAAAAGAGTCCGAAAGCCCTCAGGAAATCGGATTTGCGCCCGGCCAACCAGGGAAATTCATCCAAAAAAATGATCGCTTTTTCAGTTTTTCCTTGCTTTTCCAGATAGATGATGAGCATTTGGAATGCTTCCTGCCAGTTTTTAGGCGGCTGAAATGGCAAAATCGGGCGGGCATAATAGTTCAGCCGGTCGGTAAAGTGCTGCAATTGTTCGGGTGCGCTCCCATTTTGGATGCCGGTAACTTCAAAATCAATGTTTTTCCCATAAGTTGACCGCACCAAAAAGGTTTTGCCTACCCTGCGGCGACCTAAGACAGCGACCATTTCCGGTTCGCTGGATTGAAATGCCTTTTGTAAAATGGCGTGTTCCTGTTGGCGGCCTACGAACGCTTTCATGTTATGATATTGAATTTGCTTACGCAAAATACACATTCCGCCCGAAAATAACAAGAAAATTGGGCGGAATCTCGGTTTTTAAGTGAGATTCCGCCAAAAAACAAGGCTCCTTTCTTGGCGGAATCTTCATTTTTTGATGAGATTCCGCCAAAAAACGACTGCTTTAATACCTATAAAATAGGAACAATATGAGCCATGCGAATCAGGCCCCCCTCCCTCTGAAAGCGGAAGGAAGGACACTATCTAAAGTTTACACGGAGTTCCCCAGAGGAACAGTAGAGTAGAGAGAAGCGGCAGTGCCGCTTCTCCCCCTCGTCAATCCGTACGTGCGGTTTTCCCGCATACGGCTTTCCTATGAACTTCTTCATTGGCTTTCACAGGCGAACTCCTCCAGAA
>JBJXFD010000260.1:0-4895 GCA_046153985.1 Saprospiraceae bacterium
GCTGGTAGAATTCCTGAACTTGCGCATGCGCCGCAAAGCCAAACCGGTGCAATTGCACGGTATTTCTGAAGATGCGGTGAAGGGCGGTTATTTGGAAGAACAGGAGAAGTAAAATTTGCCCCTTATAAGACAGCCTCTTTTATTCGCATTGTTTTATGGTGATTCTACACCATAGAACGATCTCTTCATTTCGCAGTACTCAAAGGCACAGACCACCCACGCAAGTACTGGAACGACCTGAAAAGCAAACTTCAAAAGGAAGGAAGTCAACTGTCCCAAAAAATCGGACAGTTGAAAATGGCCACCGAAGACGGGAAAATGCGTGAAACCGACGTAGCCGACACCGAACAACTTCAGCCTCTCTATTTTTTAAACCGCACCAGCGCGTGCGGCATTCCATTATATTCAAACCGGAGCAAAGTCTCATAATCGCTGCGCCCCTGCAGCAAATTTATTTCTGCGAGGTAGCAAACGCCCGGTTCAATATCGCGTTTGCGCCGCAAAGCCTGGCTCCGCATCAATCCAATATATACGGTGCTGGTAAAAGAAATGCGGCCTTCCCCGTACATGTATAGAGGAGTTTTGCCGCTCAGTTTCAGGATGTCGGCGGCCAATTGTTTTTCGCGGAGTGCCCCGCTGTCTTGTGCGCGTTGGGGCAGCACGGTGAGGTCAAACAAGATGCGGCAAACGAACATGGCCAGGATCAATAGCGGAATCGTCAATGCCGGCTTTCGCCAATAAAAATAGAAGATGACCCCCATGGCTGCGGTAAAAACGAGCGACAAGGGCAGTCGCCAGGAGATAAATTCCAGATCGGGCACAAAATTAATGGCCAAAGGCGCCAGCGTCAACGCGCCAATAAAGATACCCACTGTTGCACGCAACCAAAGCTGCATCCATTTTTTAGCATCTTCCATTTGCTGGAAATAGACAAATACATAAAGTAGCAGCGGGTAAAGCATGTAGATGTAGCGCAGTCGAGCACCCGGCGATATCCAATAGGCAGGGATGTTCACCGCAAAAGTGAGCAACGCAAATACAATGAGGTCGTTTTGGCGCGCCACTTTCCAAAAATCGCGGCGGATGCAAAATGCCAGGAGCAAACTTCCCGGCAGGAGGTCTTTGATGATATCCAAAGGAAAATTAACGAGGTGGCGCAGCAATTGCCCGAAGCTGCGTTCCAGGATAGTCATTTCGCTCGACTGCCCCCAGAGTCCAGGGAAGTAGTTGGACAACGCGTTGTAATGTGCGTAGATATAAAGGTAGCTGCCCAGCAATCCTAAGTACAAAACGCCACCGGAAAGGTGTGCCGGGGAAAACAAGCGCTTCAGATCGCGCTTCCAGGCCAGCCACGCAAAAATGGTCAGGCCGAGAAACAACACCGAAGGCGGACCTTTGGTGAGGGTTCCAATGGCGCCCAGCGCGTAGGTAAGCAGAAACGCCAACCAATATTGCCGGGCTTGATAGTAATGGAAAAAGGTGGCAAAACTCGCAAAAGTGACCAATGCATAGAGCAGGTCAATTTCTGCCAGCATTGAAAAATACATCAGGATGCCACCGCCGGTAAGGAACAACAGCGCACTGTAAGCGCCAAAACGCTCGCCAACGTAGCGCCGTCCCAACAAAAAAATGAGGAGGGTTAATAAAATGGTAGACAAGACCGTGGGCAGGCGGAATGCAAATTCAGAATAACCGCCACAAAGCCAGGAACTTGCCAGCAAAATCCAGTTGAAAACAGGCGGTTTTTTATAGTAAAAATCCCCCATTTCGGTAGGCGCCCACAAATTGCCATTTTCGGCCATTTCGAGGGCAATCATAATGCGGCGTGGCTCTTCCAGAAACAGCGGCTGAACCCCCAATTGCAACAACATGGCTGGCAAAATCAGGCCGATCGAAAGCCAAAGGATTTGTTTTTCCCGCCGGAGCAGAGCCTGGGGAACGACCAGGGATGCAGCGTCATTCATCGCAATCAAATTATTAGTGTCTGTCTTTTTAGTCGGTGTCTGCTCTTTAGAGTTCGAGAGCAAGGCATGTGAAGGCCCAAAAGTGGGAGTCCCGCCCACCGGACGGGATGACCAATTTTGGGCCTTCGCATAACGCAGCTATCGGACTATAAAGACAGACTCACTTCTTTACGGCTGCAATGGGATCAGGGTTGCCCAACAGCTCAACGGCTTTTTTTACAACGTTGTCCGCATCGTTCCAAACGGTGTAGAACCCCTCTTCATTGAAAAGATGGCGCGAGATCCGTGCTTTGATGAAATGTTTGATTTCTTTTTTGATGGAAGGGCCCTCTTTAGATTTCTTTTTCACCCCTTTGGCATCCGCATACTTGATGAACTGGTTATACACGTCATCGCTGGTGTAGAAATTGTTCCGGAAAGAAGCCAATTGATAGTCTTTGAAGCGCTTTTCGTGCTGCTGCATGTAGTTGAATACAAATCCGGAAACATGCTGCCGCAGTTCGAGGTAAAGGTCGCTCATCAGCGTGGAATCCACCGGGACAAAAACATCGGGCGAGATGCCGCCGCCGCCGAAGACCACATGCCCGCCACTCGTATAGAACTTGGTAGAGTCTTTCACCACCGTTTTATCCGCAGAAAAAAATTCGCCCGATTCATAGCGCTTAAAGACATCTTCTTCATACGCCGCGTTGCCTTTGTAAGGTTTCTGGATAGACCGGCCCGAAGGCGTGTAATAGCGCGCCACGGTCAATCGCAACGCAGAACCATCACTGAGGCGGTATTGCTCCTGCACCAACCCTTTTCCAAATGAACGGCGCCCGACGATGAGTCCGCGGTCATGATCCTGGATGGCGCCTGCAATGATTTCGCTGGCCGACGCTGAGCCTTCGTCAATCAGAACCACCACATTGTCAATGTCGAAAGATGGCCTTCCGGTTGTTTTGTATTCGGTACGGCTGACCGTGCGACCTTGCGTATACACGAGTAATTTGTCCTTTTCTTTAAAAAACTGCGAAAGCATATTGGTTGCCTGCTGCAAATATCCTCCGGGATTGTAACGCAGGTCAAGAATCACGTTTTTCAGGCCCTTTTCGGAAAGCGTTTCTAAGCCTTTCATAAATTCCTCGTAAGTGGTAGCGCTGAACCGGTTGATTTTGATGTAGCCCGTATTTTTGTTGAGCATATAGGCCACCTCCACACTGTGAACCGGGATTTTGTCGCGTTTGACGCGGAATTTGCGGATTTGCTTTTCGCCAGCGCGCAGGACGCCAATGCCCACCTCGGAGCCTTTTTCGCCACGGAGCATGTTGATGATGTCTTCCGTTTTAAGGTTTTTCCCCACAATGATGGAGTCTTCAATCTGCACAATCTTATCGCCGGCAAGGATACCTGCTGCTTCTGAAGGGCCGCCAGCCATGGGCGCCACCACTACAATGGTATCTTCCAGCATGAGAAATTCGACCCCGATGCCATCGAAATTGCCTTCCAACTGGTCATTGACTTCGGCTAATTCTTCCGCAGGAATATAGCTCGAATGGGGATCCAGGTCATTCAGAATGGTGTTGATGGCCGCTTCGGTCAAGGCACGCCGATCTGTACTGTCCACATACTTCGCCTCCACATACCGGATCAGCTCTTCAATGGTTCCCTGCTTCCATGCCTGTGTATTGTACTCATCGGCGCGGTCAATGTAGACAGCAGGAACGAACTGTTGCAGACGACCTCCAATGAGGATTCCCACAACCAGTACGATGGCAAGCGCAAGGGGCATCCAGATTTTTGAAGTTTCCAGCGGGTGACGTTGTTGATTGTCCATTGCTTTTTTTCGAGTGTAGTTAATACTAAATACAAAATTAAGAGATTAATGTTGAAACCGGTGTTTTCCTGAGGTCGTTGAAAACTACTGCACATTTGGAGTCAGTCGAAAATACAGGGTATGCTTATTTAGTTTTTATAAAAATTTAAACAAAAAGCCTGATTTTTTATCCATCCCCTAAAATGCGAAGCGTATATTTGCAAAAACTGCCAATTTTTCAAGATGAGTAAAGTCAAAAATGTGGATAAACTGGATCGAAAAATCTTATCTATCTTAATGTTAAACGCCAAACAGGCCTATACCGACATTGCCCAGCAATTATTTGTTTCGGGAGGAACGATACATGTTCGGATGAAGAAGCTCGAAGATGCCGGAATCGTAACCGGCTACAGCCTCAATGTAGATCAGGGAAAATTAGGCTACGACATCTGCGCTTTTTTGGGCATCTATTTAGATAAAAGTTCGCTCTACGATGACGTTGCCCGGGAATTGGAAAGCATTCCTGAAATCGTGGACGCCCATTATACGACCGGTCTATACAACATTTTTGCAAAAATCGTCTGCCGCGACACCAACCACCTCCGCCAGGTGTTACACGATAAAATTCAAAAAATCAACGGCATACAACGCACAGAGACTTTCATTTCTCTTCAGCAAAGCATTAGTCGGCCGCTGCATATTGTGGAAGATGGGGAGGAGGATGATCTGCCTTGAAGCTTCTTCGCATTGCTGTCACTTGGTGGCAGCTTGGCTCTCTGACTGAAGCGCTGCCAACCCCGGATTCATTGATAAATATCTTTCTCAGGGTTTCTCCTACTATCAAAGAGGTACACAATGAATAATCGTTTAGATGTGCTTTTGTAATATTTCTTCATGTGAAACCCATTGGTTTGGATCATCTACATCGCGTAACGCATCATCCAAAGCAATTTCATCTTCCGGAGAAAGGAACTCATCTTGTTGCGAAGCGCTAACAAGGTCGGAAAGTAATTCATATACTCCCTGCAACAACTCATCGTCATGGATTTTGGATACCATTTCCAGAATTCCACCTTTCAATTCCAATCCGCTCATTGACATTTTTTTTCAAAAATACGAAAATTTGAGCTAGTGCG
>JBJXFD010000264.1:0-16831 GCA_046153985.1 Saprospiraceae bacterium
CCAACCATTTTGGAAGCTTCCAATGTTTTCCACTTGTCGAGGCCCCCGGTATTTTCAAAGTATTTTGCCAGAATATCATCTGCGGATTGTGCCTGAACGGCCACAAAAGCGCAAAGCGCGATCAAAAGGCTAAAAAATTGCTTTTGCATAGTTGATTGTTATTTGTTTGAAAAGGAATGATGACATGATTACGCTGCGAAGTAAAGAAAAGCTGCATCTTCTGCCAAACTATTCTCGATAAAGCGCCCCGCCGGATAGATCGAATCCTGTTTTTCCGGTCAAAAGTCCCACTCTTTGAGGCAACCCTCCGATTTCGTTTCTGTCTTTTAAATGATTTATCAACCCGATTGTTCACACATTTTAAACCCGATTGTTATGAAACGGATCTTTTTTCTGGCAGCCCTGCTGTTGGGCGTCATGAGCATGCCTTATGCCCAGGCAGCCATTCCCACAGGAAAAATTTTGATAAAAGTAGTTCCGAGGGAGGGTAAAGTATTGAAAGTCAATTTAGCAAACCTCCAGCAAGTAAAAACGGTCGTGCAGCTAAAAGACCTGAATGGAAATGTTCATTACACCTACGTAATTCGAAATCACAATGGGTTCTTGCGCCTGTTGAACCTGAGCCAGCTTCCAAGAGGCAAATATGTGCTTTCGGTGACCCAAAATGATGAGGTCATTAGCCAGGTTGTTGCTATAGGAGAAGGCGGATTGAAACTTTCAGGGATTACCCGTTAGTCCGATCTGAAAGATGTTGACCTGACAGCCTTTAAAAGTGGCGAAAGCGCTTTTGAAGGCTGTTTTTTTTGTACCGCCGAACTCCGATTCGGCGGCGCCCACCAGTACCGCTGAACGCTGTTCGGCGACGCCCACCAGTACCGCTGAACTCCGTTCGGCGACGCCTACCAGTACCGCTGAACTCCGTTCGGCGACGCCTACCTTTAATAATCTTACTTCCGCCGAATCGGAGTTCGGCGGTACAAGACTCGCCGAATCGGAGTTCGGCGGTACGGCTGTACGGACTCAATAAAACGTCATCACCGCCTCTTTCCCTTTCCGTTGCAAGTCCGGCACCATCGCATCTGCTGCCGGGTACCCAACCGGGATCAGCAAAAAAGGCCGTTCCTCATCGGGGCGATTCAGGATTTTTTGCAAAAAATTCATCGGACTGGGCGTATGCGTCAGCGCAACCAAACCCGCCTGATGGATGGCCGCCAATAAAAAGCCGCAAGCAATGCCGACCGACTCCGGCACGTAATAATTTTTACGTTTTTCGGTTCCAATAACATCGTGCAGGCGTTTAAATACGACGATCAGATACGGCGCTGTTTCCAAAAACGGCTTGTGCCAATCGGTGCCAAACGCTTGCAAATCATCCAGCCACTCCTGCGTCATGCGGCCGTGGTAGTTTTGGTACTCTTCTGCTTCCGCCGCTTCGCGAATGGCTTTTTTAACGGCAGGGTCAGCCACCACGCAAAAATGCCAGGGCTGTTTGTGTGCACCCGACGGCGCCGAAGCAGCTGTTAGGATCACGTTTTCGATCACCTCGCGGGGCACCGGCTGGTCGGAAAAATCGCGCAGGGTGCGGCGGGCGTTCATGAATTCGTAAAAGTCGCGGCTGCGGGTTATTAATTCGGCTGGCGTGCGATGCTCGGTGTTAAAAGGAAGAAAAGTATCCATGGTCGTGTTTGCAAAATGAAATTGTTGCAAGATTTCAATAAAATATGGAATTTGAGAACAACATAGCTTATATTTGTAATTATAGCATCATCTTTTTAGGGTAAAAGGAACACAACATTGGTATTAATCATGGCGACAACACTACATTATATCTTTGACGAGCTGGCAGAGTTACTTGCCGGAATGAACCCTGAAAGGAAAGCGTTCTGGCTTTTCATACTTCCTCAAAAGCACAGGAACGTTTAGAGGAGTTGTTGTCAAAAAATAAAGAAATTGAAGGCTTAACAGATGCAGAAAAAAATGAGCTGGAACAATTGATGTTAGTCGAACATATTGTCAGTTTAGCTAAAGCGCGTGCGCTCAAAAGGTTATCGGTCGCTTCAAAATGAGAAAACAATTTCCCCCCGCTACACGCCAATTTATTGCACTTCGAGCAAATTTCCGTTGTGAATATTGCCTCAAACCGGATATGGTTGCGAACTTCTCTTTTCACATCGAACACATCATCAGCCAGCAGCATGGCGGTTCTGACAACCTTAACAATCTTGCGTATGCTTGTTCTCATTGTAATTGGAAAAATAGCCCGTATATTTGCATACAAAACCAGACAACATGAAGTCGAAGCACATCCTTTTGTTTTCCCTGCTGGCCCTGGCCGCCTGTAAAACCGAAACTAGCGATCAGAACCAGACCACCTCGCAACCGCAAATGAGCGGTATCCAGATAGACCGAACAGATAACCCGGAATGGCGCCACGAAAACCTGCGCCTCTATCCGCTTGTTGCCGACGCTGCGTTCGTTGCAGGCCATGCAGCTGCGGGCAATTACATTGGACTGAAAGATGCCATGGCGATGCCAAAGTTTCGCATTGTGGAGAAAAAACCGTTTGGCCGGTTCGACGACCACGGCGCTGTGAATATGCTGACGGTTGAAAACCGATCCAATTTCCCTGTATTCCTCATGTCGGGCGACGTGGTGAAAGGCGGCAATCAGGACCGCATCATTGCTGAAGATATGGTGGTGCCACCTGTGGCCATCGCCGATGCTCCGGTTTTCTGCGTGGAACAAGGCCGCTGGCAATACCGCGAAGAAGACGCCGGGGACGAAGCTGCTAAAAAGGTATACGCCTTTAAAGGTTATTACAACGTAGCGTCCGGCGAATTGCGCCGAACCGTGAAAGAGACCAAAAACCAAAACGAAGTTTGGGCAAAAGTCGGCGACATCACTTCTGCCAACGATGCAACCAACGGCACTTCCGCCTATACCGGTCTGGAAGGCTCCGAAGCCTTCGTGGAAGCGCGCGGACAATACCTGCGCTACTTTGAAGGCAAATTTGGACAAGTGGAAAATATGGTCGGGGTACTGGCAGTTAACGGCGATCAAATCATTGGCGCCGACGTATTTGCGCACCCGGATTTGTTTCAAAAACAGTTTCCCGCCTTGCTGCACAGCTACGTCACAGATGCCGTTACCCACAAAAACACGGGGACTTTGAGCGACGGCAAGTTAGATGGCTGGCTGTATGGCTTCGAGCAGGCCTGGAAGAAAAAAGGCGATTCGGATACTAAGTTTTATGATCAGGGTATGATGATTCACTTCAGCCATTTTTCCAGGTAACCTAGCGGGCACTAAACCTATAAGGTTTCTAAAAACCTTATAGGTTTTCCACTTTCCACACCCCTACAGATTTTTCAAATCCGGCGGAATGACGTTTTTAAAATGCCCATTCATTTGAGCCCGGACGCGCAGGTTTTCCATTTCCCTTGCCATGGGAACCACGCGCTCTAAGTGCAGCAACATGAGTTCCTGCCGCTCAATCGCGTTGCGCAGCGATAACAATTCGTATTCTTGTCCGATAGAAAACCCCACATGGTGACCAATCTGATAGGTCAGGAAGTTTTCAGCCGTTTCTGGCAATTTTTTCCGGATGCCGAGTACCTGAAAAAGGTCGCGGGTCAGGTCTAAAATTTGTTCGTTTACAGATTCATCCTCGTCCAGATCGAGCTCCAGCGGGGTCACCTCAGCGCCAGGATAAGGCTTTTCCAGCGCCTGCCGATGGAACCGGTTAATCTGAAATACGCCAACGCCTTCCGTACGGATGTCCATCTCCCCACCAGGGTGCCGCTTCTCAATATTGATTAATCGAATCTCCGTCCCAAGCTCCGAAACTTTGCCGTCAATAAACGCTGGTATACCAAACGTAAAGCCCTCCGATTCACACTCCCCAATCAGTTGGCGATAGCGCGGCTCAAAAATATGCAGCCTGAGTTCCTCTCCGGGGAAAACAACCATCTGCAAAGGGAACATCGGGATCAATTTGCGCATAAACTTAAGGAAATATTGCTTATTAAATGTAAAAAAATAATTATTTAAAATCCTGTCTATCAGAAGCATGCAATTAAAATCATTTCACTGCATTTTTTGTTCACCCATAGTAAAATATTTTCTCGCGAAGTTCATTATTTAAGCGCAAAATAGCGCTATCTTTCCTCCTACTTCCCGAACAAGTTAGAGCTTGTTCAAATTTCCATGATCGAGCGAAAGGGAGGAAATTTTGTTTTAGACAAGGCAGATTTTGCAGACATAGCCGGCAGCTATGTTGAAAAAATCTAACGAAGTATAAAACAAAATTTCCCGCTTGTAGCCGATTGATGGAATTTTGATCATGCTCTTAAAGTCATCTTTTTCTATAAGCAATCAAAAAACTGTAGCATGAATCTGAACTTCAGCCAAAAAACTGCACTGTATTTACTCGCAGTTGCCTTTTTCGGCCTTATCCCTTTTTCTTCCTGCAAGCGGGAGCCCGAAGCAGAAAAACTGCCCGAAGGCATCGGCGAATACGTTTATGCGTTTACCTCCGGCGTGGTCTCCAAAGGTACGCCCATTCGCGTGCGCTTTGTGAATGCTGTGGTAGATGAAAACGAAATCGGCGAAACGGCGCCAAACGGCCTCATCAACATTTCCCCCTCTGTCAAAGGCAATGCAGTTTGGGAAGACACGCGAACCCTGCGGTTTGACCCCGCAGAACCGCTTTCGTCGGGCCAGGCTTACGTGGCCAAAGTCAACCTCGACAAAATTGTCGTGAATGTCCCAAAAGGCATGCGCAGTTTTGAATTTGACTTTCGCACCCGCGACCAGTATTTCGAACTGAGCGTAGACGGTTTGTTCGCACCCAATCCCAGAGATTTATCGAAACAAGAACTTAAGGGGATTGTTTACACGGCGGATGCGGCAGACGGTTCTGCTATTGAAAAAATAATCGCGGCCACGCAGTCGGGCAAAGACCTGACCGTTCAGTGGGAACACGATACTGATCAAATCACCCATACCTTTTTCATTAAAAACATTGCTCGTGGCGAATCGGCTTCCAGTGTGGAGTTGACCTGGAACGGCAAACCGTTGGGTGTAAAACTCAAAGGAGAGCGGACGCTTGAAGTTCCCGCGCTGAATGACTTCAAAATCATGGAAGCGCGCACCGTGCAAAGCAACGAACAATACATCCTGCTGCATTTTTCTGATCCGCTGCTGGAATCCCAAAACGCTGAGGGTTTGGTAACCATAGGCGACGGCAATACCGGTTCGCGCATCCTCATCAGCGGCCAGCAATTGCGCATTTATCCTGCCGACCGCCTCGCAGGCAGCTATAAAGTAAAAGTGAGCCCCGGTTTGAAAAACATTGCCGAAAAGGCCATGAAAAACGCCGGCGAATGGACGGTGTCTTTTGAAGATGCCAAACCTGAAGTGCGATTGGTGGGCCGCGGAGTGGTGCTGCCCAATTCCGATGGCCTGATTTTCCCCTTCGAAGCGATTGGACTGAACGCCATCGAAGTAGAAGTGTTCAAAATTTTCAACAACAATATCCTGCAGTTTTTGCAAACCAACGACCTCGACGGCTACTACGACCTTTATCGGGTTGGCCGCGTCATTATGCGCAAAAAGGTGTCTTTGCAAAAGCTCAATCCAAACGCAAAAGTATCCGACTGGACGCGGTATGCACTCGATCTTGGGGACATGATCCAAAAGGATCCCAACGCGTTCTACCAGGTGCGCATCGGTTTCCGGCCCGCTTATTCCACTTATTATTGCGGGGATAAAACGACGGCTTCGGCTGCCAATCCGGACGACATGGAATCTGCAACCTTCATGCTTGGAGAAGATGGCGAAACGGAAAGCTTCATGGAAAGCTGGTACGGCATAGACGGCTATTATGAAGACTACAATTGGTCGCAGCGCGAAGACCCTTGCTATGCGGCTTATTACAACTCAGAACGCTTCCTGCGCCGCAACGTCATTGCCTCCAACCTGGGCTTGATTGCCAAAGGCGGAACCGACAATTCCTATTTTGTAGCGGTGGCTGACATCCGCACGGCCAACCCGGTTTCGGGCGCGGAGCTGGAGTTTTACGATTTTCAGCAACAATTGCTGCAAACTTCCAAAACGGACGGGCAAGGGATGTCTACGGTGACGTTATCCCGCAAGCCGTTTGTGGTGATTGCCAAACAGGGCGATCAAAAAGGTTATTTAAAATTAGAAGACGGCAACTCGCTGTCTTTGAGCCGCTTCGATGTATCCGGCGCCTACTCGCAAAAGGGATTGAAAGGGTATATCTATGGCGAACGCGGCGTCTGGCGTCCGGGCGATTCGGTTTATCTCAATTTTGTCCTGGAAGACCGTTTAGCCAAACTGCCGCCCAATTATCCGATCCAGTTTGAATTGTTCGACGCAAGGGGCCAACTCCAGGAAAAACGCACCGTTGCGCGCAATGTAAGCAATGTTTACCCACTGCATTTCGTCACCCACCCGGATGCGCCGACGGGAAGCTGGCAGGCGAAGGTAAAGGCTGGCGGCGCAACATTCGAGCAGGCCGTACGCATTGAAACCGTAAAACCCAACCGCCTGAAAATTGCACTTGATTTTGGAAAAAAAGAACTCAGCAGGGCCGATGAGCCCCAGCAGGGGCAGTTGAGCTCTTCCTGGCTGCACGGAGCACCGGCTTCGGGACTGCGGGCGCAGGTTGAAGTGCAATTGCGGTCTTCCAATACCACGTTCCCAAAATACGACAACTTTGAATTCGATGATCCGTCCCGTGCCATTGAAACAGAGCCGCGCACCGTTTTCGACGATGAGTTGAACGAGAGCGGCCAGGCTAAACTCAGTGCGACGCTTTCTGAAGACGCGAACCTGCCTGGCAAGCTCACGGCAAGTTTCAAAACCCGCGTATACGAGCGGGGCGGCGACTTCAGCACTGATCAGTTTTCAATTCCTTACCACCCATTCAATGTCTATGCAGGGGTGGAATTGCCCAAAAACAAAACCGGCGAGAAGCGCTTAGATGTAAAAAAAGACGGGAAACTGCGTTTTGCTGCCCTGAGTAAAAGCGGCGCCCCCAAAAGTGGCCAAAAGTTGAGCGTTGGTCTTTACCGTGTGGAGTGGCGCTGGTGGTGGGATGAAGGCCAGGACAATGTTTCGCGCTACAATACCGGCACGCATTTCAACGCCCTGCAACGGTCGGAACTGACCACCAACGGCAAAGGGGAAGCAGAATGGACGGTGAACGTACAGGAATGGGGACGCTATCTGGTGCGTGTTTGCGACACGGAAAGCGGCCACTGCTCCGGCGATTTCTTCTATGCCGGCTATCCCTGGTACGAAAATGACGAATCGGCCCGCGATGCTGCTGCCATGCTGGCTTTCACGTCCGATAAAGAGAAATACAACGTTGGGGAAACGGTGAGCCTGACCCTGCCAACCGCCGAAATTGGCCGCGCTTTGGTCACCATTGAGAACGGGACCAAAGTGCTGCAATCATTCTGGGTGGAATCCAAATCGGGGGAAAATAAATTTACTTTCAAAACGACTGCCGACATGGCGCCCACGGTGTACGCCCACGTTACACTCGTGCAGCCCCACGCGCAGGTAAAAAACGACCTCCCAATCCGACTTTACGGCGTCATCCCGATTGGGGTGGAAGACCCGAACACCCACCTTTCGCCCAAAGTGGCCATGCCGGAGGTTTTACGTCCGGAAGAGACCATAACGGTGGAAGTTTCGGAAAGCAATGGCCGCGCAATGGCCTACACTTTAGCTATCGTAGATGAGGGGTTGCTGGATCTGACGCGGTTTAAAACTCCCAATCCCTGGAATTCATTTTATGCAAGGGAAGCGTTGGGCGTAAAAACCTGGGATTTGTACGACTACGTACTGGGGGCTTACGGCGGCGAACTGGAGCGCATTCTGGGTATCGGTGGCGACGGGGAATTGGTGCGATCCGGCAAGGACGACCGCGCCAACCGCTTCAAACCCATGGTGGTTCATTTAGGGCCGTTCCAGTTGGAAAAAGGCAAAAAAGCGGTACACAAAATTAATATCCCGAACTATGTTGGCTCGGTTCGTACCATGGTGGTTGCTTCCGGTAAAGGCGCTTACGGCAGTACTGAAAAAACCACGCCCGTGCGCAAGCCGCTCATGGTGCTGGCAACGCTGCCACGGGTGCTCGGCCCTGGGGAGCAGGTGAAATTACCGGCAAACATCTTCGCGATGGAAGCCAAAGTGAAACAGGCTACGGTGACCGTAAAAGAAATGAACGGATTGGCTAAAATCGTAGGCAATGCGACCCAAACGGTCAATTTTTCCAAAGTTGGCGACAAGCTCCTCAATTTTGATGTGGAGATGGCCCAACGCACCGGGGTAGCCAAGTTCCTGATCACAGCGGAAGGCGCCGGTGAAAAAGCGACGCATGAAATTGAAATTCAGGTGCGCAATGCGAACCCTATGGCCACCAATGTATACAGCAAAGTCCTGGCCAATGGCGAAACCTGGAACCACAGTTTCGATCCAGTGGGCATGCCGGGAACGAACCAAGGCGTGCTGGAATTATCCACCATCCCGCCGATCAACCTCGGCGAGCGGCTCGAATATTTGATCCAATATCCTTACGGGTGTTTGGAACAAACCTTGTCGGGCGGTTTCCCGCAACTCTATGTCAACAAACTGATGGACCTGGATGAAAACATGAAAAAACAGGTGCCCATCAACATCAAAGCGACCATTGACCGGTTGAAGCAATTCCAGACCAGCGAAGGCGGCTTCGCGTATTGGCCGGGGCAGGTTACGCCTAACGCCTGGTCGAGTACCTACGCAGGCCATTTCTTGCTGGAAGCCAAAGCGTTGGGGTACGCGATACCTGCCTCCATGTTGGATAAATGGTTGAATTACCAGAAAAAAACGGCGCGTGCCTGGGATCCGAAATGGAAAGAATTCGGCTTTTTTGGCGACGAATCGTTCGAGCTGGACCAGGCTTACCGTTTGTACACCCTTGCCCTCGCGCAAAAAGCAGAAATGGGCGCCATGAACCGGTTGCGCGAAATGAAGTCGCTGAACATGCAGACCAAATGGCGCTTAGCAGCCGCATACGCCGTTGCCGGCAAAAAAGAAGTGGCGCAGGAATTAACGCAAAATGTGGGAACCCAGGTCAAAAACTATCGGGAATTGGGCTATTCTTACGGCTCACCGCTCCGCGACCGGGCCATGATTCTGGAGACGATGGTTTTATTGGGTAGTAAAACAGCTGCGGCAGAAGTGGTGAAATACATTTCCGAGGAGCTGAGCGCACAGCGATGGTTGAGCACGCAGGAAACTGCTTACGCGCTATTGGCGGTGGGTAAGTTTGTTGGTGTGGAAGGGGTTTCGGATAAACTGCAGTTTACGTACCAACTCAATGGCGGGCAATCGGTGAATGCCGGCGCCAACTCCCCGATGCAACAAATCGAAGTGCCTTTCAACAATGGTAACGGGAAAAAAGTGATGGTCAAAAACACGGGTAAAGGTGTGCTTTTTGCACGACTCATCCTTCGCGGCCAGCCCGCTGCAGGTCAGGAAGAAGCGCGCGCCAGCGACTTAGCCATCACGGTGACCTATAAAGACATGAAAGGCAAAGCGATCAACCCGAATAACCTTTCACAAGGCGTTGATTTTATGGCCGAAGTGCGGGTAAAGCACCCAAATTCCAGGCCGTTCCCTTATCAGGAACTGGCGCTGGCGCAGGTGTTCCCTTCAGGTTGGGAAATTATCAACTCCCGCATGGATGTAGTACAAACGGTTGCCGTGGAAAGCCCTTCTGACTACCGCGACTACCGGGATGACCGCGTCAACACTTTCTTTGACCTCGCGCAAGGAACTGAGTACGTATACCGGGTGCAACTGAATGCAGCCTACCAGGGTAAATTTTACCTGCCGGCTGTGTCTTGTGAGGCCATGTACGACAACAGCATCAATGCCCGAACGGCTGGGATGTGGGTGGAAGTGAATGCACCGAAGAATATATAAATGGAAAGTGGTCCTACGACTTGAAGTCGTAGGACCACTAATACCAATAAAAAAGGGGGCAAAAACGCCCCCCGGAAAAACACCTAAAACCCATATTAAATCATGAAAACCTTCTGATCTGTCTTTTTGTTCGCGATCTCACCCCACTTTCATTCTTCCATAACATTCGCGACATACTAATAGACGGCGCTCTGCTAAAAAGTAACAGTACCCGCAATTTTTTTTTGGACCTTTCAAAAAATTGATGCCTGCCCCTTGTCGGGGTTGCCTATCTTTGTGCTTTCCTCCCCTGTTTTAGACTCCCCGTTCATTTTTAAAGATGCCCGGTTTTGAATAAAAAACTGCTGCAACAATCCGCGATGGATTGTCTAAAACAGTGCGAATTTGCTGAAGAAACAGCACATAATGCCCTCGGTCATGCCGCCTGGCTCGCGCTTGCGTTTTCGCGGTTAGATGAAACCAAAGCCCTGAATTGGCTAAAAGATGCGCTTTCCAGTCAAAGTGTTCCGGCTGCAATGTTGCACCCTTCATCTTTGCCTCTTTACGGCTGGGTGTTGGGACACCTGTACCAAATCTCGAAAGGCAAACCTGCTTTTTTGAAGGAACTCCGGCCCGTTTATGGGGAAATTTTTGCTTTACACCAACATCTTTATACCCATTACGACCTCAGCGGCGACGGGTTGATTGCATCGGCGAAAGGGGGCAGTGAGGGCGTGACTTCAAGTCACACCCTCAATAATGGCGTAACAAGTGAGGGCGTGACTCTAAGTCACACCCTCACTAATTGCATTGAAGATCCTTTTTTCAACGCCATGATGATTTGGTCGAATGAAAACCTGATCCGAATAGGTGGATTACTGCATGAAGATGTTCAGGAAGTCATCGAATGGTACGACCTGGCAACATGGAGTATGAATGAAAAATTGTGGGATGAAAACGCAGGTCGCTACCTGCTATTTGACCTCAGCGGACAATCCACAATCGCGACTACTTCCATAAATGGCTTTTTACCTATGGCGGCAGGTATCCCAACCCAGGAACAAGCGGAAGTCATGCACGAAGCCGTACTACTACATCCCCTGGATCCTCACGAATGGACACAAAACTGGTTGTTGTACAAAGGTTTGCTCCGATACGGCATGAGGGAGACCGCCGCAGATTTGAAGCGGGAGACGCTTGCAGCAGCCCTCTCCTACCCTGCCGATACGGTGGAAAAAGCAGCCATTGTGCTGGAATGGTTATGTGCAAACCGGTGAAAATCAAATTGGCAAGGGGCAAGGGGCAAATTGGCAAGAGGCAAAGGGCAATTTAGTTTCGATTATCTTTCAAATTGATTGGTTCCTTTGTGATGTTTCGACATTGCGAATTTGCCTTCCCGCCTATGCGGGACAGGTCTTGCCTATTTGCATCTTGCCTTTTGCCAATTTGCCCCTTGCCTTCTTATTTACTTCTTGCCCATCGCAATGCGATACACAACCCAGCCCATAAAGGCAAAAAACACGACGCCCAATACATGGTAGCCAAATTCGCCCATGACGCCAGCAATGGCGGGTTCGGCATTCATTCCGCCAAGGAAACTGGAGACCGAAGGAATCACCGCAAGCAGTGCCACGATCACCCCGGCTAAAGCGCCGCCTGCGACCAAACCAGTTGCAAACAAGCTACCTTTACCCAATTCAGCGTCTTCCGTTTCTTCGCCGCGTTTTTTCAATTTCCAGTCAACCAAACCTTTAATGGCGCCACCTGCAAAAATTGGCAGGGTCGTAGACAACGGCAGGTAAGCGCCCACCGCGAAAGACAGTGATTTTACGCCGCACAATTCAAGCGTAACTGCAAGAAAAACGCCAACCAAAACAAACTGCCAGTCTAAGTTAAAAGACAAAATGCCCTTGATCAGGGTTGCCATCAAGGTGCCTTGCGGCGCCGGATACTTATCGGTGCCAATCGCGTGGGTAATGCCCTGAGCAGCCTGTTCGGCAGTAGGCGTATCCAATAGTTGAACGGTCAAACCAATGACAATAGACGAAACAATGGCGCCAACGAACAGCGCAATCTGCTGATTTCTCGGCGTCGCGCCAACGATATAGCCCGTTTTTAAATCCTGAGAGGTTGCCCCCGCATTTGCCGCAGCGATACAGATCATACCGCCGACCACAAGTGCCATCGGTTCAAAGACCTGGCCTGTCCAGCCGATGCCGATGAAAATGAGACAAGTTCCCATCAATGTGGCAATGGTCATACCCGAAATCGGGTTATTGCTCGAACCAATCAACCCCACAATGCGGCTGGAAACCGTAACGAAGAAAGCGCCGAAAACAATCACCAGCAAGCCCAGCAACAATTTGCTAAAGATACTTTCGCCGGGTACCTGCGGCAACAACGCCATGATGACAACGAGGCCAAGGCTGCCGTAAATGACCACTTTAAAGGATAAATCCCGGTCGGTGCGCTCAACGGTGCTGCCTTCTACCTTGTCTTTCAACGAACCAATGCTGTCGCGGAAAGAAGAGATGATGGTTGGAATGGTTTTGATCAGCGTAATGAACCCTCCGGCAGCTACTGCGCCAGCGCCAATCTGCCGAATATAAGCCCGGTATATGGCCGCTGCGTAGTCGCCAAAAGTACGGGTTGCCGGATCCCAGCCGCCGGGACCACCAGCAATATCAAGTCCGCCCAGATAGCCCAATTTTACCAATTGAGCTGCCGTTACTTCAGCAGGAACCAGCGTGGCCAACAGCGGAATCAAGCCCAGCCAGGCCAAGACACCGCCTGCAACCAAAACACCGGAGATGCGCGGGCCGATGATGTAGCCTACGCCAAGGTATTCCGGCGTGATTTCGCCGCTGACTACAGCTGAAGGAAAAAACCGGTTGGCTTGTTCCGTTGCAAAACGCGGCACTTCAGCGATGACGTGGAAGATTTTTTGCAGCATCGCGTAAGCGAATGCAAAACCTAAACCCAGAAAAGCGGTTCGGGCAAAATCACCGCCGCGCTCTCCGGCCACCAGCACCGAACCACAAGCCGTCCCTTCCGGATAAGGCAGGGTGTCGTGCTCTTTGACAATGAGCGAGCGCCGCAACGGAATCATCATCAGCGTACCGAGGATACCGCCCAAAACAGCTAAGACAAAGATGGTCCAGTAATTGAAATAGGCTTCGCCGATGCTTTTACCATCGGCGCCCCCGGAAAGGAACAGGAAGCCCGGCAAGGTAAAGACGACCCCCGCAGCGATAGATTCACCTGCCGATCCGGTCGTTTGTATGATGTTATTTTCTAAAATATTGGTCTTAAAAAACCGCCTTCCCAGCGAAATGGCCAATACGGCAATCGGAATGGAAGCTGAAACCGTCAAACCCGCTTTGAGGGCCAAATAAACGGTAGCAGCGCCAAAAATGATGCCCGCCAGCGCCCCCAGCAGAATGGATTTGAGCGTCAGCTCCGGCATGGTCAGGCCGGGCGACACGTACGGTTTAAACTTGTTTTGTTCGTTGGTATTCATGAATGTTTCGGATGTAAGTTGGTTAAAAAAAAATAACTAATAACTACCCCCCCACAGCTTTCCCAATCCCCTTCAACCCTTCCGGGTCGCAGAAGTAGCTGATGTGGTCGCAGCCAACCGTAATTTCTACCGGTGGGTAAGTGCGTTTTTCTTTACCAGGGATGCCGTAAATACTCGTGGTCGCCACGGCAATATCATTCGCTTCTTTGAACAACAGCAAGTCGAGTGCATCGTAGTGGCCGCGCGATTTGAACCGGGCAATCATCCGTTTCATCAGATTCTTCTGATCCTGTTCATTTTTCGTGGGAATGAGCTGTGTATTGCCCCCCACAATAGTGTAGCGAATGCCAGGGTCAGCGCCGTCGTTCAACTGCTTCAGGAATGACCCTTCCGGATCCATTTGCTGGAGGGTGATGAATAAATTCCCGGCTAATTTTCCCAAAAGTGATAGTGGAAGAATATAAGGTTTCAAAAATACAGCCCCATTTACGGCGCGCGACATCAACATGCTGGTCATTTCATACAAATCAGACCAGGCTGAGCCGGAATTAGGGGTGCCGACCTGGATCAGGTGCGTAACCACCTGGTTGCCGCCTTCTTTTTCAATGAACCAGCGCGACACCAAACCGCCCATAGAGTGTGCGATGATGGTGAGTTTTTTGCCGTGCCCGGCTTTCAGGCCAACTGCTTCCAATCTTTTCTTAAACTCAACTGCTGTTTCGTTGATCTCTGTTTTCAGGTTCTCATAATCGAAAGTCAGCGCCAGATCAAATTTCCGGTCAATGAGTTCATTCGTGGTCTGCACTTTGGCGCGCCGCATGCATTTGGCCATATCTAAAGTATCGCCGATGATACCGTGCATGAACAGGACAATATTGCTTGCCTTGTCCACAGCCGCTTTGATTTTGGCCACATCGGTGACGTAATCGTAGTCTTCGACGTCCGTTGCTTTAAACGCCGCCATGGAAAGCTGCGGGTGTTTGTATTCAAACCCGAGCTTGGACAAAACGACTTTGTAAAAGAAGATTTTGATGGAACCACCAAGACTGCGCGTGCCCGACGCACTTTCATCCGGCAGGGTTTCAATGCTTACCACCCCCGATTGGTCAGACATGCCGACGAAGTAGTATAATCCCGATTTTTCGTCGAACGCAAGCGGGGCCACAAATTCATCTGCCCCAAGCTGGTGTCCCAAATTCACCCGGAGGGGCGTATCTGCCGAAATTTTATCTTTCCCGGAAACCCCGCGCAATTCCAGCACGCTCAGCGAGGGCGACATATTATTGCCCGCCGAAAAAGCATAAGGTTGCGTTTCTTTTTGAGCCCCCCAAAGGCGTTCCGGCGATTTGTCGGGTGAAGCCCCGCTGCCTTCCATGCCACGCGCCGCTTCCGGCGCCGAGGTTAGCGAAACCTGAGCCGACACTCCTGCCGGCGCTTCAATGGTGAGCGCATCAAGTACTGTCACAGCCCTGCCAGGAATGAGTTGCGCCTGCTCCATCGGGCGTACGATGGTAATCGCAACGTCTTTCGTTGTCCAGTCGGGCACAGCGGGGTGGGATTGCTCATTGCGTCCGGCCCGTTTGCTTTGAAAACCGGGCGGCACATCCAACGGCAAACCTTCCTGATTGTAGCGATCCGTATTCAGGGCAGGGTCCGTGCTGATGAAAAGTTTGATGAGTTCGTTCACTTCAGTAATCCCCCAGGCATGATAGCCGTCTTTGACTTCCAACGGAATAGACTTGTATTGGGTGCCCTGGTAGTTGTCTAAAAACCAGGCTTCCATGCCAGGCCCCAGTTCTTGTTTTGCCAAAAACTTATTGGTAATGCCGCCCGTGTCTTCGAGGTACAAACCGCTCACATAAAACGTTCGGGTGCTTTTGTTTTTGATTTTTAATTGGAAGTAGGGCTGTTTCCAGACGCCACCGTCCTGTTCGTAGCGAAAAACAGCCGGCTTTTTCCAGTCTGCCAATTCTTTAGGCGCGTCATCGGCATCGGCGCCCGGGGTAGTGATGCGGTAGAGTTCAACTTCAAACTCCTCATCTCTGATCGTAGTGCGCGGATTGGACAATGCGATCAGGTTGCGCGAGCGCGCAATGGTTTCCACATCGGTTAAAAAGATTTTTGCTTTTTCTTCTTTCAGATCCGGCACGCGTCGAAAAACGGGGCGGGTCTCACCGGGCAGCGTCAGTTGGAAAGCTTTGTTGCCAGTGCGAATGAGGTATTCCGCATTTTTTTCATCGCTAACAAGGTCTATGAGCTGGAAACCACCGGTTTTCATGGCGGCCCGAATAGCGGTATCTCCCGCGCGGTCTACGCCTTTGGCGAAAGCCACTTTCAACTTCCGGACCGCTAAGTCTTTCACAACCGCCTTATAGCTTTTATTGGTGTCTTTGGCGGCAAGCCCGTCTAATTCAGAATAATTGGGCAGTACTTTGGTAATGCGCACCGTTTCGCCGCCGTCTTTCAGCGTCAGCAGGCCGCCGCTTTCCGGAATGCCGTGGATCGCGCCGACATCTACCGTCCATTTGCCGCTGCGGTAGGTCAGCAGGTAGTCGGACGAAGCTTTCTCCACTGCGCCGCCGAGGAAAAAATTATTTTTATCCTGTGCCTCTACGCTGTCCAATTGCGGCGTTTGAGAGACCACCCGGTTGCCAACTTTTACCCCGATGATGTGCATCAAATCGGCATAACTGATCTGGCCGCCGTTTAGCTCCAGCGTTTCGATGAGGGTGTAGGTGAAAACGCCCCTGGTCTTATTGTCAATGCGCAGTTCTTTTGCCGTTTCGTTTGCTTTAGCCGCCGCTAAGTGGATATGATTGCCGCGTGGCGGGCTGACTTCCACAACCTTGCCTGCGGTGACGCGCTTGTACGCCTTGTACCCGTGGTAGTCTTCCAGCGTAGCCGGCACCGGGCTGGGTTCGGCCATTCGGGGGGTAACATTCGCATCGGCATTGCGGGTGTTGGAACCAGCGTGGCAACAGTCAAAAATGGCAGCGAAATGTACTTTTTTGCCAAAAGTTGCTTTCCAGATCAGATACGACAATTCTTTGTCCATCAAATCTTTGCCATTGGGAATGCGGCTATCCCAGCAAACAACCGATTCGTTCATCCGGTCGGGGTCGAGGTGCCAGAATTCAGGCGGAGCGGGCGCTTGCGAGCCGTGACCGCTGAAATAAAGCAGGCAAATATCGCCGTCTTTGGCCTTGCTGAAATGCGAAAACCCGGCGATGATATTTGCTTTCGTCGCTTCTTTATCGGTCAGGGTTTTGATGTTGAGCTTGAGGTTTTTTTGCGCGCCGATGCGCTGTTCGATGTAATCTTTCAGGGCGT
>JBJXFD010000262.1:0-6302 GCA_046153985.1 Saprospiraceae bacterium
AGACTACCAAGAACCAGACATGTTATTCTATGCGACCAACCGTTGCTTGGCTAGTGTCGGAAAAGATCTGAGCATCAAATTCAGCCCTTTTAATCTAAACTAATTTCAATGAACTACTTAGGCACAATTAGTTTGTATTAAACACATAAGGAACATAAGGACACATAAGTCCAACTTCCCACCTTATGTGTCCTTATGTTCCTTATGTGTTTAATACAAACTAATTGTGGATCTTTACTTAAATTAGGACTTTAATGCTTTTAATGCCTCAAATAATTCCCTTTCTTTGGCCGTAAGTTCACGGGGTATCTCCACCATTATTTCCACATAGAGGTCGCCAAACTTGTCCACAGCATCATAAACAGGCATTCCCAGTCCCCGCATCCGCAACACCGCCCCATTTTGAGTGCCCGGCTGCAGGGTCATTATTTTTTCTCCGTGCATGGTTTGAACGCGGGTTTTGCCACCCAATACCGCTGTTATGACATCAACGGTTTGCTTACAACGGAGCTCGTTTCCAGTACGGGTATAGCGAGGATGCGGCGCAATACGAACATGGAGTAACAAATCTCCAGTTTTTCCGCCACCTACACCGGGCTGACCTTTGCCCCGTAAGCGGAATTGCTGCCCTTCACCCACCCCTTTTTTGAGTGTCAGTCGGTATTGTTCTTCTGAGCCAATGCTGAGCATTTGAGAAATGCCCGTAAAGGCATCTTCTAAAGAAATCTGCACTTCTGCCTCCAAATTAGCTCCATTCCTGACCCTGGCGCCTCTACTGCGACCGCCTGCCGAACCGCCAAAAAACTGACTGAAGAGGTCTTCAAAACGGTCATCATTTTCAAAATCACTGGCATCAAAGGAAAATGGTGGTTGCTGTCCACCCGGTCTTTGTCTGCCAGTTGGCCCACCTTGGCGCTTGCCTGCCGCCCCCCCTTGTTGCACCTGCTCCCAATTCTCCCCGTATCGATCGTACAATTTACGCTTTTCCGGGTCGATCAACACACTATTTGCCTCATTCACCGCTTTGAATTTTTCCTCAGCTATTTTATCGCCTTTGTTCTTGTCCGGGTGATATTGCAACGCAAGTTTTCGGTAGGCTTTTTTAATATCCTCCGGACTGGCATTTTTCTCAATACCCAGTATTTTATAATAATCTTTTGAAGCCATGATTTATGCTTGATAGGGGTTTGACTAATTACTTCGAATGCAAAATTATTCAAGTCGCTACAAAATCCTATTGATTATGATCAGCAGCGACAAAGACCTGCGTCATCAGGTCGAACCTTGTATTTTAAGCAATTTTGTTGTATTAAAAGTGAAATATCATGTCTCGCTACATCAAAAATTTCTCTGAAATCTCCATCCAGGACCTGCCGCTTGTGGGCGGAAAAAATGCCTCTCTGGGTGAAATGTTCTCTCAACTAACACCCAAAGGTATCCTTGTTCCCGATGGTTTTGCCATTACGGCCGATGCATATCGGTTGTTTTTAAAAGAAAACAAACTGCACCATCGCTTGGAAGCCATTGTCGGGCAACTGGACAAAACAAATTTTCTAAACCTCAACGACATCGGTCAACAAGCCCGGGATCTGATCCAAAACGCCCCGCTTCCGACAGCTGTGGTCGAAGAAATCAAACAAGCCTTCCGGGATCTTTGTGGGCGCGAAAAGGTCGAGATTTCACTGGCTGTGCGCAGCAGTGCAACGGCAGAAGATTTGCCTTCAGCCAGTTTTGCCGGGCAGTTGGAGAGTTTTTTGAACATCCGCGGGGAGGATGCTCTGGTGAAAACCGTGCATCGCTGCTTCACATCGCTATTCACCAATCGCGCCATCAAATACCGGGAAGATCAGGGCTTTGGCAACGCCGACGTAGCCATTTCGGTCGGGGTACAAACGATGGTGCGCTCAGATCTATCGGCTTCTGGTGTGGCATTTACCCTCGATCCGGATACAGGTTTCGACAAGGTGGTGGTCATCAACAGCATTTATGGACTGGGGGAAAACATCGTGCAGGGTCGTTCAACGCCCGACGAGTTCGCGCTGTTCAAACCGCATATCGGCTCCCAGTTCAACCCGATTTTTCAAAAGAAGCTGGGTGAAAAAGAATGGACCATGATCTTTGCCGATGCCGCAAAAACGGGTTCTCCCGTTGATAATCAACCCACAGAACCCGGTAAAGGCGATCTGTATTCCATCGCTGACGCCGATGTGCTAACCCTCGGCCAATGGTGCGCTAAAATCGAGGAGCACTATCAAAAACCCATGGATATCGAGTGGGCAAAAGATGGAATCACAGGCAAATTGTACATCGTGCAGGCCCGCCCGGAAACGGTTCATTCCAAAGCAACCAAGCAACGGGCGGCCACCGTTCGGACTTATGCCATCCAATCCAAAGGCAAAAAACTCGGAGAAGGCATAGCGCTCGGAGAAAAAATCTCCAGCGGAAAAGCACGGCTGTTGCGCTCACCCAAAGAAGCGCAGTTATTGCAGGAAGGCGAGGTACTGGTCACCGATATCACCAACCCGGACTGGGATCCGATCATGAAACGTGCGGCGGCCATCGTCACCAATAAGGGCGGTCGTACCAGCCATGCCGCCATTGTCGCCCGGGAACTGGGTACTGTAGCCATTGTTGGTTCCGGCGACGCTACCGACAAAATTCACGATGGCGAGGAGATCACCGTTTCCTGCGCGGAAGGCAAAACCGGATTTATTTATGCCGGAAAAGCCGATTGGACGGTTACAGAAAAAGACATTTCCAACCTGAAGATGCCTAAAACGGCACCCATGCTCATTTTGGGCGATCCGTCGCTAGCCTTTCAACATTCGTTTTTACCGAATCGAGGGGTGGGTTTGTTGCGCATGGAATTTATGATTACGCACCATATTCAGGTCCACCCACTCGCCTTGACCCGTTTTGAACAACTGACAGACGAAAAAGTCCGAAAAGAAATTACCCATCTCACCCGGCACTACCGGGATAAAAAGGACTTTTTTGTAGACAAGCTCGCACAAGGCGTTGCCACCATTGCAGCGGCCTTTCATCCGCACGATGTGATTGTGCGCATGAGTGATTTCAAGAGCAATGAATACGCCAATCTGGTGGGCGGCAAACAATTTGAGCCGAAGGAAGAAAACCCCATGATCGGCTTCCGGGGTGCATCGCGCTACTATTCACCACTGTACAAAGATGGTTTTGAGCTCGAATGCAAGGCCATGAAACGGGTGCGTGAAGAGATGGGATTCACCAATGTAAAACTCATGATCCCGTTCTGTCGTACGGTGGAAGAAGGCAAGATGGTGGTGAAAACCATGCGCGAATTTGGCCTCGTACAGGGCGAAAACGGGCTCGAAATTTATGTCATGGTCGAGATCCCGAGCAATGTGCTCATGGCGGAGGAATTTGCTGAAATATTCAATGGTTTCTCCATCGGCTCCAATGATTTGACGCAACTCACCCTCGGCCTCGACCGCGATTCCGCTTTGGTGAGCAGCCTTTTCAATGAAAAAAACCCGGCCGTGATGCGGCTCATCGCCACGGCCATCCGAACCGCACGCCGCAAAGGCATCAAGATCGGCCTCTGCGGGCAGGCACCCAGCGACATGCCAGAGTTCGCGCAATTTCTGGTGAATGAAGGCATTGACAGCATTTCTTTCAATGCCGATGCCCTGATCAAAGGCATTGAAAACATGGTAGAAGCAGAAGCCATGGAGCCTCAGGAGAAAATGCAAATCGTGGAGGAAATGCCCCTGGTGGAGCGTGACCATACCATTGTTCGGCAAGTGCCCGTCACCAACCCGGAATGGGAGCAGGGGGGAGATGATTTGGTGTTTTATAAATGAGTTCAAAAAGTCATCCCCCTATCTAATATCCGTCATCTTCCTTTAATTGAATTACGATCTACTTTTACCCCTATAAATTTTAAACACGTCATGAAAAAACAAATAAGCCTTCCATTTTTAGTCGCCCTGTTGCTGATTGTTTCCAGCAGACTCATTGCACAGAGTACGCCCCTTCGCGACACCCTGCAAGTCAACTCCATACAAGCCAGTGTCCAGTCCAACGGCGCTTTTTTTCTGGGCGGCACAAATGGGCAATTTCTGGTTCCTGCTACCTCAGGCGCAGCACCTTCCATTTCGCTGATGAAATCAGCGGGGCTTTGGCTGGGTGGCCGGGATTCTGTGGGCAACCTCCATCTGTCGGCCCAACTGTACAATGAAAACGGAAAAACGGATTTTTATCCAGGCATTCTAAGCCAGGAAGGGATTCCCGACCCTGCGTTCAACCTCATTGCTGGCGTGACACGTGATCAGGTGGAGGCGCATGAAGCCAACCCAGGGAGCATGATCCCGGCTATTTACGGCTGGCCAGGGAAGGGCAATCAGTTCTTTTCCAATTACCATGATTTCAACTTGCCTTTCACCTCAAATAGCCTGGCCGGTTATTATGACGATTTTTTCAATGGGCAATACAACCCGAATGATGGCGACTATCCCGTGCTTGAATTGCGCGGATGCCCGCTCAAATACAATGCCGACGAGGAATTTTGGACTGTTTTTCACGATGTTGGACCACACACGCAATCGAGTGGCGCACCCTTGAACATGGAAATCCAAACCGAGTTTTTTGGCTTCAATTGCCAGGAAGGTTCGCCGGTGGACCGGGTGGTTTATGTTCGGTACAAACTGATCAACCGAAACCCCATTCCGCTCTTTTCCAGCTATTTTGGCGTGTTTTTGGACTTTGAGATTGGCGATGGCGGCGATGATTTCATCGGTTCCGACCCAGCGCGGCGTATGGTTTATGCCTACAACGGCGATGACCTGGATGAAGGTGGTTTTGAAAATTCGCCCCCGGTTATGGCTGTTGATTTGCTCCGTGGCCCCTCAAACGCTGAAACGGGCGAAGAAATTGAGGAATGGCATTTTGTCCCCGTAGACGATTCCAATCTCAATGACCCAGAACAATATTACAATTTGCTGGCAGGTCGCAACACGGATGGCACCCCGTTCCCTAACAACGGCTTGATGTATACCGGCGACCCGCTCAACCCCGCCCAATGGTCGGAAGTGAGTGCAGACAACGCACCTGGCGAGCGGAAAGCCGTGGCTTCTTTTGGGCCCTTTACCTTGTTGCCGGGCGCGGTCAATGAATTGGTTCTGGGCTATTTCTGGGTGCGCAAAGGCGCCAACGGAAGCGTTGCGGAGAATCTTTCTGTGTTGGCAGCCAATGATCAACATGTTCAGGATTTATTTGACAACTGTTTCGATTTATTTGATGGATGCCCTAGCGGAGTTTCCACGAACACGCCCGCATCTGATTTGCCCATAAGCGTATCTCCCAATCCTTTTACTGATTGGGTACAAGTAGAATGCAAAGCATCCGAGATAGCATCCATCTTTTTGTACGACGCCACTGGACGTCTTCTTAGAACCATTTCCGGGAATGATGCAGCTTCTGTTAAAATCCAATTGGGCGATTTGCCTAGCGGGCTTTACCATTTGCAAGTGCGAAACAAAGATGGTCGCTCTGGTTATACAAGTTTAATGCATCAATAAAATCCAAGCCATGCGCTATTTGATTCTCCTCTTGTTTTTTAGCCTTCCCTGCACCGCCGGGGCGACTATCGCAGCACCCATCCCCCAAGGAGAGACCGCAATTGCCCAGCAAGCCATCCCGCACGGATTTGCGCCAAAAAGCAGCGTTTTTTCGAGCGGGTTACAGCAAAAATCCTTGCAAAACGTATTCACAAAGCGCTGAGGCGCAATGACGGCAAAGCGGCAAAAGTTTTATCCGTTTCTGGGTTTACGTGCAGTGCGCTGGGTGTCTTTATATTTTTTAACAGTCCGGGTGCGGCATTAATTCTACTCGCGGCCGGTTTAGTGCTGTGTATTCTAGGCTTAGTGCTGTCCTCTAGTGCAACCGAGAAGTGGGTAAAATATATAGCGATTGCGGGAATTGTACCGCCAGTCATCCTGGGGCTTTTGATTTTAATATGGCAAGCTAACGTCAGTGACCGCTAATGCCATGGTTTCATCCATCAGTCGAACTCAAATAAGTTGACTCACTACAAAATTAAACCATGCGATATTTCATTTTCATGCTACTCATAAGTCTGCCCTGTACCGCCGGGGCAACTACCGCAGCCCCCATCGGCCAAGGGGAAACTGGCATTACCCATCAATCCATCCCACATGGATTTGCGCAAAAAAAGCAGCGTTTGGGGGAGCGGATTGCTAAAAATATCCTGCAAAAACGGCTTAAAAAAGCCTTGGGGCGCAGTGATGGCGAAGCGGCAAAAG
>JBJXFD010000273.1:0-12892 GCA_046153985.1 Saprospiraceae bacterium
ACTGGTAAGCATTCGAAGCATAGTTGAACCGGTCTGTCGTTGGCACAGCACCGCCATTTGCAGCGTGGTTGCCAAATTGTGTGGCATCTTCTGTATCTCCCGCAAATTTATACTCGGCGACCAAATCTGTTGCTGTGCCCGGGAATGCAGACTGCGCAGTGTATAAGTTCGCTACAGCAACGTCACTAAGGGCGTAGTTAAAAATTTGCACTTCGTCTAGAACGCCATCGAACCAATTGCCGCCATCCACTGCGTTGAAGCCAATGCCCAAAGGGTTGTCCGTGCTGTTCAGCGTACCGGAAACGGCTTTGCTTGCCACCAACACGCCGTCCATGAAAATTTTGTCGTTGGTTCCGTTGTGCAGGAATACCAGGTGTTTCCAAACGCCTACTTCGAGTACGTTGCCGTCTCCACTGTCCATATCGGAGATGCCGGAGGAGTTGTTGGTCGTCCACACCGGTTTGCCGTGCGAAGGCACAGAAACTTTGAACCGCTCCTGCCAGCCGCCGAAAGAAATCAGAAAAACTTCGCTGGTTGCGGGCAACGAATTGGCTTTCACCCACATACTCACCGTCGTGTACGGGGAATTGAGCTGCGAAGAATTGCTCGCTTCAATTTCCGAAGAAGTCCCGTTGAAGTCGTAGGCGCTGTTGCCATAGCCGAAGCGATCGGTCGCGGCTTTTACATCCGTTGCTTGTCCGTGGTTGCGGAAAGCCGTGCCATCTAATGCGTTGTTGTTGAAAGCATAGGAAGCCACGAGGGTCTGTCCGACCACGGGCGCAGTGCTTTGGGTCGTGTAGAGGGCTGCAATTTGAGCCGCACTTAAAGCGGTGTTGTAAACTTGCAGGTCGTCTAAAGCGCCATTAAAAAAGTTACCGCCATCCACCGCATTGTAGCCAATGCCAAGCGGGCGAACTGTACTGTTCATCGTGCCGGAAACGTTCTTTTCGGCTACCTGGACGCCATTCATGTAGATGAGGTCTTTCGTGCCATCGTGTACGAAAACTAAGTGTTTCCAGACACCTACGGTGAGCTCATTACCGCCACCCGCGTCCATGTCGGAGATGCCGGAGCTGTTGTTGGTCGTCCACACGAGTTTGGCGTGGTTTGGCAGTGAAATTTTCCAGCGCTCCTGCCAGCCGCCGAAAGACAGCAGGTAGGCTTCGGCCTGTGCAGGAATTTCATCTGCTTTCACCCAAAAACTAACGGTCGTGTAGTTGGAGTTGAGCACACTTGAGTTGGGCGCCTGCAAAAAAGCCTGAACACCGTCGAAGTCGAATGCGCTGTTGGCCCTGCCGAAACGATCCTGCGTAGGCGTAGCGCCGTTGATGGCTGCGTGGTTTGCGTTAGCCGATTCGTCGTTGGCATTGCCTGAAAATGGGTAGTCCGCTACCGGGGTTTGTGCAACCGCGCCTGTGACGGCCAGCAGTAAAGCACAAACGAACAGATAAATGGTTTGTAAACTCTTTCTCATTTTTATGTTGAATTTAGATTTGTAAAAAAGTGATTCCGACCGGTTTAAATTTTCACAAACCGGGCCGTTATACACGTTGAATCAGATTGGTACATAACGAGGTAAATTCCAGATTTCCAATTTCTTGTATTCAATTCAACCATTGTATCCGTCCCTGCTTTTTGTTCAAAAATCAATCGCCCGTTCAGGTCGTAAACGGTGATGAAGGCCCGATGATCAGCGCCTTCCGGGCATTGCAGGTAGAGCGTTTCCTGAACGGGGTTCGGGTAAATTTGCAGCACCGGCGAAGGGCCATTCGCTTCGCCAATACCCGTCGGGACGCTTTCGTAGAGCAGGTTTACTGCATCAGGAGGTAGTGCGTAATCGAAGATTTTCACTTCGTCAATTGTGCCTTTAAAATTAAAATCTGCATTGCCCGGCAACATTTGCCCGATCAGCAATGGGAGCGCTGCCGTACGGATTTTGCCCGTCAGCGTTCGGTAGGTGTGGAGTTCACCGTTCAGGTAAAGCGCCATGTGGGCGCCGTCGTAGGTGGCCGCGACGTGGTAAATGGTGTCTTTGGTAACATTGAGCTCGCTGTCGAGGTCGCCAATGGTGGTCAGGCTGTTCAGCGTCCAGCGAACCCTGCGCTCGGGGGTGATGGAAATTTTCCAGCGGTTTTGCCAGCTTCCGTGCGAAATGGGAAAAATTTCGTGGTCGGGCAACGCGGTCGCTTTCAGCCAGCAACTGACTGTGATCCCATCCTGAAAGTTCAGCAGGGGATCAACCGGCACGATGACGTTGTCGTTCACGCCGTCTAACAGGCAGGCACTGGCCGATTGGCCCCAAAAATCAGGACCAAAAAGGGCGCCGCCGCTCGTTTGCCCGTGCAACTGGTTGCCGCTTACATCGTTGGCGTTGCCCGAAAAAGGGTAATGCGCGATGAGGTTGCCGGGGGTTAAATCAAAGTTTTTGACCAAAATTGTCGTCGTCGCCTGGGAAGATAACCCGCTGTCATCGGTCACCGTCAGTTGTATCTGGTAGATGCCGGTTGTTCCGGGCGCCGTCCAGTTTACGCTATTTCCGTTACCGGAAAAGGTACCTCCGTTGCCGGTCCAGACAAACGTAATCGGATCGCCGTTGGGATCGCTCGCCGCACTGAAAAGGCTGATCTGGCCGCCGGGCGCAACGTAAGGCGCACTTTTTTCAATGGCGGGAATCTGCGGCGCCAGGTTGATTTCCGACACTGCGTTCATGAGCAAAGTAGCTGTGTCGCGGTTGCCGCTTTCGTCCCCGACAATCAGGGTAATTTCGTATTCGCCCAAAAGCGCGCCTGCCAGCCACTGCACTTCCGGGCCGTTGCCGGAAATCGTGCCGCCGGTCGCGCTCCAGGTCCAGGTCAGGTTGTCTGAATCCTGATCGAACGCTTTTCCATAAATCGCGGTAGAATCGCCAAATTCAACGGCGGATTGGGCTGCGGCCAATGCCTGTATTCTCGGTTCGTACTGAAAGGATTGAGCGCTTTGCCGGTAATCTACCGCTACGCCATCCACCAGCATTATGTTCCGGTCGTAAGAAATCGTGCCTCCCGCAGGCGTCAGGCTCACCAAAATTGCTGCGTTCGCAGGAATGACCACGTTCACCGTTCCTGTTCCGTTTTGCAGCAGAAAAGTTTCGGAAATGGCATCGTATACATCCACCGGCGCATTGCCCACGGCGAGTTCTACGGTTCTGGATTGTGGAAACGGGTTGTACATCAGGTAAGTCGGATAAGCCGCCTCCTGATAAAAATCGGTTTTCAGCAAATCTATTTTAAGGATTTTATCTACGTTAGTTTTTTCCAAAATGGCGCCGAGGTAGCCGATGGAAGACGTGCCGTACAGCGCCAGGTTAGTGGCCGCCCAGCCGCCCTGCACTGCGTCGCCGGTGGAATACGGCGATAAACTTTGCCATTGCTCCCGAAGCGCTTCGTAGCCAATGACGCGGTCGGGGTCGTAGGTATTCGACCAGGCAGAAGCGTCCTGCAACGAGCCGGGTAAATAGTTGGGATAAAACAGTCGGGTGGCATTCGCCAAATTGAGGATCCACTTGCCGATGGCGCGGGCGAAGCGTTTGTCGTAGCGCACCATTGGCGCCAGCATGGCCGCCTGTTGCACGCCGTTCATCTGGAAAGCGTAATCGTTGCCATTGTCGTTGGCTTCGCCGATAAGGCCCGACACGTTGAATCCGCCCCAGGTGCCGACAATGGCGCCCCAGCCCCGCAAGAACCCGCGATCAAACGTCCAGTTGACCATCTTTTCGAGGTCGTAGTCCGTGCCAAGCTCCGCGTTCATGCGGGCTGCGGTATAGATGCCGTAAGGCAATTGCAATTCGTAGGAAGGATTGGTTTCCCATTCGCTCAGGAACTCCAGACTCCACTCTGCGCCCTGGAGGTATTCCGGATTGGTTGTTGTTTTGTAGGCGTTGTACAGCACCCAGGCGTAGGCGCCCGCAGCTTCGGGTTCCGGCACGCTGGTCGCATTGGGCTGCATGGTATTGAAATTCCAGGCGCGGTAATTCATATAGGCTTTTTGCCAAGGCGCGTCGTTGCCACCCATGCCCCGCACCGCGCCCAAAAAGCGATCGGCTACGGAAGTGAACTGAAAGGCCGCATCTCCGCCTATGTTGGGGTAGAGATCGTACAGTTGATAAAAGTAGATATTGGGCATCAGGTCGTACCACCAGTCGCCGCCACTGCTGCCGTTCCGGTTGTTGAGGTAAATGAGTTCGCCGTTATTTTTATTGAAAAAATCCTGGCTCATCAGCACCCAGTTCTGGCCGTATTGGTTGCTTTTGTCTGCCCCGCTCAGCGTTGCGCCCACCAGCGAGGGCAGCACGTTGATGGCTTCGTTGCCCAGCGGAGAATTGGTGCCTACGTAGGTATGCAGCCCAAAAACTGGCCGCTCCGGGTAATTCAATCCATTTGCATGGAGGTAAACCAACGGCAGGTACTGCCCCGTTTTCCCCAGATCATACACGAAAGAATCGTAGCGAACCGCCACTTCCCGCCAGTCGCGCACATTGTACGGCGCCGGCTGATCGGGCATTTGCTCCACGCGGGGAATGCTGATTTGTGAAACCTGCGCCGCGAGCGAAAGCGGCGACAGCAGGACGAAAAAGAAGCGTATTTGTGTTTTAATGTTCATTTATCAGGCGCGTTGTTTGTTGTTTGTTGATCGTTGTTCGTTGGAGAGATTGTTTCCCGCAAAGAGCGCCAAGGGTTCGCTAAGTCCGCAAAGCAGTACGCCCTCCTTAGCGTCCTTTGCGAGACCTTTGCGATCTTTGCGGGAAATTTTAGACAATCATTGATAATTGATAATGAAAAAGACTGCAAACATCGAATTACCAGGCGCTCCAATCAACAATCATCATTTATCAATCATCTATCATCAATTCCTAATATCCTCCATTCTGCACCAGCATCGGATTCAAATCCAGCTCCGTTTGCGGAATCGGAAACACCTCGTGTTTGCCAGCCTGAAAATCGGGTAACAGCGCTGCCGCCAAACCCCAGCGCACGAGGTCGAAAAAGCGGTGCATTTCAAAACCCAGTTCCACTTGTCTTTCGTGACGGACCGCGTCTATCACGGCTTGTTGTCCGCTGGCCGCAACGGGCGGCAACGCGGTTGTGGGATCAACAGCCTGGGCGCGGGCACGGGCGCGCACCTGCTCCAGCGGAACCAGCGCTTCCGGCAGGCGATTCAATTCGGCCAGCGCTTCGGCTTCCCAAAGCAGCACTTCGGCGTAGCGGATGGCGGTGTAATTGATGTCGCCGTCGGCTTTTTGTGTGGCGGTGCTGTCGGATTGCAAATACTTGCGAACGCCGAATTTGGTCGAGGAAAAGGAGTTTTTATAAATCAGTTCAAAATAAGGTTCGTTGTTCATGGCGGTTGTAAACCTGCGGCGCGGGTCGCCCGGCTCGAAAGCGTCAACAAAGGATTGCGTCACTTCTGCAAAGCCGTAGCCGTCGCCGTATTTTTTGGAACACCACCACTGGTTCAGCGAATTGCCGACTCCGAGTTCGAGGTTGGTATGCTGGATTTCCCAGACCGATTCGCTGTTGTTTTGGGTGTTTTCCCGGAAATTGTCCTGGTAATCGGCCATCAGCGCGTAAGTCCCCAACCCTTTAACAGCGGCGACGTATTCCAGCACTTTGTTCCAGTTTTTTTCGTAGAGGGAAGTTTTTGCGGCCAACGCCAACGCCGCGCCTTTCGTTGCCCGGCCAGCGCTCGTTGACGGGTATTGCACCGGAAGCGAAGCCGCGGCAAAATCGCAATCCGCAATGATTTGCCGGTAGATGTCGGCGCGGGGCGTTTTGGGCACTTTCAACTCGTCGGGCGGCGTAATTTTGATCAGCAATGGCACATCGCCAAACACTTGGGTCAGTTGAAAATAATAGTACGCCCGCAGGAAATACGCTTCGCCGATGACGCGCGCTTTCAGTTCCGCATCCATCTCGATGGCGGGCACTTTTTCGATGACCGTGTTGCATTGGGTAATGCCTTTGTAGTTCAGTACCCAAAAATTGTTGAGTTCCTCGGTTCGGGCGGTATAGGTGAAAAAATCGAGCTCGGTGAGGCCGGGCCGCGAGCCGTCTCCGCCAACGATGGCTTCGTCGGAGGGCAATTCGGCGAAAGCCCAATAAAAATTGTTGTTGCTCGAGCTGAATGTCAAGGGGCCATAAGCCGCGTTGACTGCCTGCACGGCATCGTCAGCAGTTTTGAAAAAAGAACCGGCATCTAAAATCCCGAGCGGTTCTTTGTCTAAGATTCCCTGGCAGGAAACAACGGCCAATAAAGAGATGAAAAGGGCGTATTTGATAAACTTCATGATCATTCCAGATGTGGTGAATAACTATTTTATGTCAATTGTCTTGCCGGAAGTAAGGCGGACTAAAGCCCGCGGAACAAGGCACGGCGTCGTTTCGCGGGCTTTAGCCCGCCTTATCATTAAATAAAGCCCAAGCTCATGTTATTTTAAAATTCCAGGCTCAACCCCGCGAGTACCGTCCTCGACGCAGGCACCGTTCCCCAGTCAATCCCCACTGCCAAATCGGAAGCAATGTTCAGCCCCCGCGTGTCGTTCGTATTGGCCTGTATTTCAGGGTCTAAGCCCGGATATTTCGTAAAAGTGAATGCGTTCTGTACGGTGACGTAAACCCGAAGGCCGCCAATGGCGTCGGTATTGATCAGGCTTTTGAAATTGTAGCCCAGCGTAATGTTTCGGATGCGCAGATAAGAACCGTCCTCCAGAAAACGGGTGGAAGCGCGGCGGTTGCCGTTGCGGTCGTCAATGCTGACTTTCGGAATGTCGGTATCGGTATTGGTCGGCGTCCAGCGGTTCAGGATTTCCCGATAGGAATTGAAGCCGCGGGCCTGCGTTTCGTACGCAAAATTGCCGTAGAGGAAATACACGTCGTTGCCCTGCACGCCTTGCGCCAGCACCGAGAAGTCGAAATTTTTCCAGTTGATGCCCAGATTCAGGCCGTAAATGAAATCGGGAAAAGGGCTGCCCTGATGCGCGCGGTCTTTATCGTCAATTTTATTGTCCCCGTTCAAATCGGCAAATTTCACATCGCCAGGACGGGTATCATTGGTTTGAAACGGACTGGCTTCAATTTCTTCCTGGGTTTGGAAAATGCCTTCCATTTCCCAAAGGTAAAACGATCCAATGGGGCGCCCTGGCTCGGTACGCGTGATCGGGCCGTCCGACAAGCCGAAGCCGCCAAGGATTGGTTGCCCGTCAGCCAGGGAAAGCACCTTGTTTTGTAAGGTAGAAATGTTGGCGCCTATGCTGTAATTGAAGTTTCTGCTTTTGTTTTTGAAAATGATGCCCAATTCCAACCCTGTGTTTTCAATTTGTCCGGCGTTGACATAAGGCGGGTTGGTTGCGCCGCCGGCTTGTGGCACCGGAACCTGCACGAGGATGCCGTCCGTCAGTTTACGGTAATAATCCATGATGAAAGACAGCCGGTCGTTCCAGATGCTCAGGTCCAAACCAAAATCCGTCTGCGTGGTGGTTTCCCACTTGATGTTGCTGTTGCCGGTTTCCACCAATTGCGCGCCGGTCACGATCTGGCCGCCAAAGGAGTAGGTCCGGTTGCCGGTTTGCACCAAGGAGCTGAACGGATACACGCCGATTTCCTGATTGCCGAGGCGCCCCCAACTGGCGCGCAATTTCAGGGCGGAGATGAATTTGACGTTTTCAAACCACGGCTCGTTCGAAACGTTCCAGGCTGCCGACACCGACGGGAACACGCCATAGCGATTGTTGGCCCCAAAGCGGGAAGAGCCGTCGCGGCGCACCGAAGCGTTGATGACGTAGCGGTTGTCGAAAGTATAGCCTGCCTGCGCGAAAAAGGAGAGCAAGGCCCATTCTGTTTCGATGCCGGAAGCGCCAATATTTTGAATGTCAAGCGGAATGCTGTTGTCTAAATAGCGAAACAGCGGGTCGGTGCGCGAAAAATTATTCGCGGAAGCGCCGAGGTAACTGGTCCGGTTTTGAATGGCTTCCATGCCCAGCAACGTAAAAAGGCGGTGTTTGCCAAAACTATGCTGAAAATCGGCGACGTTGTTCCAAACCAAATTTTGGTCAAAAACCCGCCCTTCCGTCAGCGAAGTCGGGGAGTAGATGGCCGCCGAAAGTCGTTCTTTGAAGCGTTTTTCGTTTTCAAAGAGGAAATCGCCGCCCACATTCGTGCGCAATTTCAAGCCTTCAAAAAGCGTGAGTTCTGCAAAGACATTTCCAAAAATGCGGTACCGCTTGATCGTCCAGTCGGTTGCATCCACAAACGCCAGCGGGTTGGCGTTGCCGTCGCCGTAAAGCAGCGGGTCGCCAAGTCCGGTGGAGGTATTGATGTAGGAGCCGTCGGGGTTGCGGATGTCAAACACCGGCGCAGCAATCAGGGCATAACGGATGCCGCTGGGTTCGTTGCCCGGCCCGAAGCCGTCGCCGGAGCTGTTGATGACTTTCCGGTCGGTGTAGGCAAAAGAAAGGTTGCTGCCAATTTTGAAGCGTTTGCTGCCGGCTTCGCCGTTGAAACGCAGGCTGTATTTCTCAAATCCCTGTCCCCGAAAGGTGCCTTGCTGGTTCAGGTATTCGCCTTGAATATAATAGTTGCTGCTTTCGCTGCCGCCGGTTGCGCTCAGGCTGTACCGCTGAATCGGCGCCTGGTTGAACATTTCGTCTAACCAATTGACATTGGCCAGGGTATCCAGCATCCCGATGTCGAACGTGTCGAGCTGTCGGGGCAGGTCGCGCAGGGTGTTTGCATTTTTGATGGCTTCGTTGCGGATGGTCAGGTATTCCGAAGAGTTGAGCAGTTCGGGCAACTTGTACACGTTTGAAAAGCCCAAGGAACTGTTGAAACTGAATTTTGGTGCGCCCGCTTTGCCTTTTTTGGTGGTGATGACGATGACGCCGTTGGCCGCCCGCGCGCCGTAGATGGCCGCCGCAGCGCCGTCTTTTAATACTTCAATGGATTCGATGTCGTTGGTGGAAAACATGTTGATGTTCCCCGTGGTGGGCACGCCGTCAATGATGAACAGCGGGTTGTTGTTGCCCAACGTGCCCGCGCCCCGGATGCGCACGGCAATGTCGTCGCCGGGTGCGCCGGTGGTTTGCGTCACCATCAGGCCGGGCGCCTGCCCCTGAAGGGCTTGGTCTAAGCCCAAAACCACGAGTTTCTCCACGTCTTTTCCCTTAACGGAAGCGATGGAAGAAGCGACGTCGGTCTGGATTTCTTTTCGGTAGCCCGTCACCACAACCGATTGCAGCAAGGTTGCAGCCGAACGCATCGTCAGGTTGACGCTAGTGCGCCCCTGAAGGGAGACTTCGTCGGTTTCATAACCGATATAACTAAAAATGAGCGTGGCCATCGGCGCTGCGGACAATTGGTATTTGCCGTCTAAGTCAGTGATGGCGCCGTTGCCGGTTCCTTTTTCTACGACGCTGACGCCGATGAGCGGCAGGCCGTCTTCAGAAGAAAGCACGATCCCAGAGATCGCAATTTGCTGAGCTGCTGCTGTTTGCCCAAAGGCAAGCAACAATAGTGCAAACAAAGGAAGGAAAATAACGCGCAGGAAATGCCTGCCCGAAGGATGACCCCAGGTGTTGAGTTGACCCATATTTAAAACATTTGGATTGTATCGAATGATGTTAGAGCATGTTGAGGAATTCATCAATATGCTCTTATTCGCAAAGATCGGTTATTATCGAAAGCGGAACTGATACTTTTATGCCAATAAATGGTACTTTCGTGAAATGGTTTTTTGCAAATCCGCGCTTTTGGGAAATTAAATTTCAACTATGAACATCTACAGAGAAATTACCCCATTGAAAGAACCGGACGTGTTTGTGGTCTTAGACTCGTTTAAAAACGGGTTCGACTACCCCATCCACAACCACCCGGAGTTTGAGTTGAACCTCGTGGCGGGCATGTCGGGCACGCGCATCGTCGGCGATTCCATCGAGCGCTACCAGGACTACGACCTCGTGTTGCTCGGCCCTTACCTCTACCACAAATGGGACGGCGATCAGGCGCTGCAGGATTCCGGGCAACCCTACCGGGTGATTACGATCCAGTTTGGCATGGACTTGTTCACCGGGCACCTTTTCCAAAAGGAGCGGTTTTACAAAATCCGGAAACTGCTGCAGGAGTCGGCCCGGGGCATCAAATTTCACGGCAAGACCTTTGAAGAAGCCATGAAATCCATGGTGGCGCTGACGGAAGACAAGGGTTTCGCGAGCATCATCTGCTTTCTGGAACTCTTAGACCTGCTCTCGCGCTCCACAGAAGCCACGCATTTGGTGAGCGAAGGCTTCACTCCGCAGGCGCTCAAATCGGAGAGCAGCCGCATCCAGCTTGTGTACAGCTATATCCTGAAAAACTTCACCGACCCAAACATCAAAATCGGCGATCTGGCCGCTTTGGTGAACATGAGCACGTCCGCGTTCAGCCACTTTTTTCAGAAATACACCTTTAAGAGTTTTACGCAGTTTCTGGTGGATGTCCGCCTCGGCCACGCCTGCAAGCTCCTGTTGAGCACCGACGAAACCATCAACCAGATTTGCTACCGCTCGGGCTTCAACAACGTGGCCAATTTTAACCGCCTGTTCAAAAAATACCGCACCTGCACGCCGGTGGAATACCGAAAGCGCCACAAGGAAAACACGGATTTCGACTGGGCAAATCAGGTGACACCATGGCAGTTTTTGCCGCCGAAGTCGAGTGACCGGGATGTGATTCATCCGGCGAAGTATTCGACGCGGTTGGTGCATTTGTAGAGGTTTTTTTAGGTTCTTTCTGTCATTTACCTGGAGTTCTGCTGGAATTTAGGCGGTTGGTCATTGCGCCTGATTTCTTCTCACTTTTTGTAAGCCCAAAAAGTAAGCAAAAAGGCCTTTCGCCATAATGCGCCCTGGTTTTCAGGTTTGAAAGTCGGGAAAATTGACGGTTTGATCTTTAGCCTGGCTTCAGGTTGGCTCCTCGACTCGCCGCTGATTTTTGCCTGGTTTTCAAGTCTAAGGCACAGTTGTATCTGGCTGATGTTCATTATTCCGCCTGGACAACGGTTCCTAAAAGGCAAAAAAAGGCGCCCTCTCCCGCAACCCAGCCCACCGCGAGTCGATCCGCCTGTCGGGGCGCTGTATGGCGACTCCATGCGACAAGATTGCAGGTTCCAATGAAGTGCTAACAAGCGCGTTTTCTTGTGCCGAATTCTTCTACTGCTTATGCACAGCGGGAGCTTTCCGGTAGGAGGGCATTCATGTTGCTAGGTTGGCGAGATAAATTTCCAAAACAGACTCAAATCGCTTAACTTTGTATTTAAATAAAGAAGTAATGACCATAACGATTGAAACATCTGGCATTCAGGAAACGGAGCAACTACTTGTAGTGCTTAAGCGCTTGAATATTAGCAATGTAAAGATACAGCCGCTTGTTGCTTCACCCCCACCAACCATAACAAAAGGCAATAAAAAATTAGATCCTACGCAGCTTTTTGGCATCTGGAAAGACCATCCGAAAACAATCGAACAAATCCGTTCATCTGCCTGGAAACGCAATTGGGATATTTGATAGGGGGCTTTGTGATAGATGAAAAACCTGCTGTTGATGAAAAGCAAAAACCATGACCACCTAATTGTTTAGTGATTAAAATAGTAAATACCTGACAAGACCGTCTATTTATATCGAAAAAATGGGAATATCAAAAAAAGTCAAAAATTGGCAAGACCTGTCGTTATCCCCCACCTTGTTTTGGGATACAGATGCCTCTAAAATCAGGCTTGACACGCATGCCAAAACGATCGTGGAACGAGTGATTTTACATGGCACATGGCCCGAATTTAAGGCTGTCCTGGGCTATTATGGCAAGGATCGTATCAGAGAAATACTCATCAATCTGCGTTACTTAGACAACCGGACGTTGAATTTTTGCAGTACGTATTTCTTAGTGCCAAAATCAGATTTTAGATGCTACACTTTGAGACAGTCGAACCCGACACACTGGAATTATTGAGGCGGTTGATGGACAAGCCTTACCTGTCAACTTTCTGTCTGGTTGGAGGCACCTCTCTTTCACTCCAATTTGGTCACAGGAAATCCATTGACCTTGACTTGTTTTCGGAAATAGATTTTGACGGCGATAAGATTTTGGAAAACCTGGGGCAGGATTTTCATGAAATCGAAGTTTTGACCAAGATGAAAGGCACTTTGCTGACTCGTGTTCAAGGGGTAAAAGTAGATTTTTTGAGATTTAATTACCCGGCGATTCGCCCCATAAGAACAGAGGGCAATCTTCGCCTCCTTACCCCGGAAGATATTGCGCCGATGAAATTAGACGCTGTCGCTGGAAGAGGAAAAAAGAAGGATTTCTACGACTTATACTTTCTCTTGGAAAAAATGACCTTGCAAGAGATGCTCAACCTGCACCATGAGAAGTTCAAACTAAGCACGACCTTTCATATCGTAAAAAGTTTGACTTATTTCGAAGATGCAGAAGAGGATGACCCGCCCGTTTTGATGAAAAGAAAGATAACTTGGTCACAAGTCAAAAAAAAGATTTTGGCGGCTGTTGCTTCTTTGTAATTGTAACAAATGAGTGGAATACGGAGTTCGTAGTTTCAATAATCAGTATGCGATTAATCCCGCGAAGTATTCGACGCGGTTGGTGCATTTGATGGGCAAGTGAGGGCGTCTCTCGAAGAGACACCCTCTCTACCCAGCGCTGGGATGGCCGAAGATCGAGACCTGTCAGGGAATTTTAACCGATCCTGCTTGCTTCTTTCCTCAAACCAATGTATTTTACGACCAACTTTAGACTAAAAACATAGCAATGACTATTCCGAAAGCAAATTATGTTGTGGATCATCAGGGACAAAAAATGTTCGTGCAACTCA
>JBJXFD010000280.1:0-4132 GCA_046153985.1 Saprospiraceae bacterium
CGCCTAATTGTTCGCATAACTGCGTAAAAGTGGGTTCGTAGCGATCCGCCCGACTCACATAAGCCTTCAGATTATCGGACAAAAGCACCTTGGGAAGGGCGCCTAAAAACAGCAACGCCTGGTTCAGGCCATGGATGAAGTTGGCAAGGTTTTGCGACGGCAGGGCAATGCAAAAGCTATATTGAGAAAAAGGCAGGACTGCTACCAGCACTTCGCAAACATGGACCTCACCGCTGTGCGCATCCACCCACTGCATTTTTTTACCGGCAAAGTCCACCATGAGCACTTCGCCCGGTTCATGCTCCAGGGCCAGCGTCAGATCCCGATGGCCGATCTTACGGCGCAGGTGTTCGCAAAACTGGCTGTATCCATAGCCCCCAGGGTCTGTTGTGCGGTATTCCTGCCACAGCAACTCGCGCGTTACGCCTGTCCGACGCAACTCCCCGAGCCAATAATCAACCTGTTGCTCGAAGACGGATGCACGATTGCACGATTCATCTCCTTGAGGCGTGTGGATTATCCGGCTCAGGGATTCTTCATCCAGTTCCAGCAGCTTCCTTAAATCAGTCGTATACGCTTCGGCCCGCCGAACATACTCTCGCACCGTATTCTTGGACACCTTCAACTGACGGGCAGTGGCCTTGATCGAGCCGCTGGACAGGTAATTGCTTAACAGGGTTTTGATCTGATCCATACGTTTTACTTTTGCCATCAATCCATTTTTAGAATGGAAAGCTGGCGATTATAGCCGTATGAATCCACTTTTTTCCCGGGGGGTCAAACCTCCGGAATGTTATTAACATTCAGGGGGTCAGACCTCCGGAATAGGGGGGTCAGATCAAATCGGACTGGGGGGGTCAGATGCTCCGGAATATACATTTTACCAAATTCAGCCATTCTTTGTCTGACGTTTCAGGGTGTAAGATTTGGGAAGTCCATTGCCCTTGTATAGTCAAAGCTGACAACCAATTCTTTTCTTTGATTTCTGTTTCGGAAATTTCAAAAACATCTTTCTTTAAAATGATATTTGGTTCTTTGTTATTAGGCAAAAACACGGTTGAATTGTCGGAAAGTTTGTACTCCAAAACAGTTTCACAAAACATACATTCACGTTTTATTTCAGGAAGTTCTTTTGTTGGGTTTTTAGTTAAGGAATGCTCTTTTAATGCTCCATTCTTATCAAGTTTGTAAAATAAGTTGCTTTCGGGAAATGCAAACTTGAAGTCGGAAAAATCTTTCTCTAAAACGGCATTTTGAACACTGTCAGTAACAACTACAATTACAGGATATGATTTTGATTTGTCTTGGTAAGCATTGAACAGGGTGGTTCTTATTGCTCTATCCAGGTAGAAACCACCATCAAAAACTTGGTTTTCATATTGTTCTTTCCAATCATTTCCTAATGTAGTGGTATTTACATAGCTGTTTACAAAGCTGATTTTTGCGTTTTCTGAAAGTGGCTTATTCGTTTCTAAAATCTTTTCTATGCTTTTGATGAAATCTGTTGAATAACTTTTCTTGTCTTTTGAAACGTCAACCAAAAAATGAAAATATGGTTTGCGTTGAACAGATTTCAATGATTGCTTTTGTTGAGCTGAAACGTAAATTACATTTTCAGTATCAATTTTTTCGTAAATGGTTTCTTCCTGGTCTCCTAACTCAACTATGTTGTTGTCAATATTTAACCTTACCGGCTCCTTGTGTAAGAATTCTATTCCTGTTCTTCTTACTTCATCTTTCGAGAAAGGAAATACTCTGAAAGCAACTTTATTGCCAGTCAAATAATACAAAATACCTGGGTCTCTGTCTTCATTCCGGATTTGAGAAAATATCCACATTGCTGATTTTTTCTCTGCTAGAATTCCTGGTTCTTTTTTGTCACCGACATACAAATAATAATCGCTTATCCAACAACCATCAGGTAAATCAATCGTTGTAGCGTATTCGGCAAACCAAGTGTTTTCGCTTTTATTGGTTATTTCCAAATCAACCCAACATCTCCAGGCATTTTGAGCTTTATCGTAATTGCAGTTTGTTGAAATATTACTTATTTGGACATTGTCATTTTGGATGTCCTCAGGTTGTAACTCAAAAGAAGTTTTGCCAAAAAATATTTTTTCAATGTTGTTGATTTTTAAATCAGACAACGTAAGGTTGTCCATTACTAACCAATTAAAAAAGGATGATAAGTAGGGGATTCCATTTCCAAATATTTCGCCTCTGCTATCTCTATTGTCTTTATGACTTTTTATTACAGTAAGTGTTTTTTGAAGCGATGCTTTGTCAATGTTATATTCTGTTGAGTAATCAGGACTATATAAATAAGTTAGCGTTTCATTTAAAACACTTTTGTCTTTCAGGTAAGTTGCTGTGATAAATGTAGGGATTATCAAAAATCCTGATACGGAAATTCCGATTAGATGCTTTTTTGAAAACAGATTTTTCAAGTATGAAAAATCTTTTGAAATCTCATTGATATGAATAACGAAAAGTAATAAAGGTGTTAGCATTAAAAATCCTGTGCCAATTGCTATTATTGCAATTACAGATAAAGGCAAAAAAGGCAAGAAAACCAAAAAGAAATAGAATGTGTAAGCGAAAGTTACGCTTCTTCCTAGAAATAAAAACAGTCGGTATATTTTATTTTCGAGGTTTGGCAAACAAACCAGGATGCCATTGGCAACAGCAAGTATATAGAACCAAGCGTTTTCAAAATCTCCGAAGATTCCTGATTCGCTTGACCCAAAATCATTAAATAGACGCCCATTATTTACTGATAATCCTATTAATGGAAGCACAATGGAGATAGGGATTTTCCAGGCTAATTGATATTTCTGCCAAGTTTCCGCTTTTTTGGTCGCAAGAATGAAAATACCCCTAATTAAGTAAAAGAGAAAAACTAACGTAGCAACAATAATAAGTACGATAAAAGCGTGACTGAAGAATTTGCCTTCAACACCTTGCCACAATGGAAGAATAGTTTGCGTAAATAAGTAACCTGCTATGGGAATTCCAATTGCAATCAGAAAGTTTACCCAAGCCTTGTGTTCTTTGTTTTCAGGGGTAAAATAAGAAACCAAAACAAATAATGAATAGGCAAGTGTTGGCATTATAAATGTTCCAACATATAAAAAGATGTTTCCCGAAACCATCCATTGAGGGATAGAAAAAGGAATGATTTCATCTAAATGATAACCGTACAGGTAAATAAAAGGAATGTAGCAAAGTAAGGCAAATAAACCATACCAAACGGAAACATGTTTCTTTTTAAAAGTCAAATAAACCGCATAAGCAAAATTCAGTAATCCAAGAACCCCTAACGAAAGGCCAAAAGATTTCCAAAGTTGGATACTGTTTTCGTCCAATAAGGTTTTAATGATATTGAACTGTCCGAAAAACAGAAAACTCAACACGGCTATCGGTAGCGTGTTGATGATGAAAAGCCATTTCGCGTTAAGCAAATTTTTCATTGTGTCGTTTATGAATTAATGATTTTTCAATAAGGATGTAAGCCAATATGAGAAATGTCAGATTAGTAATTATTCCAATAGCTTCGTGTATAATGGGCTGCTGGTTCAGAAAAATGTTTTTTGTTTGAGCCTGCACAATGATAGAAGCAAAAATTCGTGATGTATTTACAAACATGGTCAGCAAATAAGCTCCAATCAAAGCAGTCGGAATAGTCAAAAATTTGTGTAAAGACTTGTGAAAATGCTTTACTGCCAAATAAGTAAAAAGGAGGAAGCACAAAATCCAAAAGTTAAAACCTGAGCAAGATTTGTCAATAATTATGTTAAGGTGTTCGTGATAATATCCTCTGCCTGAAAGATAAACAGAATGCGAACCTGTCAAAAGTCCAACGAGTTTGTCTGTCGGGTTGAGAAGAAAGGTCAAGTCGTTATTGTCAGCAAGTGTAAAACCGAATTTCAGCAAGATGAAAAGTCCAATTGCTGTCAAATAATATGGTATGTTCTTGTTTGTCTGCACTGTCTTTTTAGTATGTGTAAGGCTTTGTTGCATGAATCAGGCGGGCACAGCTCCCGCATATTTTCACTCCAATTAAGCGGTTTTTCTGGGTTTTGAAATAGGCATACCTTGGGCTGTCATAGTATTAAGGGCTTTTATTTTGATG
>JBJXFD010000290.1:0-5412 GCA_046153985.1 Saprospiraceae bacterium
TCTGGGTGAAGCATGCATTTCCTGGCAACCAGCCGTTGCTGCTCCGCGTATTCGACGTGCAGGGACGGCAAATTGCCGATCAGCGGTTTGGGAAAAATGAAATACCTGCGGACTTGTTCTCCCTTTACGTGGAAAACTATCCTCAGGGCACTTACTTCCTCAATTTTGTGCTGGGCGGGAAGAATCTCGGCTCTGTGAAGTTTGATAAGAAGTAAGGTTTTTGCATTTAAAATTTTTACCACATAGTTCACATAGAGGTTTTCACATAGGTCACATAGGAGCTACGGTCTTTACAGGCTACATAAGCACTATGTGATCTATTGTGAAAATAACTATCCCGCCAAGTCGGGACAAGTTGTGTTCTATGTGGTAAAAAACAAATTTTCACCACATCCCGCAGGCACCTAATTAACATGGTAAATAGATTTTCACAAAACCCTATTTTAACCACAAAAGACATTCAACCCAGCTCGCCCGATTTGATCGTGGAATGCGTGTTGAATCCCGGGGTATTTGAGTTTGACGGAAAAACCTGGCTTTTGCTGCGGGTGGCGGAAAGGCCGGTGCAGCAGGAAGGCCGGATTTCGTTTCCGGTGATGCAGGAAGACGGGCAGTTAAAAATTCTGGAATTTGCAACCAATGACCCCGACCTGGATTTGTCGGATGCCCGGATGGTGCGCTATAAAGGCACGACCTACCTGTCTACCATTTCGCACCTTCGGCTGGTTTGCAGCGACGACGGTGTACACTTTTATGAACCAAAAGATTTGCCTGCGAAAATTTCCGGGCAAGGCGCGCTGGAGACCTTTGGCATCGAAGATTGCCGCGTGGTCAACATTGCCGGGGAATATAACCTGACGTATACGCAAGTGTCTGAAAACGGGGTAGGCGTGGGGCTGATGCAGACCCGCGACTGGCGAACCATTGAGCGGAAAGGCATGATTCTGCCACCGCACAACAAGGACTGCGCACTTTTTGAAGAAAAAATCGGCGGGAAATTCTACTGCCTGCATCGCCCTTCCGGGGTGGATCTCGGCGGCAATTTTATCTGGATTTCCTCGTCGCCTGACCTGCTCAACTGGGGCGGGCACCAATGCATCCTGCGCACCCGGCCAGGCATGTGGGATTGCGCAAGGGTAGGCGCCGGCGCAGCACCTATTAAAACCGCAGAAGGCTGGCTGGAAATTTACCACGGCGCGGATTTTAACCACCGCTATTGCCTCGGGGCAGTTTTGCTCGATCTGAACGACCCTTCTAACGTGATCGCCAGGTCGGAGGCGCCCCTGTTTGAACCGGAAACCGACTATGAAACGCGGGGCTTTTTTGGCAATGTAGTGTTTACCAACGGCCACTTAGTGAACGGCGATGAAATTACGATGTACTATGGCGCTTCCGACGAAGTGATTTGCGGCGCGAAGTTTTCGATTGAACAGATTTTGAAAGGATTGCGATAATCTTGGGGATTTTGAAACCGTTCGGGAGGAATACGTGTCGGACACCTTCAAAGGTGTCCGACACGTATTCCTCCCGAACGGTTGGATTCCCGCCAACTACCAACGATGAGTACTAAACCTGTAAGCGAAATCAGTTTTTTTCAATCACACCCGCTCAGCATGCGGGTGTTGTTGCTGACCAACCTCATTTACGGCCTCGTGATGCCCATCATTGAGCTGTTCGTCGGGGCATACATCATGCGAAATTCCTCCGATATCAGTTTGGTGGTGATCTTCCAGTTGGCCGTTTACACGGGCATTCCAACCACCTTCATGATCAATGGTTATCTGCTGAGGCGGGTTCCTATTTCAAGGCTTTATTCCTTGGGCATGCTGCTCAGCGGCGTCTCCATGACGGCCATGATGATGCTGAACGAACTCAATACGGCGGGCGTGTTTTTTGCCGGCCTGATCATGGGCTTGTCCTACGGCTTTTTCTGGGCCAACCGCGATTTTTTGGCTTTAAACACCACGAACGACGGCAACCGGAATTACTACTACGGCATCGAAACCTTTTTTTATACCATGACGGGCATCGTTGTGCCGTTTTGTGCAGGCGCATTCATTGCGGCCACGCAAAAAAATGGCTGGTTTTCGGGCAATGTGAATTTTGCGTATTACATCCTCACGGGTTGCGTGTTTGCGCTGACGATTGTGGCTTCTGTGCTGGTACACCGCGGCGGTTTTCAAAATCCCAAAAATGCGCCTTTCCTGTTTTTTAACTTTGATCGGCTTTGGAATAAAATGCTGGGGCTGGCGGCGCTCAAAGGCGTGGCGCAGGGATATATCGTGACTGCGCCTACGATGCTGATTCTGACCCTGGTGGGGAAAGAGGGCTCCCTGGGGCTGATTCAATCAATTGGCGCATTGTTGTCGGCGATCCTGCTGTATGTATTGGGCCGGGTGACCGGACCGAAACACCGCTTGTTGATTTACGGCATCGGGTGTTCGCTGTTCGTGCTTGGCGCTTTGTTCAACGCCGGAATGTATTCGGCGTTGGGCGTGATCCTGTTTATGACGTGCTTGCTTTTTGCCCGTCCCTTGCTCGATATCGCCTATTTCCCCGTTCAACTGAAAGTGATAGACGTGATGGCTGAAATTGAAAAACGCAATGAGTTTGCCTATATTTTCAACCATGAATTGGGGCTGTATCTCGGGCGTTTGTTCGGCTGCGGACTGTTCATCGGATTGGCCTGGTACGTGAGTGAATATGCGGCTTTGCGGTATGCGCTTTTGGTGATTGCCGTGGTGCATTTGATGGGCTGGTTTGTGATGCGGAATATTTTGAATGACCCTACGATGAGAGAAGCGAAATAAAAAATGATAATTATTTACCACATAGGCCACATAGTTGTTTTCACATAGTTCACATAGGCGGCTTCCCCTGTGCTATATGGACTATGTGAAAACCCCTATGTGAACTATGTGGTAAAAAAATACAAAAGAATGAATAATTACAAAGTCCTCCTCCCGCTCCTGATCCTGCTTGGCGCAGGATGCAAGTCCGTTCAGCCTTACGAGCCGCAGGCATCTGCTGTTGCACAGTTTGTCGTGCCGCGCATAGAAGCCATGCCCAGACAGCCCAAACCTTACGTGTTGAAAGACTGGAAACGGACGGCACTGGAGTTTGATGCCTACGTATTCGACCATACGGCCAAAGGCAATTTTTTGCCCTTCGTCTGGATGGACAACCAAAACCGGAATTTCAGTGAACCGACGTTTGGCATCTATACCGCCATCGGCGACGTGCGCCAGGGCCCTGCCGTGAACAACGGCGAAAACCACGAGGCGCTTGGCGCCTTAGGTGCTATCCTCGGCGCAACGCTGGTGGGCATTGATAAAAGCAAGCAGGACGGCTACAACTACGTCCGCATGGCGCGCAATTATTTCAACAAAGACAGCGGCTGGAACATCATCCAGAACTTTACCAACAAAGGGGCGCACATCGGCGGCGGCTACGGCAACGACTACTGGTACGATGTGTACAACAACGTCCTGTTTTACGCCGTGGGCAATTATTACCCCAAAGAAGAGGGGTACAACGAGATCATGCGTACCGTTGCCGAACAGTTTTACAAATCGGATCAGGTGCTGGGCAAAAACTACAGCTACTCCTATTTTGATTTTAAAACCATGACGCCCGCCAAAAACCACATCCCTGCACAGGAAGACGTGGCGGCCGGGTATGCGTTCATCCTGTATGCGGCTTACCAGAAATTTGGCGATGAAAAATACCTGCGCGCCGCCCGCAACGCGCTCGACGTGCTGGCTTCGCAAAAAGAAAACCGCTCTTATGAAATCCTGATGGCTTTTGCGCCATATATGGCCGCCCGACTGAACGCGGAAACCGGCGCCAATTACGATGTGCAGCAATTTATGAACTGGACATTCGATGGCGATGCGGTGGGCCGCGAAGGCTGGGGCGTGGTAGTAGACAAATGGGGCGGGTACGACGTCAGCGGCATGTCGGGCAGCACGGTCCACAACGGCGGCTACGGCTTTTGTATGAATACGTTCGACCTGGCCTGGCCCCTCACGGCTATGTTGCGCTACGACCAGCGCTACGCCCGCGCTGTGGGCCGCTGGGCACTGAACGCAGCCAACACGGCGCGTCTGTTTTACCCTTACGACATCCCGGATAACCTTCAGGCGCTGCCGGATCGCAAGGCCCTCACCAAAAATGTGATCGCTTACGAAGGGTTGATCAAAGAGTCTATTTACGATGAACACAAAGGCATCACGCCGTTTGCACAGGGCGATGGCCCGTTGTGGGCGCCAGGCATGCCCCCCGAAACCATGTTTTCAGTTTACGGAAGCGGGCACGTGGGCATTTTTGGCGCCACAATCCAACCCACGGATGTGCCTCAAATCCTGCAAGTAGACTGCCGGGCAACCGATATGTTCCGCAAGTACGAAGCGTATCCCACCTACCTGTTTTACAACCCCTATACCGAATCCAAAACGGTGAACATTGAAGTGGGCAGCAAAAAAGTAGATGTCTACGATGCCGTAAACCGGAAGGTTTTGCACCACGGCGTGAAAGGGAAAGTTGCGGTCAGCCTTGCTGCGGATGCGGCGCGGTTGCTCGTGTACATCCCGGCTGGAAGTAGGTATACTGAGAAAGATGGCCGTTTGCTGGCGGATAAAGTGCCGGTGGATTTTCGGTATGGGGTGAAGAATTAGTGTGTGCTGAATATTTTAGGATGGGGATACGTGTCGGACACCTCCAAGGTGTCCGACACGTATCCCCATCCGAAAATATTCTGAAAACCACAGGGGGATAAAAAATCCCCTCTACCCCCATGCATCCCATGCGTGTCGTTCCGTGTCCTTATCGGGTTGTGCTTTAAACCCGATTGTTACACCGAACACACCAACTATGCTCCTGAACTATTTCCTGCTTGCTGCCCGCAACATAGCCAGGCAAAGGGGATACGCCATTGTGAATACCCTTGGGCTTTCCATTGGATTGGCCTCAGCCATTTTTATTTTCCTCTACGTCCGCGACGAAATGACTTTCGACACGCACTTGCCGGAGGCGCGGCACACCTACCGAATGGGCATGCGCATCCACCAGGCCAATGGCGAAAGCAATGCCTTTCCTGCCATCCCGGCTGGTTGGGACAATTACATCAAAGACAATTATCCCGGTGTTGAACACATTGCCGGGTACAATGCAGAGGGTATGCCTACCACGCTGGATTATGCAGCGAAGGACAAAAAAGTACTCACGGAAGACATCATCTGGGCAGAGCCGGCCATGACCAATATTCTGGCCGTTGAGGTGGTGAACGGCGCCCGGGAAAACCCGTTGAAAGAGGTCAACAGCATCCTCATGAGCGAAAGCGCTGCCCGGGAAATGTTCGGCGACGAAGACCCGATCAACAAAACCTTAGCCGTTTCGCATACCTGGACCACC
>JBJXFD010000291.1:0-4491 GCA_046153985.1 Saprospiraceae bacterium
ATCGTAATTTTTAATGCAGTGAGTTTATGCTCAATCAATGGAGGTCGGGCTTTCATAGATAATATGAAGATAGCCTCCCGATAACGGCTGACAAAATTACAGTATGATTGCGACATGTGTAATACTAAGAGAGGATTGTTGCTGTATTGGATGCAGCAGGCGATTTCGAGGGTAGGGCGCTAGAAGGGTGGTGTGACTACACTATGGATGTCCTAAACCTAGGGATTCTTTTATTCGAGTGGTCGTTGCACATGCTTGTTTGCAGTTGAAATCTATAAGGTTTTTATCAGAAGAAAACCTCGTTCCCTGCTGGCGCAAAGGTTGTAACCGCTGGCGCAAAGGCTGCAATCCTTCTGACTATATTTGCACCCGTTTTACAAACTCTCCCCAATTCGCATAACTAAACCACCTCCTCCATGCAAGGCATTAAAACTGATCCAAACCACGCCATTTTATTCAAATATTTGGAAAAAATTCGTCCTCCAGAAGATATTCGAAGCAAATTGGACATTGGATATGACTATGATGGAAAGGTTGTTGAGTTTTATGAAATCCGGCCTGACTGGATGGATACCTCTATTATTAGGCATCACCCTTTTGCAAAAATAAGATATATGAATTCTAAAAATGTATGGAATCTGTACTGGAAACGAGCCAATGGGAAGTGGGAATTGTACGAACCGTTTCCGCATGCCTCCAATCTGCAAAGTTTATTGGATTGTATCGAGCAGGATAAGCATGGGTGTTTCTACGGATAGGTGGGAAGAAGATGTGATGGCCTGGAGAGAGGAATAGGGGACACCTCGTCTGATAAACTAAGGTGACATCTCCGACACAGGAGGTGGTGTCACCTTCTTTATCATGAGATCTTACGAAAGTTGCATTTGGTCAAGACCTATCCTGGTCTTAGCCGGGAAGACCAAACGCGGCGGGTGACACTAAGCGGGGCTGAAAAATATCGAAAATCTCCCCGGCCCATCTCTATTTTCCGTATTTTTGCCTCCGAAAGATCATTCAATGGCACTCCAAGACAAATATATTAATCCGTTTCCACTACAAGATCGGGTATTTCAGAAACTTTTTGAGGCTGCCGAGATTGCCAAATTCACCGCCGATGAGAAAAATAAATACGAGGAGAGTTTAAAGTATTATCGGGATTTGAAAAATGTGGTGGATACTTCGTTTGATGAAGGCAAGGCAGAAGGCAAAGCAGAAGGCAAAGTAGAAATCGCCCGTCAAATGAAGTCTGAGGGAGAGCCATTTGAAAAAATTATTCGCTTTACAGGCCTCAGTCCAAAGGAGATAGAAAATCTGTAATAAAGTTGGCCTCTGAATATTCCGGTCTATCTGCCCCCCCATGTTCCGATTTCATCCCCACTGCTGGCGCAAAGGCTGCAATCATGGTACCGACTATTTGCGCCGGTTTTGCCGACCAACACAACGTGTCTTCCCAGCAAGGGAAATTCCTGCCCTGCTGGGTGCTCCAGCGCCTGCATAGATCGATCTTATCGTTAAGAACGGATGTTAAGCGGCCGCGAATGTGGTCTTTTGACCGGCTTGGAATCCGTTTTGGGCTAAGTATGGGATAGGTTTAGGACAGAAACACCACGCAGGGCGGAAAAAGGCGTGTAGCCTTTGCTCCAGCGGGATATTGGTGCTGGAGAGGGACTAGGAACGAAGAATTTATGCGTAGGAATATTCAGCGTATTCCCTCAACTCAGGGGGCAAAAAGCCGGCCACAATATCCGTTTTTAGCACACCCCGCGCTTCAAGCATCTCACCAACCTCCCATTCGGTCATATTTTGTTGAACCCACACTTTGCCATCAATGATGTCGAAATGCAAAGGGCAGTCATGTACATATCGGTCGCCCTCCCAGCCAAGTGTTACGATCTGGTAGCGGTGTTGTTCTTTATCTGCGATCAGTTGATTGCCGCCCACGATATTGGCGTATTTGATCCGAACATATTCCTGACGGATATCCAGAATGGCTTTTTTGTACTTTTTTATCTTATCCATCGTGTGATTAGTTTGTCAGATTGATTGTACAAAATGAGATTGATTCCTTCTTCCAAATAGCTGGAACGGCGGGTTGTATCCCAGATAGCGGAAGTTGCCTGAATATGGTTATTTCATGATTTTTTTGACTTCTTTGACGATTGATTTTTTGACATCAGACCAAGCGGCTTTTTCAAACAATTCGAGTTCCTTGTCTTCATCTGCATCACTAAAATAGGTCAGGCTTCTTAGCACTAAGAATTCGTTTCCATCCGGGTATTTTTCTCGATAAAAGGCCAATAATTCAGGTAAGGTAAATTTTTTGAGCAAAAAGTACAGATCAGTAAAATCCCTTTTTTTACCCCGCCCGGCGATGGCGCCAAGTTTCATAGCCCCAATATCCGAGAGGCTGACAAGCCGAATACCTTCGTTTATCGTGATTTCTCGCAGCCACGGGTATTTGTAATTTACAAAATCAACCTTTATCCCGTTAAGGTTGAAAATCAATATATTACGGGAATGCTGTAAAATATGGAGATTGCCGAGTACTTCGAGCAAAGCTACCATTTCGTCTTTATCTATCGGCCTTGCGCCAAAAAAATCGAGGTCAACAGACTTTCTATGTCCAATCTGAAGGGCCAACGCAGTGCCGCCTGCCAGATTGAAGCCTGACAACTCGGGGATGGCCATGATTTTTTTTAGTAAACCCAGTGTCCCGGGTTCGACTGTATGGTGTTGTAGCATCGAAACTCTTCTTTTGGGATGTCAAAAATACAACTCAAAAAACTCAGCGTTTTCGGGTCTAGATCGCGGGATTGCATCATCTCGTTGCGGATGCGATCCAGCCCGTAATACGCCCGAATGGCATTCCAATCCGATAGGTTGCCATAAGTTACAACCCGTTCAATGATGTAGCGCACATTGTTGTTCCAGTCAATGGTATCGTAATTGATGTCCCAAAACAAAACCCTTGATATATTCATGTGTTGTTCTTTTGAATGCAAATTTACGCTATTCTTACCTTTCCCGGCACAATGATAATCATAAACGAGGTGACATCTCAGACGCAGGAAGAGGGTTACTGGCCACCAAAAGTTTGGACAATACTGCCGAGGATGCCCTTGAAACTTCCATCTTTCTGATTACCAAACAGCACTGTGGCTTCCTTTTGAGCAATCAGGCCCTGTTTCAACGCCTCGATGGCAGATTCCGCTTCCGGATAAGCGATCTCATAAGTGATGTGCTCGTTCAGCTCACCCGGCTTCAGCGTGTGGCTGTCGAACTGATTGAGCAGCACAAAACTACGCGTGTAGTGGGTGATGATCTCCAGCAAGCCCTTGGCCTCGTTGAGTTGCAGGGCATCCGTGTCGCCTGCCTGTTGGATGCGCTGTACCGTCTGTTCTAGTTCGCCCAGGTTGTGCGCCAATTGTTGCAGGCGTTTTTCATTCAAGGCATAGCCGCGGACCAGAAAATCTTTGAGCCGCTCATAGATCAATCTTATCGTTAAGAACGGATGTTAAGCGGCCGCGAATGTGGTCTTTTGACCGGCTTGGGATTGGTTTTGGGGCTAAATAGGGGATTGGTTTAGGTTGGGAACACCACGCGGGGCGGAAGTAGGAGAAACAAGGCTTACAGCCTTTGCGCCAGCGGGTTTTAGGATAATAAAAGTTGAACTTCCTGCTGAAGAATTGGCAGGTGCTTGATTACGATTTCCCAGAGCATAACTTCATCCACTTCGTCGTAGCCATGGATAATTTTGTTGCGAGTGTTTACAATGCGACTGGCGTCTCGTCACTCATAAATGGGCGTTTTCGTCTGGTTCATGACTTTGATGAAAAACGGGTTGCGCAGGTTTTTTTCTACCACAATATCCACGTCGCGTTGCAGTAGATCTTTCAACGATTCTTCCAAGGACCAAAAGTTTTCAGCGTACTCCCCAAAGGGGATCTTTTTGAAACTCACCAGCAAATCAATATCACTGTCTTCTCCAAACCGATCGGTGCATACCGACCCAAATGCATGGGCTCGTTTGACACGATGTTCCCGAAGGATCTGTTTTACTTGGGACAATTTTTCTGAAATAATTGGCTGAATCATGGGCCAAAAGTAAGGGTTTTTGAATGAATAACAATTGCCGTGTCGTCGCTCACTGGCGCAAATCCTGCAAGCCTAGCGCCTACTATTCCCTTCGGCTCTGCCGACTAACTCAACTTGGCTTTCCACCCTAGAAAATTCCTGTCCTGCGCGGTGTTCCAGCTCCTACCGAATGTACACAAGTTGATTAAAAACTCCCGAATAGGTGCTAAACCTGTTTTTTGACAGGATAGACAGGATAGACAGGATAAACAGGATATACAGGATAGACAGGATATACAGGATAGTGTCGGCTTCGCCGACTTGCTCCAATCATTGATTTGATTACTTTTGGCTGATAATCTGTCACGAAAGTCCCAGCAGTACAGTCGGTGAAGCCGACACCATCCTGTTTATCCT
>JBJXFD010000296.1:0-5114 GCA_046153985.1 Saprospiraceae bacterium
CCTTGTAGCCGAGGGCGATCAGGTACCGGTAAATGATGTCGAAACTGATGAAAGTGCGGCAGTTGCCAAGGTGTACATCGTTATAAACAGTAGGCCCGCACACATACATGCCAATGCGGCCTTCGTGTAAGGGCTTGAAGATTTCTTTCTCACGCGTCAGGCTGTTGTACAGCCTCAATGTCTGGTCCATTCAGGAGATTTGGTGCAAAAATATAAAAAAAGTGGGTGCGATGCACGATGTTTTGAAGTTTTTGAGCTCTTCTCTTCAGGATATTGAGATGCTTTCCATTATTTGATGCTTAGATCTAGTTCATTACCAGGACTTTTCTTTATCGTATCGATTGCTCCAGAGAAATTTACTGATTCTCCTTATCTCTGTTTCAGAAAGGTCTTTTTTTATCAGATCAAATAACGTATCGTGCAAATAAATTCTGAACCCCATTTGAGGCAATAGTTCATCACAGTATTCCTCTCCCTCGTCGGGCATAATGTCGTCATACCCTATGCTTTTAATGGATAGAAGAACTTTTTCCAATATCGGAGCATTCTTTTCTGCCATTTCTATTTGTAGGTTGTCATCCCTATCTACAGGTAGCCAGCAGTCTGCCTGTAGATGTATAATCAACCTGCCATTGCTGAAGTTATACCAAACTCTGACAATATCGAAAATATCTTGGCAAACATCCTTTTCATAAATTTTAGTAATTCCAAATAGTCCTATATACGTACTGTTTTCTTTACGTTGCATTTCCTCCACAACACAGTCCATAATAGCCTCTACGTTGCTGTCTAAAATATCTGTAGCTGTATCTCCCCCTAAAGCGCCTCTCAAAAATTTTATTTTTGTAGGCATTAACAATCCCGATTCAATGAAATATTCAAGTATTAATTTGAAATTCCCAAAAATAGATGTAGAATAGCTATTGGCTTGCATATCCCCAATAAAATTCCCATCGCTAAAGTTAAAAAACCAAACCGCCATTGAATCGTGAAATTGTTTTTTAGTCATGGTTTTTCATGTAAATAAGTGCGAGTAAAGTTATCACTTCGGCTTTTAACCCGAATAATAACATTAGGATGTGAAGCTTTGATTTGATTAAGGTTCGCTTAGGACGGTTATAATTGCCCCGTTACCAATCAATCTCCTTTTTATCTCTCAACCCCCTTATTTTGGAGCCACCCGCGTCACCAACGGATAATGATCCGAAAGCCCCATCCGCAGGGTTTGAAAATCCAGCACTTCAAAATCGGAACTGACTAAAAGGTAGTCAATGCGCAACCCCGGAATATTGCCGGCGTAGGTGACGCCGCGCCCGCTGCCTTTGCATTTGAAAGCGTCCTGAAGCCCTTCGCCGATGGTGTGGGTGGAAAAAGACATGGGCACGTCGTTGAAGTCGCCGCAAACGAGCACAGGGAAAGGCGATTTTTTAATCGCTTCCGCAATGGCGATGGCTTGCCGGGCACGGGTTTGGGCCGAGCGTTTGTAGCGCCGCAGCACACCCCCGAAGCTCTGCCAGGTTTCGCGATCCTGAAGGTTGACGTCGGTCGGGTCTATTTTTTCGGTTATTTTTGAAATGGCATTGGTTTGCAGGTGCAGGTTGAAGACCCGCACGCTTTTGCCCCCAATGTCGAGGTCGGCAAAAAGAAAGCCGTTCGCGCGGTTGGTGAAATAATTGGCGCCTTTGCGGCCAATGGGATAGCGCGAAAAAATGGCTAATGTGCCCCCTTTTTCCTGGTAGGAATAGCGCAGGCCGGCGGTTTCAGCCAGCAGGTCGGCGTGGCGCTTCGCACTGCCGGCGTCGAGCGGGAACTCCTGAAAGCACAACACGTCGGGCTTTTGTGCGCGGAGGAGGTCTGTAAAAGTCTTTTGACTAAACCGTTGTTTGCCGATGCCTTTGAATTCGTGGGCGTTGAAGGTCATCAGCGTCAGTGCATTTTTAGCGGCGCCGGGCTTGAGCGCGCCCCCAAAGCGCAACTCCAGTGCGCCCTGCACGTTCGACCAACCCACCAGCAGGCATCCCACCGAAAAAAAAGCGTACCAATGCCGGCGAAAAGCCCACCAAAGGATAAACAGGATATTTGCGAAAAGCAGCAACGGAAAAATCAGCCCCATAAAAGCGAGCGGCCAAAAGGCATTCGGGTTGGTAACGGGGGCAAGGTAACTCAGCAACGTCAGCAGGATGACGCCCACATTGATCCATCGCATCAGTTTGGGGCCGGCGCTGCGCATGGTCATTCTTTACTGGCATTAAACAAAAATTCTTTTTCCTCTTTGGTCAGGCTTTCGTAGCCCGACTGCTTGATTTTGTCCAAAATGGCGTCTAATTGCTCCTGGTAAGAAAGGCCGTTTTTGCCTGCTTCGGATGGGCGGCTGCCTTTGGCCTGCGCACTTTTTCCGCCGCCGGCTGCGGTTTTGACCGGATTGCGGTAAGCCATTTTGGGCCCTTTCTTTTTGCCGTAAGTTTTAGGAAACGGCGATTTCAGGAAACTTTGGATGGCAATTAATATGCGGTTCACCGGTTCGGAAAGATCCTGTCCGCTGCGGAGGCGCAACACAAAGATTCCGCCCATGGCTGCGCCGCCGAGGTGGGCAAGATGGCCGCCCGTGTTGTTGTCGCGGCTGATGAAAAAGAGGTCGAGCAACAACAGCACCAGCACCACGTATTTGAGTTTGACATCGCCAATGAGCAGCAGCCGGATGATGTAGTTGGGCGCCAGCACTGCCGAGGCGACCGCGATGGCCATCACCGCACCGGAAGCGCCAAGTGCGAAAGACGGAGGGCTGCCTTTTGATGAAAAAACACCGATGATGACGAAAAAAGCGAGGTTGCCCGCCAGGCCACCCAGCAAGTAGATCGGCAACACGCGGTGGTCGCCGATGAAATCACCGACGATGCGCCCAAACCAGTAGAGAAAAACCATGTTCCAGAGGATGTGAAACAGCCCCTCGTGCATAAACATGGAGGTGAAAAACACCCAGGGATGGGTCAGGTTGTGCCACCAATCTGAAGAAATCAGGAAAAAGCGGAGGACGGAATCATACGTTCCGACCGGGAAATTCCAGCCGTGCGTGATCCGCAAAAACAACCAGAACAGGGTAATAAGGATGAAAACGGACACGTTGACGATGATAATACGGTTGACCATATTACCATAGTTAAATTCCTTCCTGATATCGTCCCAGATAGATTGTAGCATTGGCTGCGAAATTATTTATAGCGGGTTTTATCAAAGCGGGAGCCGAATTTTCGCCAGTACAAAATTAGCAACAATCCGGACAATGCGCCGCCCAAATGCGCAAAGTGGGCGATGTTGTCCCATGAAAACTGGTTGACGCCGAGGAATAGTTCAATCAGCATCAACACGGGGATGAAGTATTTAGCTTTTACCGGAACCGGAAAAAAGATCAGCATCAGCTCGGCGTTCGGGAAACTCATGCCAAAAGCGAGCAGGAGGCCAAATATGGCGCCGGAAGCACCGACGACAGGCGTACCGGTCTTGGCATTCAGGTACGATTGCATGGCAGCGTTGGCGGTACTGATCGTATTTTCATCGGGTTGCAGGGTCATGGCGCTGCCCAGGTCGTTGATGGCTTTGCCATATTGCGGATCGAATTGGTTCAACGGCACTTCGTTAAAAAATGCCCAATAGGTATTCATACCCGGGTTGGCCTGAAATGCTTCCATGGAATTCTGGAGCTGGCTGATTTCGAAATAGCTGTAGCCTAAGTGCAGAATTGCAGCTCCGAAAGCACAGAAAAAGTAAAAATAAAGGAATCGCCTGGCGCCCCAGAGCGTCTCTAAAACACTGCCGAAAGTAATGAGGGCGAACATGTTAAAAAAAATATGCATCAAGCTGCCGTGCATGAAAAAATGCGTGACAATTTGCACCGGCAAAAACTTCTCCGAAGTCGGATAATGCAAAGCCAAATAGTCATAAGCTTGTTGCTTTCCAATGATGTACCGTGCCACAAACATGATGACATTCAGAATGAGCAGGTTTTTTACGACGGCGGTCATGTTGTTGAACATCTCTTCAATTTTAGTTGCTTCCTTCAAATCTTTTTGCCAAATCGTCCAATTCATACGTCACAAAGCAGAATCGGCCCGAAGGACTTTTATAAGGCGTTGCGCAGGCGAACAGCCGGTCTATCAGCGATTGCATTTCGGACACGGTGAGCGGCTGACCCCGGCGGATGGCTGCGCTGCGCGCCATCGCCCTTGCGATGTTTTCTGTGGCGCCAAGTTTCAGCTCTATATTCGATTTGTATTGATCCATCAGCGTTTCAATCAACGCTACTTCGTCTTTTTTGCCGGCCAATTCTGCGGGCACGCCATTGATGACGAAGGTATTGCCGCCAAAGGACTGAATATCGAAACCCAGCAGGTTGACCTGGTCCAGTATGGCGCCGAGAATCGTCGCATCGGCAGGAGAGAGGGTCAGGGTACGCGGGAAGAGTTGCTTTTGCGAAACAGCGCTTTGCTGTTCCAACACTTGCAGGTATTGTTCAAACAGGATGCGTTCGTGTGCCGCCTGCTGGTCTATGAGCAGGAAACCCGACTTGATGTGGCTGACAATATAGGTGGAGTGGATTTGATAAGGTTCCCGTTGCGGTTTGGCGGAGCCCAGCGCTAACTTATCTTCTCCGGTATCGTCTGCCCAGGCGCTCCCGATGGTCAGCGTCTGGTCTTCGGCATCCGCTGCTTCTGCGTCCGGGTGCTGGATTTCCTCCTCTTCTTCTTCCTGGTTCAGGCCTTTGTAAAAATCTTCCCACTGGCGCAGCGCTTCTTTACGCGGGTGCGACCCAGGCGAACTGCTGCTATATGCATCGCGCCCGGGGATTGCAGCCGGTTTGCGGGCAGACAATTCATCGAGCGTAGGCGAATTTTCTTCGCTGGAGCTTCCGATGCGCATGGAAAATCCCTGCTCCTGGTCAAAATCTAACGAAGGCATGACGCTGTGCCGGCCTAAGGCATGGCGCACAGCCACCCGCAAATAATTGTACACCAGGCGCTCGTCGTCGAATTTGATCTCCTGCTTGGTCGGATGCACATTGATGTCGATCCGGGCGGGGTCAATGTCAATGAAAAGCACGTAAAAAGGAAACGTTTCTT
>JBJXFD010000302.1:0-15102 GCA_046153985.1 Saprospiraceae bacterium
TGGAGTTGCAACTGATTTTTAGCAATCATTTTCAGAATCTGCCGGGCTTTCCAGGGAGAATCTTCGATGTGCCAGGTCGGGTTGTTGTTCAAATACCCGCCCTTTTCGTCTGTATAAATAGATTCAGTCATGCTATCGTTTCTGCTTGGGGACATCCCCAATCCGGCCCAATTTATTTTCTTCCGCCCACTTCTCCAAACTTCCAGTTAAAAACTCACCATTCCCACACCACCACGCTCCATTCTTCTCCATTGGGCGCAAGATAGCGGTAGATTTCCGAAAAACCGATTCGCTTGTGCGCGTTGATGGAACGTTGATTTTTGATGGAGATTTCGGTGATGGCAAAATCGTATTTGTTTTGAAACTGCTTTTTGTAGGCTTCGTAGCACTGGTCCAAAATGCCTTGTCCGCGGTAGTTCTTATCCACACAAACCTGTCCTACAACAAGATAGTTGTAGTTAGATACCGTTTTTCCCCGGAATTGTATCCGCTCAAAAAGCTCGAACATGGGGAATAAAATGGGAATATCGGCTTTTGAATGAACCGTCATGGCCAGCAGGTAGGCAATCACCTGCCCGCCGTCTTTGGCAATGAGGTGCGCTTCGAGGTCATTCATTTTTTGTAAATCTGCCAGGCTGTGGGTGATGGTAACAAATCCCTGACTCAGCACTTCGTCCCTTGACAAGTTGATCGCCAGGTTGCGCTGTTGCAACTCAAGAATGCCCAGCAGGTCGCTTTCAGTTTTTGAAGTGGTATAGAGGATCATGGATACAAGGTTAAAGTAGAAAGTAGAAAGTAGAAAGTAGAAAGTATATGGCAAAGTTAAAAGATATAAACAAAATAGCCGCCATGCGCACCAGGCACATGGCAGCTATCAACTAACGATTTTCAGGAATTTTTTCAGCAATTATTAATGGGTAATGACAATTTGTTCTACCGACTGACTGCCATCAGAATAAATAATCTGAATGGCGTACATACCGGCAATGAACTTCGAACTGTCAATGTTTAGGTGTTGTTCCGGGTTGCGATGTTCAAATACAACTTTGCCTTGCAGGTCAATGACTTTGATGAGGCCTGCTTTCGCATCAAGCGGAAGTGCAATATTGAGTTCATCATTGGCAGGATTCGGATAAATTTGGGGTTCAACTAATATTTTTGAGGCGATGGAGCCGGCAGCAGGTCGGGTCAGGCCGGCAGCGGTAGTAACGGACTTGTCGTCGGGGGCTTCGCATCCACTAAAGCAATGGTATTCCGACCAGATCGGTTCAACTTCCCCATTGCACAGAGCCCCTACCCGCCAACTGAAGCAGGAATGTGCCATATTGCCAGAAAGTGAAAGGTAAGTCGCATTTGTATTGTAAATCAAAGTATTCTGGAGCCCTGATCCGCAGCAGGAAGGATCGTTTATGTTAATTTCCACCCGGTATTGGGTTGCATTTTGTGCCGGATCCCAATTAAAAAAGACGCCATTGGACGGGAATAAGTGGCAGTAAATGTATTCGTCATCAGGTGCAACACAAAGTCCATCTATGAGGGCGCAATCAATTGGACCGCAAAGCTCACATATATCTCCCAGTCCCGGGAATGGGAAATCCAGAACGGTATTTTCAACAAACTGGCTGTAGCAGACCATTCCGCACGCTGTTACCAGCCTGTGTACAATGAAATAGTAAAGTCCAATTTCCCCCTGGTCGTACAATTGAATGGGGCCTGCCCCAGTGGTGGTTGTCTCATGCACAAGCGTATAGGGGCCATCGGTCCAGTTTGGGCTTGAAAAGATGACCCATTCGTGAATGGTATTGGGGCCATAGGTTAAAAAATCAGATACATTAACAGAAAAACTTGTACCCCCATCATCGTCAATCAGTTCTTCTTTGAAGTCCGCCTTGAGATAGTTGCCACAGCAAGTGACGGTAAAGGTTCTCAGGGATTCAACCCAGGGTACACAATTGGGGACATTAGAAATTGCAAACTGAAGTTGGTACTCAAATCCCGGTTCAAAAACTTCGCCCGGGTTTTCGCCGCTTGTGAGGAACATTTGGCTCAGGTTTCTGATGCCAATGTTGTTCGTGAAAGTCCAGCCGTAATTTGCATAGTAAGTAAATGGACCGACGCTGCCAACCGGGCGTCTCCAAACAGCCAGGAAAAATCGGTCATAATTGGACGAAGCAGTGCCGTCGAAGTAAATATCCTCGCCAAAGCAAAACGTATTTTTTTCGGTTCCGCTAGCATCTTCCAGGGAATAAGCAGCGTTAGCGTTTCCACTGAAATCCGGGACAACGGCTGCGGTTTGGGTTTCTACACCATTAATTGTGCGGATGTACCGGATGTAATGAAAACGACTCATGTCCAGCCAGTAAAATGTAGCATTCACGCCGCCATGGATGGTGCTGATCAAGGTTCCTCCGCTTGTGGCGCCTTCTACGGATGTTGCCCACAATTCCCAGCGAGGGTTGCTCCCTGTTGGATCATTGGAAGTGGCAGTGGCCGACAAATTACCAGCGTTGCAATTAATTTCCACGGTAAAACCTTGCAAAAAAGCATTTTTGGAAAAAGCCACGGGATTCAAAAATGCATTGAAAAGTAAGAATATAAATAATTTTTTCATGGCAAATTAGTTTTTATTTTTTTAATTCAGGTACTCCTATAATCAAATCGGTGGGAAAACGTGACAGCATTAATTGATTTTTATGAAATATATTTATTGGCTATATCGCTCTAAAACAAGATAGCTGCCATGTACACGGAGCACATGACAGCTATCTAAGCAAAGATTGCACAGCACTAAAAAACAATTACGCGCACAATCTTCGCATTGTATACAGTAATTAATGCGTTATGACAATTTGTTCTACCGACTGGCTGCCATCAGGATAGATAATCTGAATGGCGTACATGCCTGCGATTAGATTCGAACTGTCAATTTTCAAGTGTTGTTCCGGGTTGCGTTGTTCAAACACAACTTTGCCTTGCAGATCAATGACCTTGATGAGGTCTGCTTTCGTATCAATCGGAAGCACGACGTTGAGTTCATCATTGGCCGGGTTCGGATAAACCTGCGGGTGCACCGTTGCTGCGGTTGCAGTGGTACCTTGTCCAGGCGCGGTAAGACCGATGCTTGGGCCCTCACCTTCGGTTGCGTCGCAGCCTCTGAAGCAATGGTATTCCGTCCACAATATTTGGCCGTTGCACAAAACGCCTATTCTCCAACTAAAGCAGTAGCGGGCCAAGCCTCCCAATGATAGGTTGGTATTGGTTGTCGAGTAAGTCAAAGGTGCACTTTGCGGGCCTGAGTGGCAGCATGAATAAGCATTCAAAGTAATTTGAACATAGTATTGTGTAGCGCCTTGCACCGGATTCCAGTAGAAGGTGACCCCGTTGGATGGGAAGGCCGTGCAATAAGCGATCTCGTTTTCAGGAGCAAAGCAAAGGTTATCGAGTACCGAACAGTCAATTTCACCGCAGAGCGTGCATGCACCGTTGTCAATGCCCCCTTCAGGCTGGCTTTCCCCATTATCACCCTGTCGTCTTTTACCGTAGCAAAATTCGCCGCAGAGGGTAGTTACCCGATGAACCACAAAATAGTAGAGTCCGGAAACAGCCTGGTTGTATAAAGTAATGGGTCCTCCGCCTGTAGTGGTCGTTTCCAATACCAATGTGTAGGGGCCGCCGTCCGGATTAGGGCTGGACAATACCGTCCACTGGTGGGGCGTAGTCGTGCCGTAAGCTGCAAAATCAAATACGACGAGTGAAAAATTATTTCCGTTGTCTACCAGGTTCAGTTTGAAGTCTGCCGTAATAAAATCTGCACAGCAGGTTACCGTAAAACGCTTTTTCAATTCAATCCACGGAATACAGTTTGGCGGATTGCTAATGGCAAATTGAATCTCATATTCGAACCCTGGCGCAAAAACTTCGCCCGGATTTTCACCACTGGTCAGGAACATTTCAGTCAGGTTCCGGATGCCGATGTTATTCGTGAACGTATAACCGTAATTGCCATGGTAAGTAAAGGGGCCGGTATCGCCAATCGGACGTTTCCATGCCGACAAGAAGAAACGATCGTAATTGGATGACGCGGTACCATCGAGGTAAATGTCTTCACCTACACAAAACTGGTTTTTTACAACTCCGTTCACGTCTTCAATCGTGTAAGAAGCAGTAGCGTTTGCGGCAAAAGTCGGAACGGCAACAGTAGCCTCTTTGGGGTCATAGCAATCCGCCCAGATGCGGTGGACGATGTAGTAGAATTTTGACTGATCCAGCCATTGGAAATTTGCAGTAGGGGTGGTTTGGGTGGCAACCAAAGTCCCGCCAGATGTAGCGCCGGGTACGGTTGTCTGGTACAATCCCCACCAGTGGTTCGGGGGTGATTGGTCGCCAGGCGTTGCAACAACCGACCAGCCATTGTTGCAATTGATGGCTACAGTAAAGGCAGGAGATTGATCTTCGTCGCAGCAAGAATCGATGCAAGCTGCGTTTTTTACCCGCATGCGGATTACGTTTCCGGGTTGGGGGCCAAAACCGTTGTTGAAATTGATCCCTACACTCGAATTGTGGCAGTAGCTCATGATCGTACCGCCTCCTGAAGGGATTCCGGGAATTGGACAGCCACCTTCTGTAAATCCCGAACATCCGTCTATTGCGGTACTGTTAGCATTCCAGACGCAGGCATGCGTGTGTCTGGAGCCGAATAAATGCCCAAATTCGTGCGTGACCACCATAACGTTCCAGCTATATGCAGGTACATTGGGGTTCGTAGGTGTCATGTGCCCGGATACCGATAAGCTGTTGTCTGGATTGGGATTGCACAGGCCGTCGAAGCCGGCAGCAATACCGCCACCAATACTCCTGGAAGTGAGCAGTTGCCCCAAATGACCGTTTAGCGTTACAATCTGATTTTTAAATTGGGCCAATAAACTACTAGAGCTCGTAGCATTATAAGGATCTGGAACATTCCAAACCTTTATTTCTGAAATAGAGGTTTGAATGAATTCGTTTGCATAAAGTGCAGATACGTTGTTGAACAAGTTGGTAACCCAGGTAACCACTCCGGCTACCGTGTTTCCCTGAGCCTGGTAAATGTCGTATTCTGTTTCAAAATACAGTTCTACACATTTGTCAATCGGCTCATTAAATATCACACCAAGCGCATCGTTGTAAAGTTGGGTTTCTTCATCATTGAGGGCGGGATCCTCCATATCGCACGTAAGAGGGCCATCTTTTTCTAAGTCAGAACCTTTGTACAGCATGTGTTTATTGGTGCCTTTTACCTTTCCGATGACTAAGTTGCCCTCTTCGCTGTAAATAACACCCGAAATTTCGTTTTCAAAAAAGCTGATGCTGGCTAAGGTATGGCTTTCGTGCCCACGGATGACGCCCCGGTAATGCGCAGCTTTAAATTTGCTCAAGTCAAATTTTTCACCGTTTCCGGTCGAAATAACCATACCTTCGAACGCTTTTGCCGAACTTACTAAATCCAGCACGTAAGTTTCGCCTTTCATCCCCGCAATTTCAAGTGAAATAAATTCCGGGTAGGTTTTGATGATTTTACCGGCTTTCAAGGCGTCATAATCAAAATAAGTGCTTTCTGAAATACCCTTTTTTATTTCGGGATTGGTGTAATTGCCATCTTTTTTCAGGATGGTAACAACTTCACTTCCCGGATATTTCAGGGATGCTTGCCGGACTGCTTTGGCTATGGGTTGTCCATAGGCCATATTGCCCCAAAAGGCAAGAAAAAAACTGAGTAATAATAATACCTTTTTCATGATTACGGTGTTTTAAGTGATGAAATTTAATAAATAATAAATTCATTCTGCAACGCTCCAAGTAGCGCGGCAGTGAATTACTGGCCATTGATAGTTTGTTGTATTAGTGCATTTCAGAGGCGTGTATGCCAATGACTTGTAATGTAGTGGCGAATAGAAATTGCCATTGTGTTGCTGAAATTTATGCTGCTATAATCTCAATTAGGAGGGAGTGTGACAGTGTAGGAAGGAGAAAAAAATTAATTATTTTTTTTGTCACAATAGAGGGAAGGCATGCTTGTGCTAAACCAAATGGCTTTACCCGTCAAGCTTTTCAAAGTCATCTGAAAAATATTGTTTTTTTAATCTTTTGCCTTTTTCATCTAACAAATGATAACATAATCTACTGGATTTGAAATGGTAGAAAAGTGTGCTTATTGTGCCAGTTTTAGGTGTGTTTTTATTGTTGTTTTCAATAACCTGAACTTTGTCTCCTAAATAAAAACCTTCATATAAAATATTTTTCAGACAAGCGCTTTTTACCCGTAAGGTTATTTCGCTTTGTTGAATGATAAAATACGCCCCTTCTTGACCGGTGAGTTGAAAAATATTTGTTTTTAGCTTGGTTGAATATACAACTGCTAAGTCGTCTTTGTGAATCATATCATCCCAATAGGCATCCATCTTGTGATCGGGCCTTACAACAGGGGGCCACCATTGAAAAATTATAAGGTTCATGTGTGTTGATTTAGATTGCAGGTTATTTTTCAGGATTTTGGTATAATTTAAAAAATTCAATGTTGTCAATCCCAAGCTTTTCCTCCACAAAATCGTTCCATTTTTTTAGTTCCTTTTTCTTTTCTCCGCGCTCGACCTCTCTGAAATATTGGCTGCTTAAGGTCTCTATTTTGGCCAATCGCGCTTCGTACAAGCCTTCTATGGTTTCGATACTTTGATCGGATTGCCGAATTTCCGCTTCCAACGCCTGCCTCTCCAGTTCCATCAGATCGAAATACAGGTTGACAAAACACAACCCTGTATCCGTCACGGGCAGGCGGTAATAACTGATGAGCGGGTCAAAAACAGCCGCCGTCGTAAGGTGCATCTGACCCTCCAAAAGGTTGACGTCCAGAAAAAATTTTATGCCAATGTGATAAGGCTTTTCCAGGGCAGTCTTACTGGCGGTTTTTGTGGAAGCAGTTTGCGAAAACTGGTTGGTGAAGCTGAGGCGATTGCGGGTCCAGAAAACATAAGGATGCTCAAGTATGCCGTTTGGGGTGTAAGCATTTTTGGAAAAAGCCGTTTGATTGGTCAGGTTATTTGGGTTGTTAAAAAATTGCTCGTTCTGATTTTGCTGGTCATGGAGCTTCAATTCTTCGTTGTTTTCCCAGAAATAAGCCTGGTAAGGCATGGCATTTATTTTCCGAAAATCGTCTATGACGTCAGCGGTAAATTCAAATTTGGGCAACCAGAAGGCTTTTCCGAAATCATAGGCATACAAGACCGCATTTGTGGCTACCTGATAAGCCTTCTTATCCCTGCTTTTATAAGTTACTTTGTACCCAAAATCAACATGCTGGAAATGCGCCTGGCCTGTTGTGGCTGCGAATGTACGCGTTATTTGAAGGGCGACCTGACTGATGCTGTCGGTCTGGAAAAGCGGCAGGAAGGGGTGTCTGGTGGCGTTGAGACAGGACAGTTCCACCTTCATCAGGTGTTTTTGGGTTTCATTGATCCACAATTGCGCGGTAAAATAAGCGCCGGAACTGTCTCTGGGTACAAAATTAAGCACCACAATTGAATCCCGGTTTTCATCGCGGTATTGTTTGAACAAATCCATGTAATAGGACTTTTTCAATTGTTTATTGTTTAATGACAACGGACTTACCGGGAACCAGGCGTTTTCATCCAATAATTTCAGCATGGAAATCGCCCTGGAGCTTTCTTTGGAAATAAAAAACCGCTTCTGCTTCGGTTGCAATGCAAACCGGCCAGTTTTCAATTGGAGCGCGTCGAGGTCGTATCCGGCAAGCGTTCCGTTGTAAAAACACTCCACCAGTTCTACCTGCGTTTCATCCACATAACTTTTTAGACCGTAATAAATCTTTGAGGTCTTTGGGCGTTTCAGCTGGTTGTTTTTGCAAGCCCGGATTAAACCGTAGAGCGGACCATCGTCGCCCGGCGTTACCGTGACCTCACCCAGCAACTGCGCGCTTTCCTGCAACCGCACTTCGTAGAAGGTTTTCCGGTCACTGAGTAAAAGCAACGTACTTTGATATCCCAGAAAACTGACCACGAGGGTATCAGACAGGCGTTCGCCCGATAGCCTGAAATACCCGTCGAGGTTGCTAATGGTGCCTTTGTTCGTTCGTTTGTTGTAAATGTTGGCGTAGGCAATGGGTTCGGCTGTTTTTTGGTCGAGGATGCGGCCTTCGATGGTGATTTCCAAGCCCGGCTGTGCATTGAGATGCAACGGAAGGACGAGTGCGAGGAAGGCACAAAGTGTTTGAATCGTTTTCATGCTTTATAGATTAAAGCGCGGCTATTCCCTTACGCCTTCCAAATGTTGAATCATGAATAATAATGTTTTTTGCATTAGTCCAGAAAATAATAAACCCGGTCAGTTTTTTCCTGCGGGTACAACTTCTAATCTGACCGCATCTTTACCCCAATATTGGATAATAAATACCTCTTTTTTTTGATTGCTAAACTCCAGTTCAAGGTTTCCCTGGCTATTCAGTTGCCATTTTCCTGAACCTTCCGGTCGCAGTGCAAATTTTTGTTTGCTGCTGTATTCTTTGAACTGCAGGATGCCATTTTCTTTGAGCACTAACACCCCCAATTTTTGGCACTTTTCGTCGGCAGTAGATTTCAAGAGCCATTCTCTTTCGTAAGTTCCTGTTTGGTCTGTTTGTAAAAGCCGGTTACACCAGTAAAGTTTTTTATCCACGATCCATTGTTGGTACTTTTCTAAAGTTAGCCGGTCTGGTGAAAACAAACCCGTTATTTCATCATTATCATAAAAGACAGCTTGCCAGGTTGTGTAACAATTCCAGTGTCCTTGCTTTTTGCCATCCACATATTTTCCATGCCAGCGCTCTCCGTTTTCAGCAGTTTCTGCCCAACCTCCGGTTTTTGTCAGCGGATGAACAGATAAGATATTTATAGTCTCAGCATAGGTTACCGGATCAAACGTTATGAAGGTATCTCTGGACGTAATGTTTTTAAAGTCAATAGAAAAAAAGCCTTCACCGGAATATTGATCCCCTGCTTTTTCTCTCGAATAAAAAGTAGAATCGTTAAGTGTAAAATATTCTAAATGACCTTTTGGCGTTTTTATTTTTACATACAACAAAACCTCATTCGGGGCAACAAGGTCTTGAACCAGGCTATCCTTTTTCAGAAGTTGAAGGGTTTTTCCTTCGTAAAATAAAGGCGAAATTTCTCTGGAAATTACCTGCGCGTTTAGCAAAACAGATAAACACACCATGAAGATTGTCGTGATGGTAGTTGTACTCCGGAGTAATGAGTGCCGGACAGCATGGTGTTTTGTCATGATCATTTCGTTTGTTCCAGGGAATTCTGAACAACAAAACGCCAACAACTTCAACGTTATTTTCCTTCCTCAAAAAAACTAAAAACGCTTCACCGGTTGCCTCACCTGCCGGATAAATCCGTGGTAATGTCTGAGGAACAACAGCGATACGATCAGGATGCCGATCCAATATAGCCTTGAAGTGAATGGAACCTGTTCTGCCAGCCGGGTAAACCAATTGCCGCCATCCGCGTGCAGGTGGTCTATCACATCGTGGTGCTGATACAGGTACGTCCAAATGAAGAAGAAGATGACTGCGGCAAACGCCCACTTGAGCAAGCCGAGGAAATAAGTGGCTACCAGAATGCCTTTGCTGACCTTCGCTTTGAAATCAATGGCGCCCCTGCGCTGCATTTTCATGAAAAGGGAAATGGAATCCACCATGTTGGAAGGCAATTCAACAATAGAGGCCAGCCGCTGCTTGAACAGGCGCCACCGGGCTTCTTTGTAGTACCTGATCCATTCTTTTTGCAGGTCCATTTTGGGATGGAGATTCACGACGCTGGGGTCTATCGTCAAAAAGGTCCGGATCAGTTTCAGCATGCTCCAATTGGGCGAAACTTTGTATTTGGCCAGCTCTTTGGCCATGTCGTTGCTGGCATTGTGTACGGTGGTTTTTTGCTCGATATCCACATCGGTCAGCGAAGCTTTCATCAACGCGCCGCGCAGGCCCCTGACGATGCTTTGCCGGATGTCGCCCTGGTGTTCGCTGGGGATATTGGGCGAGGTGAGGATGGAAAAATCGGCAGCTTTTAAGTAGTTTTTTTTGCCAATGGCGATCAATTGCTGGCGGTAAAAAGAAAGCACTTCTTCGTCGGTTGACCCAACGCTGCCGAGGTCAATCAGGGCAATCCTGCTTTTGGCGAGCAGCATGATGTTGCCGGGTTGCAAATCACCGTGGAAATAATTGTCTTCCACCACCTGCCGCCAGGTATTGCGCAACAAAAACCCGCCGACTTTTTTGGGTTTGATTTTGTTGTCTTTCAGCCATATTTTCAAGCGGGTTGGGTCTTCACGCCGGGCTGCGATGAATTCGCTCATGGTGACGCCTTCAATGAATTCCATGACCACCACCTTTTCCGAGGAAAGCTTTTTGTAGACTTTTGGGACATAAATCCCGTATTTCTTAAACCGTTTTTTGGCTTCTTTGAGGTTGATTGCTTCGTACCGAAAATCAATTTCTTCGGTGAGCATAGCTTCCAGCTCCCAAAACATCTCATCGAGTAAAACCGCCTCGAATGCTTCAAATTTTTTGAAAAAATTGAACATGCCCCGGATGATCTTCATGTCCTTTTTCAAAAACTCCTGCGCATAAGGCCGTTGCACTTTTACGGCGACCAATTTCCCGTTGTGCGCCAGCCTGGCTTTGTGTACCTGCGCCAATGAGGCTGCGGCGATCGGGATGGTTTCAAATTCTGAAAAAACCGCATTTACCTGCTTTTTCAGGTTTTCTTCCAGAATTTGTTCCACATAGGAATAAGGAAAACAATGCACCCGATAATGCAATTTTGCCAATTCGCGGGTAAAATCCTTTTCAAACAAATCAGTGCGCATGGCCATCAACTGGCCCACTTTTACCCACAAGCCCCCCATAGATTCAAAAAAGAAACGCCAGGCGACACCTTTGGTATAATCATCGGCCTTTCCGAAACGCGTCCGCCACAGGGTTTTAAAAAAAAGCGACATGATCTGAAAAAAGCGGAAAGAAGGGGGCTTGGTTGGCGCTTTGATTTCCAGAGGCGGACGCTCCGCAGGCTCAAACAAGGGTGTAGTTTTGTATTTCCTTTTTAGCATAAATGTTGCTCCGTAATATCGTTCAATAGAATTCCCCGCCTTTTTGCAGCCGTGCAATAAGGTCACTCAACCAGCCTTGGGAACTGATTATCAATCAGATCATTAACCGCATCAAACCGCTACAGAAAACTGGGGCTGATGCCGCTTTTTTTCATGCGTTTTTTGAGCTTTTTCCGATCAATTTTCATCCCCATAATATTTATTTTGTTCTTCTTTTTGCCACCTTTTCGCGGCTTCTCCTCATAGCTGATGACCAAAGGATGGTGGGTGCCTTCTAAGCCCGATTGGATTTGCTGGACCGCCATGTGCACTTCACTCATCGTTTTGCCTTTGCCCTTCTTCAGCTTTTTGGCGTTTTTCTCTTTTACCTTGCCTAAATGAACCAAAGGCGGATGCTGGTGAATTTGCGCCAATGCCGAAGGGGTATCTGTTTCCGCTCCGGATGCGTTTGGTTGCTTTGATGTAGCCATTGTGGTATGTCTTTTTTTATGATGAATTTAGAAATCAAACAAGCGGGAACCCATTGCCAGTAGCCCTTTCTTTTTCTTTTTGCGGTGAACGACTACAACGGGAAGCACCTCTTTGTCAGGGCCTGCCTGTGTTTTAGCCTGCGAAAGGATGTGCTGCACTTCCATGTGCATCGTGCCGATGCCCTGCTTGTAGCGTTTGATTTCTTTTCTCGATTTTTTCCCCAGGTGAATCACGTGGGGCGCCTGCAAACTGTCTTTCATTGCATTTGTAATTTTGTTAGTGATTATAAATTGAATTTCAAATTGATGCCAAGCGTTCTGGGCCGGAGCCGGGTGTCGTAGGTCAATAAATTATGCGGATACGTAGCGCCCCGGTCGTTGAGTAAATTATTTCCAAAAAGGAAAACGCCCCATTTTTTGCCCTCCACCCCGATGCGCAAATTCAGCATGGTGATGTCGTCGCCTTCAACCATATTTCCGGCATTGTAATCTACCCGTTTTGAACTGTGCTGTAAGTTGGCAAAAACCGAACCGTCTAATCCCCCGAAAACCGGTCGCGAATAGTAGGCTGAGCTGGACAGCGTAAACTGCGGCACGAAACTGATCCGGTCGCCCTCTTTGGCCCCGATAGAGGCTGGCGTGTCCTCGCTGTATTCCGATTGGTTGACGTTGCCGCCCAAAGTCAGCGTCAGTCCAACCGGACTGGAATACTGCGTTGTCAGGTCAAGGCCCAAAGCCGAAGCTTTACCCGCGTTGAGGAAATAGATGATCGGGGTAGGCGTGCCCATAACGTCTACCACCTGAGAAGTCGTTTGAATCAAATCAGACCAGTCGTTGTAATAAACTGCAGCTTCTATAAGGAACTGGTCGTTTGGCGACGTGATTTTGGTTCCCAACTCGTAACTCCACAGGTTTTCTTCGGTGACGTATTCCGGCGCCGGGATGCCAAAAGCCACGGCTGAGGCATAAAACGCGCCACTCTGCACAAACCCGCTGCGGAAACCATTTGCTGCTGTGATGTAAAGCAGTGAATTTTTAGAGGGATTAAACGCAAGGTTAAAGCGCGGTGTAAATATCTTGTAATCGGTGCCCCTTTTTGTAGCAATCCCCAACAATTTCAGGAAATCAATCGTTGAGGGCAATAAGTCTTCCAGGTCGCGTTTTTCCGAAAAATAGCGCAATCCGACCGTAGCCTGCATGCGGTTGTCGAGGAATTTATAGTAGAATTCCCCAAAACCAGCGAATTGCGTAGACGTTGACTTCGTCTCTATGTACGGCTGAGAAAACAGGGCGCCATCTGGCGGCAAAATGAAGGTAACGTTCGTCTTCTGGTTGAATTCTCCGTTCCAGTAATAAAAACCAACCAGCCAGTTGAACGGGCCTTCGTAGATGGAATTCAGTCGAAACTCTTCGTTTAAGGCCGTTTGACTCAGGTCGGTATCTGAGCGGGCAAAAATCGGGCTGCCATCGTAGAGTTGGGCCTCCAATTTGGTGTAAGAAGTGGAGCTGTAAATACGCAGCTTGGGCAACACATACTCAATCGTTCCATTGTAAAGGTTCAAATTGTTGTTGTTGGCTTCCTCTGCAAATGGCGTGGAACGGTCAAAATTGTCATCAGCAAGCGCGTAGGTGCCTACGTCATTTTTTTGCGTCCAGAAGGATGCCCGGATACTCAGGCGTTCCGTAGCCTGAAAGTTTACCTTTCCGCGAAAATAAGTCAGTTGCGTTTCGTTGACTTCCTTCTTGTTCAACAGGTTATTGGTCAAAAAACCACCCCGCTGCTGGTAGCCGCCTACTAAACGCACCGCTAATTTGTCTTTAATCACCGGCAGGTTAAACGCGCCCTGAGCGCCGTAGTTTGGGCCTCCGTCTTCGGTCATAGCGCCCGATATATCCACTTTTAAACCCATTTTTGACAGGTTGGCATCCTGGGTTAAAATGCGAACGACCCCTGATTGCGCGCCGTTTCCGTACAACGTACCCTGTGGGCCGCGAAGCACTTCTACCCGGTCTAAGTCAAAAGGATTCAACTCGGGTACCAACGGACTGCCAATGAAGGTAAACGGGAGGTCGTCCAGGTAATAGCCGGCAGGCGAATCTCCCGACAAGGACGAAATGCCCCGGATTTGCAAGCTCATATACGATTCGTCGAGTTGGGTCGTCGTCACGCCCGGCGCGGCCTGGATGAACTCGCTGATGGTGCTGGCCCCCATGCTTTCCACTAATTTTCCCTGGAAAACCGTGATGGACATCGGCGTTTCTGTGGCTAAAGTGGCGCCGCTTTTTAACGCAGTGACTTCAATCCCGTCGAGGGTCAGGAAATTTTCTGACAGCACAAAATCCAGGGTTTGGTTGGCTGCGGACAGCACAATTTCTTTCGAACTCGTCGCATAGCCAACATACCGCACTGAAAGGGTGTACGTCCCATTTGCTTTGTCGGCTGCAACGGTCAGGGTATATTTGCCGTCAACGCCTGATGCGGTTCCAAGCGACAACTCTTCTATAAAAACAGAAGCGCCGACGAGCGGTTCTCCAGCGTCATTCGACACCGATCCGGAAAGGGTGCTTTGCGCGAATAAATAGGAGGAGCTGATCCCTGCAATCAGGAAAATCAGGAGCAGTGAGAAGGGTTTCTTGCTCATAAAGGGTTTGTTTTATTTGAATGAAAGTCAATACGTTGTATTTGTTTGTTTGCATGAAGACACCAACAAATTGTTAAATGATCAGACAGATAACAATTTGATTACTGAACACAGAATTCGATCAATTCCATCCAGCACACACTTGTTGATATTTCAAGCAAAAAAGAACTATTCAATGGGTAGATAAGGCAGTTTGAATAGCGCAATGTTGCTGCAAATCAGAAGAGCGAAAAAATAAAATTCTAAGATTTGCCTGAAAAAGCATTAATCCTATCAAAGATAAATTGATTTTTAAGATAAAGATATTTTCCCATAAGATTTTTGCAAAAAATCTCCTCCTTTCAAGTATGGAGCAAACGGCGCCGAAGGCCTGGTGAGATCATTTAACAAAAATTCCATATTTATCCATCAATCCAACAATATTTTGCATCGAAAACTTCGCTTTTTTGATGCGGTTATTTTCAGGATCAATCGAAAAGTTATACGCCGTTCGCAGGTCTGCACCTTCCAGCAGGGTACGTTCAACAACCGCCAGGCTGAGGTTGCAGTTTCCGAAAACGGCGTTCTGATATACGGAACGACTCACCATTCTCAAGCCACAGCGCTCCATGCCATCCCTTACGTGTAATGTCGTCAACTTAACGACGTGACCCTGCAAGGGTCAAATGTGAATAGCCCCCGATGCAATCGGGGGAAAGTGGAAGTGGTAAGTTAACGTGCAACCCCGAATGGGGTTGAATATTAGGGCGTGACGTATTAACATTCAACCCCATTCGGGGTTGGGCGTTGCAATTCGTTTACGCGACCAACCCCCGATTGCATCGGGGGCTATTCACCTTCAACCACTT
>JBJXFD010000307.1:0-10930 GCA_046153985.1 Saprospiraceae bacterium
ACTTTCGCCCTAACTTTGCCAGCGTTTTATTCTCTTTCTCTGAAATCCACCTATTTTCGACACCGATATGGCTATTATAGAAATGAAAGTCCCTGTAATCGGGGAATCCGTCACCGAAGTCACCCTGTCCAAATGGCTGAAAGCTGATGGCGCTTACGTCAACTTAGACGACCCGATCTGTGAATTTGAATCGGACAAAGCCACGCTTGAATTTCCGGCGGAAGCTGCCGGGAAATTGATCCACGTAGCGGCAGAAGGTTCCGACCTCCAAATTGGCATGCTGGTTGCTAAAATTGATACGGCTGCGGCCAAAGAAAGCCCGGCGCCCAAAGCTGCTGCGGCTGCGGCGCCGGTTGCAACAGAACAACCTGCGGCTAAAAGCGCCGAAACCATACCTGCTTCCTCTGGTGGGAGCTACGCAGAAGGCCACCCTTCTCCGGCTGCCGCCAAAATCCTGAAAGAAAATGCCGTTGCGCCTTCGGAAGTAGCCGGCACCGGACGCGATGGCCGCATCACCAAAGAAGACGCTGCAAAAGCGGTGGAAGCCAAGCAAACTCCGACAGCGCCTCCGCCTGCCAAACCGGCCACTCCAGCGCCAAAACCCGCGCCGGTTGGTAACTTCAGCCGGACAGAAGAGCGCAAAAAAATGAGCCGCATGCGCCGCACCATCGCCAAACGTTTGGTGAGCGCAAAAAACGAAACCGCCATGCTGACCACCTTCAACGAGGTGGATATGACGGAAGTAATGGCTTTGCGCAAAAAATACAACGAAAAATTTGAAGCGAAATACGGCATCAAATTGGGCTTCATGTCGCTGTTTTCCAAAGCCTGCGCCAAAGTGCTGCTGGACATGCCGGACGTGAATGCGTCCATTGACGGGGAAGAAATCATTTACCACAATTACGTGGATATTTCCATCGCCATTTCCACGCCGAACGGCTTGGTGGTGCCCCCGGTACACAATGTGGAATCGCTGAGCTTCGCCGAAATCGAACACAAAATCAAGGAGCTGTCGGGCAAAGCGCGCACTGGCGCCCTGACCTTAGAGGAAATGAGCGGCGGCACCTTCACCATCACCAACGGCGGCATCTTCGGCTCGCTGATGAGTACGCCCATCCTGAACGAGCCGCAATCGGCCATTCTGGGTCTGCACGCCATCAAGGAGCGCCCGGTAGCGATAGATGGCCGCATCGAAATCCGCCCGATGATGTATTTGGCCCTGTCCTACGATCACCGCGTTATTGACGGCAGCACGTCGGTTACGTTTTTGGTGAAAGTGAAAGAATTGCTGGAGGATCCGACTGGGATGTTGCTTGGTCTTTAAGTGGTAGGAGGTTTTTGGGTGCAGTTGGCAGTTGGCAGGGGTACAGTTGGCAGGAGGTTTCTGGGTTGAGGATGTTGGTTACTAAACGATCGAGCTTCCTGTTCTCGATTTGAAAATGGAACTACATCAAGAGTAATAACAAAACTGCCAACTGAAAAACTGCAAACTGCTCAATTTGAAAATGAAACAACCTCAAGAGTACAACCAAAACTGCCAACTGGAAAACTGAAAACTGCCAACTTTTTGATTTGAATACATAACACGATCAGAAGTATACCCAGACTGCCAACTGCAACCTGATAAACTGACAACTTAAAAAAATGACGTTAGGAGAACTATTCACCCTCATAGGAGACAATCCGGCTTATGTGCTGTTTTTCTTTTGCATCATCCCGTTTGCAGCATTGCTGGCGGGTTTGCTGGGCAAAGGCGAAGGGCACCTGACCCCGTGGAAGCAATTGTATGCCGTGTTGGTTTACCTCACCTGCATTCCGGGAATTTTTGCCATCACGCTTAACGTGTACCTGTTTGCTTTTGAGCGGCGCAGCATTTTTGACACCGATATTTATACCCAAATCCTGCCTTTCCTGTCCATGATCCTGACCCTCTGGATCATCCGCCAGAACGTAGATTTTGACCACATTCCCGGATTTGACAAGATTTCCGCACTGATTACGGTGATTGCCGCTACGCTGATCCTGATGTGGGTTTTTGAACGGACGCACATCATCATTTTTTCCTACATGCCTATTGGCGTGGCCTTGCTGATTTTTGTGGGTTTGTTGCTGGTGATCCGGTATGGGTGGAAGGTGATGTTCAGGACGCGGGCTAATTCGTAGCCCCCGCCTCATCCTCATCTCCTCCCTCATCCATCCGGTCCGTCATTTTTTGCACAATCCGATAGCGGCTGAGGAATTCCCTTGCAATGACCCGCAGCATCGTATAACCCGGGATAGCCAGCACCATGCCCGTGATGCCGCCCAACTGAGCGCCCATGAGCGTGACGATGAAAATTTCGAGCGGGTGCGCCATCACGCTTGCCGAAAACAGGTAGGGCTGAATGAGGTAATTGTCCAAAAGCTGCACCGACCAAAAGACCAGAAAAACCTTGCCGAGCAAAGGCAACATCTGGTTGTAAAACTCAAGATCGAGGCTGGAGGTAATGGTCAGCGCAACGCCGACGAGGCCGCCGATGAGCGGTCCGATGTAGGGAATCACATTCATCAGGGCCGCAAACAGCGCAATGAGGATGGCATTTTGCACGCCCAGCATAGACAACCAGAACGCGACATAAATCGTGATGGCTGAAATCTGGATGGCAATGGCGCTAAAATAGCGACCCAGCATCCGGCTGGTTTCGTGTACGGCATTGTACACCTGGTTTTCGTAGCGCGCCGGGAGCAGCGCTGCAATAAACCTCACGAGCAGGTTTTCCTCTTTTAGAAAGAAAAATGCGATGAACACCACGGCAAACAAAGCAATGGCGATATTGCCGGCAGCCGTAATGAAGCCGCTGAAAAAACTGCCGATCATGCCGGGGTTGAAATAATCCTGGAAGGTTTCGGTCAGGATGCTCTCTAACGATTGCTGCGGGGGATTCAACCCTTTTTCGGCCAACCATTGCAGCACGTTCTGGAACGGTTCGTTCAGGGCGATCGCTATTTTGCCGTAGTCAACGCTGGCAAGGTTGCTGGCTTGCCGCACGAGCAGCGGCACAAAAAGCATGGCCAGCAAGAAAAAAACGAGAAAAAAGCTGAGCAATGTCAGCATGGCGTTCAACCCGGGGCCAGACTGCCACTTCCCGAACTTCAGACGCTGCTGAAAGAAGCCCATCAGCGGTTTGCCCAGCAAAGAAACCACCCAGGCGGCAATGGTGTAAAACACAATCTGGTTGAATACGTAGATCAACCAGGCTGCGACCAGCACAGAAATGCCGACCACGAGTTTTTGTCCAAGGTTTTTCGTTTGTATCGTCATGCGAATCAAATCAGGATTTCAAAACTTTACCTCCAAATGTACGCTTACCGCTAATGACTTTGTAAAGATACACCCCGGAAGACAAGTTGCCCGTCCGGATCCGTTTTTCTTCGCCGCCGCCCTGCAATTCCAGTTCGTTGCGGAGTACGCGCTGCCCGGAAGCATTGTACAATTCAAAAACGACCTTGCCTTTCAGTTCTTTGAACCGCACCAGCAATTCCTGATCGAACGGATTGGGCGAAACGTTGACCAATTTTTCTTCTAAACCGGGTTCGCCAGTATTAACCAGCGTCAGCGCCTGTTCTACGGCTGCCAGCGCATCCACCCGGCCAAAGCCATAAGTGTGGTTGGGTACGTCCAATCCGGAAATATCGCCGCATAGCTGGTTGGTGCGCATCGGCACGGCCGTTTGTTCGATGATGGTTTCCACCGTTTCCACATCACCAATCAGCGCCGGGTTTGCGGAAAGCAACAAAGCAACCAATCCCGCTACGTGCGGTCCCGCCATACTGGTGCCGCTGAAGTTGGCATAGCTGGTGTCGGGCACGCAGGAGCGCACGCTCACACCAGGAGCCACCACATTGGGCTTCATCCGACCGCTGCCATCTACCGTCACAGGGCCTCTGCTGCTGAATCCAGCAATGGTGTCGCCGCTTGGGCGCGAAGCTCCGATGCTGAAGGAATTCTGGAACATGGCTGCGGGGTTGTCCACCGTCTCGCAATTGCTGCCGCTGTTGCCAGCGGAAACCACGACCACAATGCCTGCTGCTTTCAGGTTATCCACTACCGCGTTCATGGTGGCAAAATTCATTTCGTTGCAACCTTCCACCGGCGGGCATCCCCAGGAGTTGTTGATGACGTGCGGCGCTTTGGAAGGGTCGGGGTTTTGGTTTGCTAAGTTGGTCGGCGCCAAAAACCATTCAAACGCTTCGATATAAGTAACCGGGCTGCCCCATCCGCGTTCCATATTGCGGCAGGCGATCCAGCGCGCGCCGGGCGCCACGCCAATCTGGTTGCCCGCGCCGTCGTCGCCAACCATGGTGCCCATCGTGTGGGTGCCATGGAATCCGTCATCACAAGGTTCGGTGACATCTAACCCGCAAGGATTGTCTTCCGGTGTTGGCATCGTGTCGTTGTGCAAAGGACTGATGCTGTGGATGGCGTCGTGCCAGTTGTAGTTGTGGTCGGCAGTTGCGCCGTCCCAACCCCGGTATTTGTTAATGATGGCCGGGTGCTCCCACTCGTAACCGGTATCTGCGCCGCCAATCACGATGTCCTGGCCGGTGTAGCCCATTGCCCAGACATCGTCGGCATTGATGCGCTCTATGCCCCATTCGATGCCTTCGCGGAGGGTAATTTCATTGCCCCGTTCCGCAAGCGGCGCTTCCATTTTCACCCAGGGATTGGGCTGGATCTGGCGAACGGCGTCCAATTCGGCCAAGCGTTGCAGCACTACAGCGTCAATCCGGGCATAAATGGCGTTGACAATACAAAACGATTGATAGGGGATTCCCGCACCTTCCAGCACTTGCTTAACCGGGGCTTGGGTTTGACGGGCTAAAGTTTGCAGACTTTGCCAAACGTAAGCGCCTTTTTCGGCTTTGGTTTTGAATTGGCGGGCGCCGGAAACGTCGGCTTGCCGGTCCAATAAAATCAGGCACTCGACGACTGCGCCACTTTCAGCCTCCGCCAGCACGCCGGAATCAACTTTTGCCTTCCAGTCGCCGGAAACCGAAGTCGTCCAAGCTAAAGTTAATGCCGCAGCAAGGATTGAAAAGCCCATAAATTTTTTCATACCGTTCTGTATTTGTTTGGATTGAAAATCTATTTAAGATTACGCGGAGTTTCGCGGAGTAAACACGGAGTTCCACAGAGTTTTTATACCTAACTCAGCGAAACTCCGTGTTAACTCTGTGGAACTCCGTGTAAAATTTAGGTACCCTACATATGGAGCGAGCGGTTATCCGTCGCGGCAAGCGCTGCCTCCTTAAAAGCTTCCGTATAAGTCGGGTGCGCGTGGCTCATGCGGGCTGCGTCTTCCGCTGAAGCCCTGAATTCCATAAGCGCCACCGCTTCCGCGATCATATCGGCGGTTCGGGGGCCCACCATGTGTACGCCGAGAATTTCATCTGTATCCTTGTGCGCCAAAACTTTCACCATGCCTTCCGTGTCCATACTGGCGCGGGCGCGACCCAGGGCAGAAAAGGGGAATTTCCCTTTTTTGAAAGGAATGCCTTCCTGCTGGAGTTGCTCTTCTGTTTTGCCCACTGCCGCCACTTCCGGCCAGGTGTAGACCACGCCGGGGATGAGGTTGTAGTCAATATGCGGGTGTTGTCCGGCCATGGTTTCTGCCACAAAAACGCCTTCTTCTTCCGCCTTATGAGCCAGCATAGCACCCCGGATCACATCCCCGATGGCGTAAATGCCTTTGACATTGGTTTCCAAATGCTCATCCACGAGGATGCGGCCTTTTTCGTCTGCCAGAACGCCTGCATTTTCCAGTGCGAGGCCCTGTGTATAAGGCTTTCGCCCAATAGCAACCAAGCAATAATCGGCTTCTAAGGTGAATGCTTCCTCCGAGTCGCGCTTTTGAACGCTCACCACGGCGCCGGTTTTCGTCGCTTTGACGCTGGTGACCATGTGGCTGAGGTGGAATTTGATGCCGATTTTTTGCAGGGCGCGCATCAGTTCTTTGGCGCAATCCATATCCATGCCGGGAATGATGCGGTCGAGGTATTCCACCACGTCAATCTGCGTGCCCAGCCTTGCAAAAACGGAACCCAGTTCGAGGCCAATGACCCCGCCGCCGATGATGACCATTTTTTTGGGAACTTCGGGAATATTGAGCGCCTCTGTGGACGTGATGACGCGCTTTTTATCGTAATTGAAATTATCCGGCGTAATGGGTTTGGAGCCGGTTGCAATGATGACCTTATCTGTTTCAATTTCTTCTTTCGTACCGTCCTTTTTGGCAATGCTGATGCGAGTTGGCGATACAAAAGAGCCATGGCCGTTGATGACCGTGATTTTGTTTTTGCGCATCAAAAAATTCAGTCCTTTCACGGTTTGATCTACGACTTCATTTTTGCGCTTCACCATTTGCGGCATATTCACCGTCAGATTTTTCAGTTCGATGCCGTGCTGTTCAAATTTTTCTTTGGCATTGTGGTAGTGTTCGGAAGAATCCAGCAAGGCTTTGGAGGGGATGCATCCTACGTTGAGACAGGTGCCGCCCAATGCATCGTATTTTTCAATAATAGCGGTTTTGAAGCCCAACTGTGCCGCGCGTATGGCTGCAACATATCCGCCCGGTCCGGAGCCGATGACTGTTACGTCGTATTTCATCAGATTAAGTGTTTATCAAAAAAAATGCTTTTGGCCGCCTCTTGCCCTCCCGCTATTCGGGACAGGTTTTGCAAATTTGCCTTTTAGGGCGACCGCGAGGGTCGCCCCTACGCGGCTGGCGGGTTATTTCCGCCGCCGCCTTTATTTTTTTTCTTTTTGCGCCGTTTCCAGTCCTTGCTCCGGTTGTTGTTGTTGCCCGGCTGGTCTTTATCCGGACGCTGTTCGCCTTGGTTTTCAACTGGTGGCTGGTCTGGTCGTTCAGGCCGATCAGAGCGTTCCTGTCTGGGCGGCCTGTTATCCGGTCGGTCTTGTCGTTCCGGTCTGGGTGGCCTGTTATCCGGTCGGTCTTGCCGTTCCGGTCTGGGTGGCCGGTCTGGCTGAACTGGCCTTTCCGGTCTGGGCCCCCGATCCTGCCGTTCAGGGCGGTCCGGACGTGTTGCAGGCCTGCTGCCTCTGTTTTCCGGTGGTCGCTCGCCGCGGGTGGACTGAGCATTTCCGCCTTGTTCGCCGGGGCGGGGCTTTTTCTTTTTCTTTTTCTTCCGCCGTTGTTCTTCCGGCAATTCTACTGCCCCGGTCACGTCTTCGAAGCCCATGTCGCGATCTTCGTCATCTGCTTCCAGTTCCACTACATGAACAGCTTTCAGGTCGGTTGGTTTTTCACCGGAGGCATTCATTCGAATAATTTCCTTCACCTGGGCCAGATCAATGGCAAAAATTTTGCCTTTGCCCGATTCTCCTTCGTAAACGTAGTAGAGCAGTTTTTTGAAAATGTCGGTTTTGATCAAAATTGCGCGGCCTGCTTTGGTTTCGATCCGTTCCGCGTTGGAAGGGAATTGTTCCAGAGCATCCATGTAGGTGTCTAACTCGTAATTCAGGCAACATTTCAGGCGACCGCACTGCCCCGACAGTTTCGATTGGTTGATAGCGAGGTTTTGGTAGCGTGCAGCGCCCGTGGAAACCGATTTAAAATCGCTCAACCAGGTGGAGCAGCACAATTCGCGGCCACAGGAGCCGATGCCACCCACGCGCGCCGACTCCTGCCGGGCGCCGATCTGCCGCATTTCAATTTTGACTTTGAATTCTTTAGCGAAATGGCGGATCAATTCCCGAAAATCCACCCGGCCTTCTGCGGTGTAAAAGAAAGTGGCTTTGCGCAAATCGCCCTGAAATTCCACGTCTCCCACCTTCATATCTAAGTTGAGCATCCGGGCAATTGCCCGCGCCCTGACCATCGCCGGCTTTTCCTGTTCGCGCGCTTCCTGGAGTCGTTCCATGTCGCGTTCGTTGGCTTTTCGGATGACTTCCTGGGTGACGGTATCTTCGCCGGTGCGCTTTTTCTTCATTTGCATGCGCACAAGGTCGCCGCTCAGGCTGATGCGGCCCACATCGTAGCCATTGCCGGTATCCACGATGACCATGTCGCCGGTTGAGGCAGGGGAGAGGTTGCGAAAAAATTGCTTTCGGGCGCCATTCTTAAAACTCACCTCCACAATATCATAGGCATCTACGTCATAGATGTCCATATCCGACAACCAATCGAAGGTATTGAGGCGGTTGCAGCCACCAGTGGAGCAACCGGTTGAGGAGCATCCGCCCTTGCTATTACACCCGGAAACTTTTCCGTCTCCGGTGCTTACTGAACATCCTAAACATCCCATTTTCACTCAATTTATTCGTTATTGGTTAATGGTTATTTGTTATTGGTTGTGCTGGAATAATCGAAGAAACGAAAACTCTATGCTGTTCCCTCTCCACCAATAACAGATAACTAATAACCAGTAACAGATAACCAAAAACTATCTCAAATTTCCTTCTTCGTTTTCATGACCCGATTCGCCTGAATGCACGCATCCAGAAACAGAATTTTCGGGTTGGCATTGCGCTCAATGAAATAAGCATTTTCCGTCAATAAGTTTACAATGTGCTCTACCTGTCCAAAACTCAGCACCGATGAGAGGCGCCGGGCAGTTTCCAGCTCGTTTGACTGAAGGCGCACGGCCCGATCGCCATTGACTTTCAGGGCGATGAATTCGCGCAAAAAGTGCAGGGCGTACTGAACAAAAAACTTTTGGCCTTCGCGGCCCAATTTGGCAAACCGTTCCACCCAGTCTAACATTTCGGGGCCGTCTCCTTTGTAACAACGCCGCATCCAGTCTAAAAACAAAGCGCTGTGGTCGTTGTCTTTGTGTGCGGACAGGCGCAGCGCCTCATTGAAATTTCCGTTCGCCAAATACGCCATTGCCGCAGCTTCTTCTGCCTTTGCGCCGGTTTTTTCAACTAAGCCGGCCACAACGTCCGCATCTTCCAGTGCCGGTACTTTCACCAACTGGCACCTCGATAAAATGGTGTTGAGGATCTGTTCGGTGTCTTCCGCGACTAAGATGAACAGCGAATTTTCCGGCGGTTCTTCGATCAGTTTCAGCAGGCGGTTGCCTTCTTTGCCTAAGTATTCGGGCAACCACTGGATCAAAATTTTATGCTTAGCCTCGAACGTTTTCAGGCTGAATTTACGGATGATGTTGACGCATTCTTCCTTGGTAATATTGCCCTGTTTGTTTTCGGCGCCGATGTTCTGGAGCCAGTCGTTCACGTCGAGCCAGGGGTTTTGCTCCAGCGCACTGCGCCATTGGCTGTAAAAACCTTCGCTGGTTGCATTGGCGCCGATGGTGGGAAAGGAAAAATGGACGTCGGGATGGATGAGTTTGCCTGTTTTCAGACAGGCAGCGCATTGACCGCAGGCATCTTCGGGCGTGCGTTGTTCACAAAGCACGTATTGCGCGAGCGCGAGCGCCAACGGCAAACTCCCGCTTCCCGCAGGGCCAAGCAGCAGCAAAGCATGGGGCATGCGTTCGCCCCCCGCCATTTGTTGCAGGGCAGCCTTGGTAGCAAACTGGCCAATTACGTGTTGAAATAACATAGTCGTACCCGTGATGAAGCTCAAACACGGTACACACGACACGACTGTATTCTGGCAGGAAGGAGGTTAAACATTGACCTGTCCGGCAACTGCTTCTTCGGGCGGATTGACGGCGGACGGGATGCACGGCGCTAATCGTCCATCTTCATCCGGCAGGTATTTTTGAAAATTCTATAATCCAAAAGCGCTTCGTGAAGCACTTGTAATTGATCGTTCTGCAGGATATTTCCGCATGCCGACGCTGTCATTAACTATGATGAGTTTTTGCCTTTTAGAGCATGTTCGGGAATTCTGAACAAGCTCTTAACTGAGCAAAATCAAGCTCCACGCTTGCAATTCCTTCTGCCTTAAATTCGTGTATCGCATGCACTATCCTGTGCTTCGATTGATAATACGCGATAAAAATAGGAATTTCCTGACAACGGAAGGCAGGTTTTTTTTTCAGCCCGGCTTTTTTACCGGTTCGGGATTCCCGAACAAGCTCTAAGCCTGCACGTACACGGCGTATTTTTCTTCGTAATAAGGCTCCTTGAAAAAATCGGACAAGGGGTGTAGTTCCGCATAAGACCCACGCGGCAAAGTCTTGATTTCTTGCTTTACATTGCCGCCTTTGAGCGCGATAAGCCCGTTTGGGATGGCGTGTAGCTGTTTGTTTTTGATCAGGCGAAGGCTCCAGGCGGCGAGCATGGGCAGTTCGGCGACTGCGCGCGACACCACGAAATCGAAGTTTTGCCCTTTCAACTCTTCCGCGCGGATGTGACGGGCGGTCACATTGTCGAGTTGGAGGGTGTTGACAATCTCCTGTACCACCATGATTTTTTTGCCCGTGCCGTCAATGAGGGTGAACTGGGTTTCAGGAAAAAGAATAGCCAACGGAATGCCCGGGAAGCCACCGCCTGTACCAATATCCAGCACTTCTGCCCCCGGCAGGAAGGTCAGCACCCCGGAAATCGCCAGCGAGTGCAGGATGTGGTGATCGTATATGAACTCAATATCCTTGCGGGAAATGAGGTTGATCTTCTGATTCCAGTCCTGATAAAGCGGCCCCAATTGCTCAAAACGGCTGAGTTGCGTTTCGTCGAGGTTGGGGAAGTATTTTTTTATGAGTTCCATTTTTTTAAGTTGATAAAAGCGGCGCAAACGCTTCCCAAACAGGATCGCCCGCAGGTGGCGGCGCAACCAATTCCACGGCTTCGCCCGAAACCGGGTGGGTAAAAGCTAATTTCCAGGCATGCAGGTGAATGGAGCGGTCGCGGTTGCCGCGTCGGGCGCCATATTTTACATCGCCTTTGATGGGGCAGCCGATGGCGGCCAGTTGTGCGCGGATCTGATGGTGCCGGCCAGTGATGAGGTTGATTTCCAGCAAG
>JBJXFD010000311.1:0-4279 GCA_046153985.1 Saprospiraceae bacterium
AGGGCACGACGACCTGATCGGAACCATTTGCCTCTGGAATTTTTCGGAGGACAAAACCCAGGCGGAGTTGGGTTACGAGCTTAAACCTGTGTTTCAGGGACTGGGATTGATGGATGAAGCGGTAAAATCAGTGCTGGTTTATAGCTTTGAAAGCATTGGCATTCAGACTTTGTGCGCTTTTACCCACCACAACAATAACGCATCGAGGCGGTTGTTGGAAAAAAATGGTTTTGAATTTGATCCAGATCAGAAAGATGACGGGAATGTCAATAACGTAGTCTACTTATTAAATTTGCCTTTAACCTAAATTAACCTCCATTACATCCACTTTTTTCGTTTAAACCACCAGAATATAGTAACGGATAGTACAATCATCAAAATCAAAACAACAGGGTATCCCCATTTTAATTTTAATTCAGGCATAAATTCAAAATTCATTCCGTAAATACCCACAATAAAAGTAAGGGGCATGAAAAACACAGAAAAAATGGTAAGAACTTTCATGACTTCATTAGTCTTTTGAGCAGAGAGAGACAAATAAATATTTAAAAGGTTGGTCACGTCATCATGAGCCTGGTCAAAAATTGTTGTCAATTTTACATGCAAATCCTTTACATCCTGCAAAGCGACCAAATCATTATCTGTTGTTCTGATGGTATTGATCACTTCGCCGGTAAGCATCAACAATTTGTTGCAGATGGCCGCTTTTCTTTTTATAAAATATAAATCTTCCATCATTACAGGGGTGAGCGATTTTAAAAATATTTTCGCTTCATACGCATCTACTTCATTCGAAAGGTCAATAGCAGGCTTGTCATAGGAATGAAGGACATGCCAGATTATTTTTGTAATTAATTCGCTTGAATTCCTGCATTTATTTGCCTCTAAATACTTTATTCTAATATCATCGAGAAAAACATGTGGCAACCGATGAACTGTAATAATAAAATGTTCATTGTAAAAAACTGCAATTTTGCTGCTGATTTCTTGAATGGTATGCGATTTTGTTGTTTGTGTATCGCTAAGAATGCGGGTAATAATAAAATGCGTGTCCCCCAAATCCTCATGTTTTGGTAAATGATCCGGCTCGAGGCAGTCCTTTAGGGTATAATGGTGCAAATGGTATTTTTCGCTAATGGCTTTTAACTCCTCCTCTGTTGGGCTGACGATATCAATCCAAGAAAATTTTGAAGCGTCAAATGTCCAATTGCTTACGGGCATGCTTTTTTTAGGGCAAATATAGAACTCGGTTACCAGAACACAAGTATTTATACCCTTTATTGCCCGACTTTTCATTTCCTCCTGATATCCCATCGAAAACCCTATTTTTGTCCATCTTTTCGGCATCAATGCCTCCACAGCATCCGGTGTCTGAAATCTGCCATCTAAAATCTAACAAAGATGCCATCCTCAGCCGCCGCAATCGAACAAGCGCTTTCCGAACTTTTTGAACAATGGGCCGGAGAGGCGCCGAAGCAGGTGTTGCCCTTAGCGCCGTCGGGGTCTTCGTATATTTATTACCGGCTGGAAGGCGGCGGGCAGCAGGAACAAAAAGGCTGGATCAATGAGTAACCTGCCGGAACCCTTTTTAGTGCAAATGCGCACCTTGCTGGGTGCTGAAACAGACGCCTTCCTGCAGGCACTGCAGCAGCCTGCACCAATCAGTATTCACCTGAATCCCCTGAAGGACAGTGGCCTAAAAAACGAGCCCCTGGAGCCGGTGCCTTGGTACGCCGCCGGGCGGTACCTCGCTGAGCGCCCGGTTTTTACGCTGGATCCGCGGTTCCACGCCGGCGCTTATTACGTGCAGGAAGCTTCTTCGATGCTGGTTGCAACGGCTGTGCAGCAATGCGTGCCTGCCGGACAACCGCTTCGGGCATTGGATTTGTGCGCTGCGCCCGGCGGAAAAAGTACCCTGCTGGCTTCTGTATTGCCGGCGGGGAGTTTGCTCCTTTCCAACGAAGTCATCCGCAACCGCTACCAAACCCTGCAATACAATGTGGCCAAATGGGGCCATGCCGGCATGCACACCAGTCAGCACGACAGCCGCGACTTCAAAGCCTTGCAAGGCTGGTTCGATCTGGTGCTGGTGGACGCGCCCTGTTCCGGCGAAGGCTTGTTTCGCAAAGACCCGGACGCGGTGAAGGAATGGTCGCCTGCGCATACCGCACATTGTTCTGCCCGGCAACGGCGCATTCTGGCGGAAGCAGCAGTCCTGGTTCGCCCTGGCGGCGTGCTGTTGTATTGCACCTGCACCTACAACGACGAAGAAAACGAAAACAATGCCGCCTGGTTGTTGGAGCAAGCACCTTTTCACGCCCTTGAACTCGCGCTTCCCGCCGAATGGGGCCTGATTCACAAAGGGATGGGCTACCAGTGCTACCCGCACCGCGTGCGGGGGGAAGGCTTTTATCTGTCGTGTTTTCGCAAAGAAGGTAAGGAACAATCCGTTGAAAAAACCGCCAAATCGCTGCCCGCCGGGACGTTAAAACCTGCGTCAAAAACTGACCTCGAATCCCTGGCGCCCTGGTTGGCTCCGGAAGCGGGAGTCGCTGTTTTTCAGGATTGGCAGGGGGCATTCCGGGCGTTGCCGGAGGCCCAGGTAGCGGATTGTATGCAACTGGGTTCCATACTCCGGCAATCTGCATTCGGCGTGCCGCTTGGTCTGTTTAAAGGCAAAGATTTTCTGCCGGCCCCTGAATTCGCGCTAAGCGCACTCGTCCACCCCGATGTGCCCCGTGTGGCGCTGGAGCGGGAACAAGCGTTGCATTTTTTAAAAAAAGAACCACCCGTTTTTAACCCGGTTCCGCAAGGCTGGATGTTGGCGGCATACGAAGGGCTTGGCCTGGGCTGGGCTAAGGGGATCGGGAACCGGGTGAATAATTACTACCCCAAAGAGTGGCGGATTTTGATGCAAATCAGGTAAATAGTGTCTGTTTTTATAGTCCGATAGCTGCGTTATGCGAAGGCCCCAAAATCGGTCATTTACTCGAGTAAAATCCCGCTTTTGGGGCCTTCACATGCCTTGCTCTCGAACTCTAAAAAACAGACACCAGACAATATGTAGCCCCCTCTCCCTCCCTCACTCTCTCCCTCTCAAATCACCCTGTTCCACAAAATACCGAAGCAGCGCATTCACCGTATGCGTATGTTGAAACCAGCCGGCTAAAAGTTTGTCCAAAACTTCAGATTCAGGGAGCAACACCACTTCCACCGCTTCGCCATCGTCGAGATTTTGCGCCAGCGTGGGCATTGCGCCGAGCGCCAGCCAATGGAAGATATAACTGTTCATAAACACCGGATTGGAAGGGATACTGCCAAGGTGTCGCCATTCAGGCGCCGTGTAGCCTGTTTCTTCGGCCAATTCACGCATGGCGGCTTCGGCTTGTGGTTCGTCGGGATTCACTGCGCCGCCTGGCAATTCCAGCGTGTCGTTTCCCGTGCCAAAGCGGTATTGCCGAACAAAAACGATCTGGCGATCCGGCGTCACGGCCACAATATTTGCGGCATCGGCGCCTTCCAGCACGATCATGGCTTCCGTTTTGCCGTTGCGGGGGTTGCGCATGTAGTCGAGCCGGCTTCGGAATATCTTCAGGCCGGGGCCTGGTTCGGAGCGCTCCAATTTCCAACCATCTTTGTTGGTGTTTTCCATATTTTTTTTCAATTTCAGCTTTTCAAAAAAAATCATTGATATGATGAATCAACGACTCCTCACCTTCATTATCTGCTGTTTTTTAATTAGCGGCGTTTTTGCACAGGAAGATGTTTCCTACAAACTGCCGCCCAAAGATATTGCTGATTTGTTGCTGGCCAAACCTGCGCCGGGGGTAAGCACCGACGATAAAGGCGAATGGATGCTGCTCACCGAAAGCAGCAGTTACCCTTCGGTGGAAGAGCTGGCGCGGCCTGAACTCAGGATCGCCGGGTTGCGCATCAATCCGAACAACTATGCGCCCAGCCGCCAGAATTTTCTGCAAAACCTGTACCTGAAAAACATGGCCACCGGCAAAGAAATGGCCATCAGCGGGCTGCCCTCGCCGCTTTACGCCGGCAGTGTAAGTTGGAGCCCAAATGACAAAAAAATCGCTTTTACGCATACCACCAATGAGCGGGTAGACCTCTATGTGGTAGATGTTGCCACCCAAAAAGCGGTTAAAATTAATAAATCTGCCCTCAATGTCCTCATGGGCGGAAGTTACCAGTGGTACGACGACAATACCCTGCTCTACCGCGCTGCCCTGCAACCGGCATCGGCTGCGCCGCCAAAACCGCTGATGCC
>JBJXFD010000270.1:0-7372 GCA_046153985.1 Saprospiraceae bacterium
TTCCAGGGATTAACAAAATTGCAAAAATGAATAAGATAAAATTGCTGACTTTTTTTTTGGTTATAATCATGAACCCTCGTGTATTTAGCCAAGATGTGATGGCTGATTCTTGCACTTTGTTGCAAAATATTTTAAAACAAAAGCACATAGGTAAAATTTTAGGAATTGATAAACCTGAGAATGGTAATATTTCAATTAGAGTGACAGATTTAACAGCTACATGTAAAGATTGTAGTGGTTATCACAATCTAATTCCGTATTTTGTTGTCAATGCCATAAGCCCGAATCTTAATACAGGAAGGTACAGAGATGTTGTCATTACGCAGGTAAAACACTTGGAAGATTCTTTTCTAGCAGATATTTATTGTGCATCATTTGCATGTCATGGAAACAATAATACAAACTACCATTTGGAAATGGAGTTTCGTATTCAATCAGACGGTAGTATAGTATTAATAAAAGAAAGCATTGGTGAATGGCACGATGGATCTCCTAATATAGACTATAATAGTATCAAGAATTAAAGAGGCTCCCAGCTCAAACGCGGCGAATACGCCACGCGCACCAACAACGCCGCATCGCCCGTGTCGAGCACCAATTACCAAACCGACTACACCTACGACAACGCCGGCCTGAGCAGCAACCTGAAAACCGTGACGCGGCGCGGCCTGCTCAGCGGCACGAGCACCTTCGGCGTCATCGACCAAATGACCTACACCTACAACACCGCCGGCCAACTGACGCAAATTAACGAAACAGGCAGCAGCACCAAAGGCTTTAAAACGCCTGGATTAGGGAGTTACACGTACACCTACGACCTGAACGGCAACATGAGCCGCGACAACCACAAAAACATGACGGTGGCGTACAACCACCTCAACCTGCCGCGCCAGGTGCTGTTCGACAACGGCAATGAAATACGCCTGACCTACACCGCCGCAGGCGAAAAAATCACTAAATTTACGGCAGCCAACACCGGCGTAGAAACAACTCAAAACTATGTTTCGGGCATTGAATACAATGGTATAGCCGTAGAAGCCGTTTATCACGAAGAGGGGCGCCTCGTGCCCAATGGAACCGCCTGGCACTATGAATACACGCTGAAAGATCACCTCGGTAATAGCCGGGTGATGTTCCGGGCGAATGGTGCAACGGCGCAGTTGTTGCAGGAGAATCATTATTACCCTTTTGGGATGGAAATGGAAGGCGCGTGGACGGCGCAGGTAGGGGCCGAGAATAAGTACCAGTATAATGGGAAAGAATTGGTTGAGGATTTTGGGTGGAATTGGAGCGATTATGGCGCAAGGGGGTATGATGCGAGTGTGGGTCGTTGGTGGTCGGTGGATCCGATGGCGGAGGCTTACCACAGTCTGTCGGTTTACCACTATGGACTGAACAACCCGGTTGCAAATGTGGATTTATTTGGCATGATGAGTTCCAATCCGAATGAGGTATATAAGGAACGGGCGGAGAAAGGGAAAGCGAGGAGGGAGGAGACGGATGAGGAGGCTAAAGGTCGCGAATCAGCTAAATCTAACATCAACGCTTATATTGTTAATGAAGCCGGCTTAGATGACAAAGTTCTGGGAAACGCATTAACTCAGGCAAGAAACATTTTTGACAGAAATTATTTACCTATTGAATCTGTGTCCTTTATTTTTAAAACTAAAAAAGAAGCCCAAACGCTAAAGCTTGCTTGGAATGATTTATTTTTAGCTATTGTAGATTGGTGGCATATGCCCGGCGAAGGAGGCTTTTCTGCTTCAAATGCCGGAATTACAGGCACTTACAACAAAAAAGGAAACACAGAATCTTTTGTAAATACAAGCTATTTTGAAATAGCCGACAGAAAAGGTGCGTCATTTGAATATGGGCTTGGGTATTTAATTGCGCACGAATTATTACATCAAATGGTGCATAAAGCGCAATACCATTTTAACCACGATTATGCTACGTTCAATAGCAGAAAAGAACATTATAATGGTTCACCAAATTTGAATATGCATGGAGACTTCATGTGGAAAAATCATGGGGGCATTCCTAAATTACATCTACCTTCAAATCCTACTATTGGTTTGCATGGTTTGCGCGCGAAAGAAAGAATACTATTAAAGTCTCATAGATATTTAGTTAATCTTTTTTTAATTTCAAAATAAGGCCAATGCGAACATATTTCTTAATATTGACAGGGCAGTTCTTTTTTGAAAAAAGGCAAATTACTTGCTTTTTGTGGCTGCTGTTTTTAATAATCAGTTGTACTTCCCTAAATAAAGACAAAAAACTGAGTATTCAAATAAATGGACCTATTAATAATTTGGATGAAGCAATTTATTATAAGAATTTTTTTTGGTATACAATGGCTTTGGAAAACAAAACAGATTCAGCTATGTATATCCGTCCTTCTTGGCGTGTTAGAAATCAATTTCATCCGTATGCAACTGCAAGTTATTGGAGTAGAGATAGTGTTAACACAACCAGGCTAGATGCGGTCTCTGATACTTTTATTTCTTTATCTCCCAAAGACAAAAAATCTTTTTATTTTGCCTTGCGCAATGCTCCTCGTAATAATATAGACTCACTCATCTTATATTTTCATTACTATTTGGATACTACTCTTTATAGAGAACAAAGACTGGAGATAAAGTGCATTGTAAGAGACAATCAAAGAATAGAGGTTGTTAATTCTGCCCATTATGACAATTCATGGGAGTAACTTTTGTGATTATTTTGAAAAGCGGCAACATCAAAGTATGAAAGCTAAAATTGCTGTTTGCATTTATGTATTGATGGCCATAGTTTCCCAAGGCTGCCAGCGACCGGAAACGGATACACAAAATACTCGTTTAAAAATCACCATTATAGATTTACTTACCGGCACTGAATTGAGAGAACTAAAAGGTTTTGTTGATGATATTTCTTCCGGAGAGACATACTTCCAGCTTAAGGTTGAAAATGTGGACAAAGATACCTTATACATATTTGCCCACCCCCTAGAAGAAAACGATTCGGTAAGCATTTACCTTCCTGAAACCGTTGAATACAGCTACTATGACTCATTGGAAATGAATCGCGAGTACCATTATGGCATTGGGGATAATTGGGGATCGAGTATGATTGATTTGGCTCCAGGCAGTTCCCAAATATTCTATTTCTATAACATGACTGACTTTCGGACAGATTCTGTCACCTTCATGTTTGATTATAAAAGGGATACGATTATGGATCCCGATCGGGAATGCCATATTTCGATTACTTATCTGTTAAAAAAGAAGGAAGTTGTTGCCAATGTAGGATACGAAGATACCTGCGCGCCCGAGGCTGCGCCAACTCAAGAAAATTAGTAGGACGACCTGTTCTTATTTATCTGTAAATAAAAACGACTATTAAATGTGTAAAAAATGGGTATTCCTTATTTGCTTTCTGCTAATCTTGCTTCCCGAATTATCAGCCCAACTTGATACTTCCATTTTAGATGATAAAACTGTAAAAATCACTAATCTGGACGTACGGAAAAAGGTGTATGGGTCCCCATTACCGTTAGGTGTTGCCATTTTTGATGAATTTGAAAAATACAATTCAGCGGGAGTTAAAATAGCACAATGTAAATATTTTAATATTCCGAATGGCTATTACACCATCCTATGGAATGAAAAAGGGCAAAAGTACTTTGAAGAATATGTAGATCCGGAGAACGGGTATTTCCTTGAAAATGCCTGGGACGATTCAGGGAAAACCCTATACAACCAACTATATACTGGAAAGGCCTATATGCATGCCCCGCTCGTGCCAAGTCTTCCTCTCGCCTAGTCAAAATCGTGTGGCTCGCCGGGGTTTTTAACCCTGCTGCGGCCTGTCTGCCGGTCTCCTGACCGGTTTGCGTAGTTTGCTCGGCTGGTGTTCAAGCTGGGAAGTCACGTAAGATTCAGGCATCACAGAAATCGTGGCCGACGTATTTGAACACGACAACGTCTTGCGTCCGCACACGCATAAAGTCTTCTACGGCAATGGCCGGTGGGTATTTGCCAACCGCATGGAATACGACGCAGAAGACCGCCTGATCACCAAGTGGGTGGGCGGGATGCCGATGGAAGACGACCGCTTTTTACAGGAAGTGAACTACGCCTACTGGTATTGGGCCATTAAAAGGTTATTGCGGCAAAAAGCTAACTACGACATACTGGAAGGCTTTCTGACGGTATTGCTAGGTCGGCACATCAAAATCATGAACATTCCTGAATCGGAGGGCAATCCTGAAGGAGCTGATGACAAAATCATCAACATCGTCTATTTTGATCTGGGGCAAGGGAATGATTATGTGTATCACGGCACGACGGATTTCAAGGGCATTCACACCAACGATACGTTGCAGGTTAATGTCCGGCAAAAGGAACTGTTTGGCATCACGACAGCGTACCAGATTTACCCGGAATACTACATCATTAGGGTCAACAAATTCAATGATGTAGCGAAAGACTCATTAGACGAGTGGATTTATTATCTAAAAAACAACCGGCTACCGGAAGCTTACAGCGCACCGGGCTTAGACAAGGTTGCCGAAATTTTAAACTACGACAACATGAACGCAAGCGCAAAAGCGCAGTATGAAGCGCACCAATACAATGAAACCCTGGCCTACGACCTGCGCGGCAACATCACTGCGCTGCAATGCACCGGCTATTACAGCAGCACCTGCAACTACGGCTAAATTGACAATCTGGCCTATACCTGCACGGCCAGCACCACCCGCTTGGCCTCCATCACCGACAGCGCCCCGGCGAAGATTGTTCAAACATGCAAAGACAGATGCTTACCTTTCTGTTATCATACAGCGATCATCGTGCTCTTCACCGCCCCAATCTGCTTCCCAATATCCTTATTTTCAAAAAACAAAATAACCTTAATCACCCAACCGAAAAAACCCGGCGGAGTGGCAATGCCTCTCCCAATTCGCGCTACCTTTTGGTCGAGATTGTCAATTTTATCGTTTCGTTCAGCTTCTGATTCCAGCATTGCCAAACTGGTCGCAGAAATCCACGCCAAAGTCCGGGTCGCTTTCAGGCCGAAGCCCGCGAAACGCTCGTCTTTATCTTTACCAAACCAGTCCACAATGCCCAGCAAAGGCGATACCGAGCGAAGGTTGTCCTGCACACTGTCCACCATTTGCACAAGCAGGTCGTTGATCCGGTTGAAGTCGGCGCGAAGGTCAGTAATGGCTGCACCCGGACAAACCGTGGCCGCAGCAATGCCAAGATCAAGGTTAATGTGTGCATTCATGCCCAACAGCAGGTGTTGCAGCAGCAGCTTCCTCCCCTGCCCTGCCGTTTCAAAAACTGAAGCCCAGGCTTCGGTTACCGGTTTTCCCGCTTTTCGGGCTTCCCAGGCATCGAGGTAGCGGTTGGCAAATACGACGTCTAAGCGCTCCATACGAGGGCCATCGTCGAATTGCCCGGCAGCAATCCCATCCTTGACCGCAGCGGTTACGCGGCGGTACAAAGCTGCAAAAGCTCCATGTGGATCCTGATCATTCTGGCTGCTTTCGATGATAAAATCCAGTCGCTCCAGTACCTCGTCAATATTTATTGCTGGCATATTGTGGTATATTTGTCATCTTTGACTGCTTATAGTGTCAAATTTACTCGCCTGCTCCTCAAGTTTCAGGCTCGAATATACACGAATTTAATTATGCGAAAAAAATGGCAATCCTGGTTTGTTCGGCTGCCGCACTTAGTGCGGTACCTGCTCGTTTTTGGAATCGTGATTTTCATCAGTTTTCTGGCGCCGAAAAATGCGCAATTCAAGTACCATTTTGAAAAAGGACAAATCTGGCGTTACGACGACTTGGTTGCGCCTTTTGACTTTGCCATTCAAATATCGCAGGAAGAGCTTGCCGCTGATATCCAGGCAATGGAAACCTCTTTTTCTCCTTATTATCTGGTCTTTCCAGGGGTAGCTAAAGACAAAAAGCGCCGTTTTACTGAGGAATTTGCTGCCCAACTGAACATGACCCGCAACGACCGTACGTTTCGGGATGTCCTGCAAAATCCGGGCATCTACACCGACTACGGCACCCGAATGCTCGACCGGATTTATCAGCGCGGCATCATTCAATTGGCCCCTGAACACCAGGATAAAGGCAAAGAATTCGTAATCAACATTGTAAGTGGAAATACGACCCACCAACAGACTGTCGAAAATATACTGACCCTAAAGACGGCCAAAGAATTGCTCAGCGATACCCTGCCTTACAGCAATTTAAGAGAACCGGAGTTCCTATACCCATTACTCGAAAACGCCCTGGCGCCAAATCTGCTGTATAGCGATACCCTGACCGCTAAATTTAAGAATGCGCTCATCGCACAATTGCCAACCCATCGGGGCATGGTACGGGAAGGTGAGCTGATTGTAGGAGAAAGCAATGCCGTTTCAGAAGAAACCTACCAAAAGTTGGTTTCCTACCAGGCCCAGTACGAAGCGACTGTTTCGGGTGCATCGGCTTACTGGTGGATTCTGGGCGGGTATTTCCTGATGGCGGCGTTGGTCATTGGTTTGTTTTCGGCTTATTTGCGGCTCTATGCGCCGGAAGTACACGCCCAAACCAATAAGTTGGTCTTTGTCATGATTTGGCCGGCGGTGTTTAGTTACCTCGTTTTTGCAACGGAACAAACCGCGTTCCTCAGCGCTTACCTTTTGCCGTTTTGTGTAGTGCCCATTGTCGTCAAGACCTTTTTTACGGCGCGATTGGCTTTGTTTACGCATTTAATTGTCGTGGTCATCACAGGATTTTTATCCTCCATTGGTTTGGAATTTGTGCTATTGCAATTGCTGGCTGGTATGGTCGTTCTCGTCAGCAAAGTTGATACACGCGACTGGTCGAGGTTCTTTTATTCAATGCTGTACATTTACCTGACCTATATCATATCCTATATGGCCATTTCATTGGTACAGGAAGGTAATTTTGAAACCCTGAACTGGCCCGTATTCGGATGGCTGGGCGTGAATGTCTTTTTAACCTTGTTGGCCTACCCGCTCATTCCTTTGCTGGAGCGGATTTTTGGCTTCACCTCCCCCATCACCTTAGTTGAACTATCCGATATGAACCGGCCCTTGCTGCGGGAATTGGCCCTGAAAGCGCCCGGCACGTTGCAGCACTCGCTCCAGGTAGGCAATTTGTCGGAAACGGCAGCCCGGAAAATCGGAGCAGACCACCTGCTCATTCGGGTAGCAGCGCTTTATCACGATATTGGCAAAACGCTTCATCCTGAATATTTTATTGAAAACCAAACAGTTAAAAATCCTCATGCGGACATTTCACATCGGGAAAGCGCACAGATTATCATTGGCCACGTTGCTGAAGGGGTGAAAATGGCAAAAA
>JBJXFD010000271.1:0-6211 GCA_046153985.1 Saprospiraceae bacterium
TTTTTGCCAATCCGGGTACGCCAACCAGCAGGCTATGTCCATTGCTGAACAGGGAAATAATGACCGCTTTAACGACTTCGTCCTGTCCGACAATGACTTTTCCAATTTCTTTTCGCAGGTCTTTGAAAGAAGCCGCCATAGCGTCTACTGCTTCCACATCTGATTTGTAACTGATCTGGGACATGTCCTTTTTTTGTTTTATACAGCGTTTCGGCAGGAGAGCCTTGCCGACAGCCAGGTTGATGATGATTTGTTTTTATAAATAGTTGATCCTGTTGCATCCTGAGCGCGCTCGCAAGGCGTACATCAATCGGGCGGCTAAATTCTGAAAAAATCAGCAATCGCAAAGGAATAAACGCGACAAATAGGCACAAGGTTATAAAAGACAGCAAGTTTTATGCGGGAAACGCAAATCAGGTGTAAATTTTGCACTTGTCGCGGGCTTTACGGACGGGTTTTAAAGTTATTTGGGAGACAATATTTTCAAATGAGACAGGTTTTATGTTGTGTCTGTCTTAACTTACAATCCGTATGCAAAAAATCTTACTCCTGACCCTGATGACGGCGATTTCCGGAGTCATCGTTTCTGCTCAGAATATTTTACCCATCGGCCAGTGGCGGTCACACCTGCCTTATCGCATCGGACAATTCGTCACACAGAGCGCTGACAAAATATACTACGCGACAGAATTGTCCATCGTCTCTTTGGACAAGGATGACCAGGCCGCGAATTTTCTGGCAAAAGTCAACGGCTTAAGCAATACCGACATCAACATGATCCGCTACAACCGCTTCGGCGATGTGCTGATCGTTGTGTACAAAGACGCCATTATTGACTTAGTGAAGCCGGAAGGCACGTCGGTGATGCGACAAATCCGAAATTTTACCAATTTCACCGGCGAAAAACGGATCAATGATATTTTCATTGAAAACGATTCCATCATCTACCTTGCCGCAACTTACGGGGTCTCAAAAATTAATATCCGGGCAGAAGAGTTTTCCTTCACGACGTTCACCGATGTGGAAGTCCGCAATGTGCAGGTTCACAACGGAGAATTGTATGCCGCAACAGAAGATGGCATTTACCGGGTATCCCCTGCAAACGGGAATATAGACGATTTCAGCAACTGGACCTTATTGGGCCCGGCACATGGGTTTCCTGCCGATTACTCCTCAAAAGCGATGGTGCGTTTTGACGGGCGCCTGATCGTTGATGTGAACGATACTTTGTTTGTGGTTGAAAACGGAGCGCTCGACTACTGGCATACGGAGCCGGCTGCAACCCACACCATTCATTTTTTAACTTCGGAAGGCGCACACCTGCTGGCCGGGTACCGTTGCCCGCAAGAAGGGTGCGGTTCCGGGAAAGTTTTGATTTTTAATCCGGACGGCACTTTCCAACCCGCCGCGAACGGTTGCGTCAATATTCCCAATTACGCGGTGGAAGACGAGCAGGGCCGAATCTGGTTTGGCGAAGAATACCGCGATTTTCGGGTTTCCTACAATCCTTCGGACGATATCAACTGTGCCCGTTTCTCTTTTGAATCTCCCTATTCGGAAAATGCCTGGGCCATGACGGTAGAGAACAACCAGTTTTGGCTGGCTTCCGGGGCGCTGAACCAGCAGTTGGGGTACCGTTTCTTAGACGACGGGTTTTCTTCTTTCATTGACAACCGCTGGACGATTTACAACCGCTGGTCGAGGCAGGAAATGCGCGGCATGGACGGCAGCAGCGATCCCGGTTTTACCTCCGACGACCTGCGCGACATCCTTTCCGTAGCGGTTAGTCCGGTTTCCGGAAAAGTTTATGCCGGCTCTTATTTAGAAGGTTTGATCGAATTTGAACCGGAGCTGGATAAGATGACGGTATACAACAAAAGCAACTCCATCCTTCAGCCCGCGCTTCAGGACGAATCCCGGACGCGCATCGGCGGGCTGGCATTTGACGACGAAGGCGATCTTTGGATCAGCAACCACCGGGCCATCAACGACAAACCGATTGTTGTGCTCCGCAAAGACGGAACCTGGCAAAGTTTTGGCGCCAATTGCGACCAGATTGAGGTGTTTCAGTTGGATGTTGATCAAAGTGGTTACAAATGGATTGTTACCGGCGCCAGTTCGGGGATGATGGTTTTTGACGAAGGAGATGCCACGCTCGATACCGACGACCGCTGCCGGAGCTTCACCACATCCAACAGTAGCCTGTCCACCAATTCGATCAATTGCCTCGTCGCTGATTTGGATGGCGACATCTGGGTGGGCACTGCCGAAGGAATTGTGATTTTTGAATGCGGTTCCAATGCGTTTGATACCAATTGCCGGGGCACCCGACCGATCGTGGAGGTTGACGGATTTGGCGCTTACCTGCTCGAAACCGAAAACGTCAAAACCATTGCCGTAGATGGCGCCAACCGCAAATGGATCGGCACGGAAAACGGTATTTTCCTGATTTCAGCAGACGGGTTCGAGCAGATTGCCCGTTTCACCGTTGACAATTCCCCTTTGTTTGACAATACGATTCAGAACATTGCCGTAAATCAAAAAACGGGAGAGGTTTTCATTTCTACCCTGAAAGGCGTGCTTTCTTTCCAAAGCGACGCCATCGAAGGCAACCGGGTTCACAGCGCCAACATCGAAATTTACCCGAATCCGGTGTATTCCGATTACGATGGCCCCATTGCCATCCGGGGCCTTGCCCGCGATGCCGCTGTAAAAATCACGGACATTCATGGTCGGCTGGTATATGAAACGAAAGCATTAGGCGGTCAGGCCGTTTGGGATGGCCGCAACTACAACGGACAACGTGCTGCCACGGGGGTTTACCTTGTTTTCAGTTCCAGCAGTCCACGTTTTTCTGGCTTTGGCGACCCCGATTCTGCGGTGGCGAAAATTGTACTAGTTCACTAATGTAATGATTGATCCCCTTATCAGCATCCTGATGCCGGTTCGGAATGCCGGGCCTTATTTAGACGCCTGCATTGAGTCCATCCTGGGACAAACTTATCCTCATTGGGAGTTGCTGCCGGTAGACGACGGCTCGGACGACGACAGTTTAGCCCTGCTGGAGCGGTTTGCGCAACGCGATTCCCGGATTCGTGTCAACCGGAACGGACAAAACCGTGGCATTCCTCCGGCCCTCCGGCTGGCTTTTTCGCAAAGCCGGGGCGCACTCCTCACCCGCATGGATGCAGACGACCGCATGGCGCCTCAAAAATTAGAACGCCTCAGCGCCTTATTGCAAAACACCGGCCCCGGCCACGTCACAACTGCCCATGTGGCTTATTTTTCTGACACCGTTTTAGGCGACGGTTACCTGCGCTATCAGGATTGGCTGAACGACCTGATGCGCACCGGGCGGCACTATGAAGCTATTTATAAGGAATGCGTGCTTCCATCTCCCTGCTGGATGGCGTTTCGGGAAGACCTGTTGCGCTGCGGCGCATTTGAAGCCGAAACCTATCCCGAAGACTACGATCTGTGTTTTCGCTTTTACCAGGCCGGTTTCCGGATCGTAGCAGCGCAGGAAACGCTGCACTTTTGGCGAGATCACAGCAGCAGGGCGTCGCGGAATGAACCACAGTACGCCAACCAAAGTTATTTCGACCTGAAATTGCCTTATTTTCTGGAACTCGACTACGACCCCGGCCGCCCCCTGGTGCTGTGGGGCGCCGGAAAAAAAGGAAAACAACTTGCAAAACGGCTCTCTGAAAACCACATTCCATTCCACTGGGTATGCGACAACCCAGCCAAATGGGGCGTGCGGCTGTATGAAACCGAATTAAAAGATTTCCGGATGATCCCGGAGCTAACGCACCCGCAGTTGATCATCGCAGTGGCCGCGCCGGACGGGCAGGTGGAAATTTTGGCGTTTTTGGAAAAACAGGCTTTCAAGGCTGGTGTGGATTACTTCTTTTTCTGTTAGGCTTTTGATTCTTCTGCGATATAGATTTTTTACGGCGTGAGTTTTTTTTACCACATAGTCCACATAGTTTTTTTCACATAGTTCACATAGGGACTAATGTATCCCAACAGGTGATCGTATCTATGTGAACTATGTGAAAACCTCTACTGTGTCCTATGTGGTAAAAAAACTATGTGGTAAAACCTAGTTTTTACGTTTCCGCTTGCCGTAATCAGGACAACGCAAATCCCCAAAATAATACACCAGCGCGATATTGGCAATGGCATAGGCGTCTTTATTGCTGCTGTTGCCCCGCTGGCGGCCTTCTTCTCCGATGGGGCCGTCATTGGCGCCGGGAATAATAATGGAGCGGTCGGAAAGTGCCACGGCAATTTCACCGCGCGCTTTCAGCAGGTCGCTTTGGTCGGGGTAGACGGTACTCACATCGTCTAAATAATCGGTAAACAATTGCCGTACGCCCAACTCAACGTTAAGGCTCCATTCGTAACTCAGGTCGAGCTTCATACCCATTCCGAAAGCTAACCCTCCGTGAACGCTGTAATATTCTTCGCCTTTAAACTGGCCTTCGGTGCCCAGCGGACGCAGTTCATAGAGCTCGTCGCCAAGGCGCGCTTTGGGGTTGAAATGAAACCCGGTGAGGCCAAGAAAAATATAAGGAGAGAAGTAATTTTCCTTACTGCCATGTATATAGGGCAAAAAACTAAACTCGAATTGTGCCGTAACGTCTACGAGGGAAGACTCAAAACTCAGGTTTCTGGCGCGTTCGAAAATGTTGCTGGAGCGGGCGTCGTCGGCTTCGACTTTACCAATGCCCGCTGAAAATTTGAGGGCAAGGCGCTCGTTGAAATTGTAGCGCGCCAGGATACCTGCTGCGAGGCCGGGCGTGCCTAAATTATAGCTGGTGTTTAGGTCGCCAAAATACCACGAAGCACCGGCCCAGGGGCCTGCTTCCCAGCCTTTCTGTGCCAGGATATGAAAGGAAATCAATGTCGCAAGGAAAACTAAACCTGTCTTTTTCACCGTTAAAGTTTGTGTGATGGATGTGGTGCACGCTCGGTTTGGGCATGCAAAGTTACTAATTAACGGCAAAATGGAAACGTCTGGTATGGCGTTAAACCAAAGGAGATGCGGATAAATGCAGTTCTCCCGGCAGGCTTTATTACCGGATTCCGATAAGGGCCATCATGCGTCCGGTAATTCCGTGCTCCCGGCGATGTGAAAAATAGTCTTCCGGATCGAGCACTGTAGAATAAGGAGATACTTCGATTTGCGTGTCGGGAATGCCCCATCCGAGCAGTAAGGCTTTATTGGCCGATTTCAGGTCAACCGTAAACTTCCGGCGGGCTTCGTCCCAGGTTTTAAAGGCCGGATCGAAATGTTGCGCAACCTCCTCCCCAACTTCATAGGAACATTCGTCAATGCAGGTTCCAATCCAGGCATAACAATCGGCGGCCTGGGTTCCGAATGCGGCTTGCATGGCGTCCAAGGTTTTGCGCACAATCGCAAGTGACGTGCCTTTCCAGCCGGCGTGAACTGCGGCGACCGCCTGTTGCCCGGCGTCGTAAATCAGAATTGGCGTGCAATCAGCGATGCCTACGGTTACAAACAAACCTTTTTTTTGTGTAATCAGGGCATCGTAGCCTTCGTGCAGACCAGGCGCTTCCACTTTTAATATCCGGTCTCCGTGAACCTGATGGGCGCCACTTATCGTATCTTCAGGTATGCCTAAGGCCGTAAAAAACCGGCGGCGGTTTTCGAGCACGTTTTGGAGATCGTCTGCGGTATGAAGTCCTAGGTTGAGGGAGTTGTACGGGACGGGACTGACGCCGCCATGCCGCGTACTCTCTGCAGCAAGAACATTCGGGAAGGCGCTGAGCAGTTTGGAGCTGCGATAAATCATGTGCTTTTGGAGCGCAAATTACGGCGTCAAAAGGACCACGCTGCCATTTTTTTTCAAAAAGATATGCTGTCGCGACTTACATCTTCCCAAATACTTGTTTGTTAATCCTAAAATCCGTAATATCGTGACGCCAATTTGTATGGACGTGTGAACAATTCTTCTGTTTTGACTGTACTCAATCTTAGAATTCAGAGGATATGAAATTTCAAATCAATATTGCATTGCTGTTTTTGTTGTTTGCACTGCCCGTTTTGGCACAGCAACAACTGCCTTCCGGAAAGAATTATTACGACGAAGGTCCGGCCGGGATTGTCTATCAAAAAGAGACCACTTTCGACATCAAGCTGCATACCAATGGTTTGATTGCGCTGGGATTCAATTCCGGCAAG